>PLUH01000070.1 GCA_003164825.1 Hyphomicrobiales bacterium
GCGCCGGCGGCGAGGGCGCGGGCGCGGCCGTCGTTGCCGGCGCGGCGGCGGCAACCTTCGCTTGCGGCCGGGGAACCGAGACCGCGACCGCGCTCGACGTTTCCGGCGCCGCCTTGCCCGCGTCCGCGGCCAACGACAGACTGTGATCGCCCGGCGCCAATGTCGGCGGGATGATGACGAACTGGCCCGAGGCGTCGGCCGTCGCCTCGGCGACCGTCTTGCCGGCGTCGCGCAGCTCGACCCTGGCGTTCGGCTCCGCCCGGCCGGCGATGACCGCTTCGCCCGTCGGCTCGACGTTCACTGCGTCGAAGGCCGGCTTCAGCGGCGAGGCGGCCGCCTCGCTCGCCGCCTCGCCGCCAGGCGCCGAGGCGCTTGCGGCAGGCGTCGCGGTCTGGACTGTGGGCGCAGCCGGCGGACCGGTTGGCGTCTTGGGCTCGGGGGCGCTGGCCACGACCTGGGTCGCGGCAGGGCTCGGCCAAAAGAATCCCGGATGGGTCCACAGCAGCGCGCCCGCCACCGCGCCAGCGGCCACAACCGTCGACGCCGTAGCTCCTCCGACCCAAACCAGCGTATTTTGCGACAGCATGCTTGCTCGCCTTCGCGCCGGCTTATACCGCGAAAGCGATCACGGCGACAAATGTTTGTCACCCTTTCTTCATGCCAGAGGTCTGCATATCCGCGGAGACTTCCGCTTACGGGAGGGCGACGCGCGTTTCCTCAGGCGCAGGCTCGCGGCTCGCGGCGGCCTCGGCCCGGCGAGCGCGTTGGGGCGCCCTGGTTAACGCATAGAGCGCAAGATCGGCGCCCTTGCCGCGCAGCCTGAGGTCGCCGAGCGAGCGTTTGGCGACGCCGGGCGGCAGCTCGAGGCGATCGATCAGGTCGGCCGAGGCAAGCACCCGGTCGCCGGTCTGGCGACACATGTCCTGGATGCGGGCCGCGGTGTTGACGGTGTCGCCGAGGAAAACGATCTCTTTCTTCACCGACCCCATCTCGCGAGCGAGAACAGCACATCCTGGCGGGTAATCCCCGACTCGTTCGGGGCCGGGAACGTCCACGCCCCGAGCGCAAGCCCGAACAGGATGAAGATGAGATAGATGCCGGTCTTGACCGCCACATGGACGAGGAACGGCGTGCGGCGAAGCGGCGCCCCGAAGGGCCGCGTCAGGACGAACACTTGAAGGGAGGTCAGCATGAAGGCAATCACCGCGCCGGTCAGCGCGCCGCGCGCCAAGCCGTCGGGGGCGAACCACCGGCCCCCATTCTCGGCCACGTGGCTCTCGGAATAGGCCGCGCCGACCACCGCCGCGATCACGGTGAACCTGACAATGAGCCGGAAGGGAGCCGGCAGGTGGGGAAAGGCATCGCTTATGTGATCGACTTGCTCTGCGCGGCCGCCAGTCTAGCAGATATTCGCGGACTGGCGGAGGCATTCGTCGGTCGTCCGAGGCGTTGGTTGGCGAAGCCTCGGCGCCCGTAGATTCGCGGCGGTCGCGAAAATGGCGGAAAGGACCTACGTCTCGCCGGCGGGCGGATCGAAGCTGAGCGCCATCCGCACGAGGTGAGAAATGGTGCGGGCCTGCATTTTGTGCATGACGGCGGCCCTATGGTGTTCGGTCGTCCGGGGGGTGATTCCCAACTGGCGGGCGATCAGCTTCGTCGGCAGACCCTGCACCAGCAACTCGAAGACTTCGTGCTCGCGCTGGGTGAGCAATGCGCGCCGGCCCCTGAACTCCTGGACTTGGGTCTGGCGATCGCGGACTTGTTCGGTCCTCCCCAACGCCTCCTCGACCGTGAGCAGCAGCGCTTCTGGGTCCAGCGGCTTCTCGACAAAATGGAATGCGCCGCACTTCATCGCCGAAACCGCGGTCGGCACGTCGCCGTGTCCGCTGATCAGGATGACCGCCGTGTCGCAGTCCGCCGCAGCCGCAATTCGCTTGAGCAAGCCAATGCCGCTCAGGCCAGGAAGCTGGTTGTCGAGGATGACGCAGCTGGACTCGTCGAGCGGGACGGACGCGAGATAGTCTTCCGCCGAGGCAAATGTCCGCGACTCGATCTGGGCGGTCGACAGAAGCAAGGCCAGCGACTCGCGGACGCTTGCCTCGTCGTCAACGATGGCGACGTGACGTCTATGCGGCATCGCCGTCCGGTCCGTTGAGGTTGAGCTCGACCACAAACCTGGTCCCCTCCGGCGCGATGGGTTGCCACCAAATGCGGCCCCCGTGTCGTTGCACGATTCGACGACTGAGAGTGAGTCCGAGCCCCATTCCTCGGGGTTTGGATGTCTGGTAAGCCTGAAACAGGCTCTCCGCCATCTCCGGCGCCACTCCGGGACCGTTGTCATCGACTTGGACGATCGCCCAACCGTCGCGGTCGATCACGCGAACGAGGACGCGTCCGCGTGCGTCTCGGCGTTCCGCAGCAGCATCGACCGCATTGCCGACGATGTTGTTGAGGACCTGCTCGATTCCGATCGGGTCGCCCTCGACGAGCGGGATCGGATGAACGCTCTCGACGACGATGTCGACGCCGCGCGCGTTTGCGCCTTCCACACAGAGCGCCCGGATCTTCAGGGCTGCATCGACGAGACTCAGTGGCCGCGGCTGCAATCTGCCGACCGAGACAAGGTCGCGGATGCGCTCCAGCACCTCGCGCGTTCGCTGCGCCTCGGCCTCGGCCTTGCTTAAGGCGTCGATCACCGGCTCCGGGCCGGCGCCCGATTGCAACATCCGGCGCGCCGCAACGGCATAGGTCGCGACCGTCGACAAGGGTTGGCTGAGTTCGTGAGCGAGCAGCATGCCCAGCGCGCCCGCGGTCGCATGCGCCGAGATCCGCACCAGTTCCTCCTGCTGCTCCCGGAGCTTCTGGTGGGCGCGCTCACGCTCGGTGACGGTGGCGCCGAGAATGAGCCCAGTGATCGAAAGCACGAGCATCAGGATTTGGAACTGGTCAAAATCGTCGGCGCTGAATCCAATGTGCGAAGCCGTCATGAAAAATGCAGTCTGGGTCGCCAGGAGCGCGATCGCCACCCCGACATAGCCCGCTCGCATGCCGATCCAGATGGTTGGCAAGAACAGCAGATAGAACAAATGGTAGGCGTAAGCGCTTGGCGCGCCGTGGATGAACGCGAACACCAGGCACGAACTGATAATGAACACCGACCAGTTGAGCGTATCGTCTTTCCGCCAGACCCAACGGGTTTTGGATGAAACCGAGAACACCGCCGTCGCCGCCGCAATGACTGCAATGATTCCGACCGCGTCGCCGATCCAGAAATGGCGCAGCGCGGAGATAAACTGATCCGCGGGCAATGAGCCGGCCAGATAAAGGACGCCGCAGTAGATCAACGAGTTCAGGATGGCGCCGGCCGGCACGGCCGCCAGCATCACGAGGACATCGGCCAGATCGCTCCGCCTCGGGCTGAACTTGAGGACATCGCGCAACGCGCCCGCGATGCCCAGATAGCCGAGAGACAAGGCGGATTCAGCCAGAATGGTCACGTAAAAGCTGTGCTGAACGTGGGAGACCAGGACGTCGGCCAATACCGCGCCCGCGAGGACGAAGGGAAAGAATTCCACCCCTTCGATCAACAGCAGCACCGTGAGCCCGTCGTCCGGGCTCCACAACGTGATGCCGAGCGCTTCGAATTGATACCGCACGGTGATGACGTTCAGCGCCAGATAGGCCGCAAGGAACGCAATCCCGGTCAGCCAGAACCGTGGTCTGACCAGGTTCGCCGCGCTCTCTGTCCACGCGGAATCCAGCGCTTCCTCTCGGTGGTTCAATGTCTATCTATCCTGGCCCCTAGCGAGGCCTATCCGAGGGGTTTGATCCCCAGCGTTTCCGGCCTCGACCCACTCGATCGGCTCGCCGCGGCAGGCGACCCGGCGACAGGATCATCGCTGACGGCGACGCCGATTTCCAGCCCGCGCGCGCCGGCGCCTCTCTTGCCCGCCCATGCCGGCGTGGCGCGCTACTGCCCGCGCTTCCCCCGCACCGCGAACCGCACCGCTTCCTCCGCCGCCCTGAACAGCGCCCGGGCCTTGTCGCCGCATTCCTTCTGCTCGGCGGCGGGCGAGGAGTCGTAGACGATGCCGGCGCCGGCCTGGACGTGCATGAGCCCGTCCTTAACCACCGCGGCGCGCAGCACGATGCAGGTGTCCATTTCGCCCCCGGCGCCGAAATAGCCGATGCAGCCGGCGTAGATGCCGCGCTTGTCCTTCTCGAGTTCATCGATGATCTGCATCGCCCGCACCTTCGGCGCGCCGGAGACGGTGCCGGCGGGAAAGCCGGCGGCGAGCGCGGTGACGGCGTCGACGCCCTGGCGCAAGTCGCCCTCGACGTTGGAGACGATGTGCATCACATGGCTATAGCGCTCGATGAAGAAGCTGTCGGTCACCTTGACCGACCCGATTCGGGCGACGCGGCCGACGTCGTTGCGGCCGAGGTCGAGCAGCATCAGATGCTCGGCGCGCTCTTTCGGATCGGCAAGAAGCTCGGCGCCCAGCACCTCGTCCTCGGTTGGGCTCTTGCCGCGCGGCCTTGTGCCGGCGATCGGGCGGATGACGACCTTGCCCTCGCGCACCCTGACCAGGATCTCCGGGCTCGAGCAGACGATCTGGAAGGCGCCGAAATCGAGGAAGCAGAGATACGGCGAGGGATTGACCCGCCTCAGCGCCCGGTAGAGCGCAAATGCGGGCAGGTCGAACCGGCTGGTGAACCGCTGCGACAGCACGATCTGGAACGCGTCGCCGGCGGCGATGTAGTCCTTCGCCCGGACGACCATCGCCTTAAATTCGGCCTCGCTGGTGTTCGACCGCGCTTCGCCCGCCTTGACCAGCGGATCGACGGCCATTCCCGCCGCGTGATCGAGGGGCGATTCGAGCGCGTCGACGACCGCGTCCAGCCTCGCCATCGCGCTCTCGTAAGCCGCGCGCGCCGTGACGCCCGGCGCTGGGCGAACCGGGGTCACGACCGCCATCTCGTCGCGCGCGCCGTCGAACACGACCATCACGGTCGGGCGGATGAGCAGCGCCTCGGGCACGCCGATCGGATCCGGCTTTGCCGGGGCGAGGCGCTCCATCCGCCTCACCATGTCGTAGCCGAGATAGCCGAACACGCCAGCCGACATCGGCGGCAGGCCGGGCGGCATGGAAATGCGCGATTCGGCGAGCAGCGATCTCAAGACATCGAGCGGATCGCCGGGGCAGGGGACAAAAGCCTCGGGGTCGGCGAGGGCCCGACGGTTGATCTCGGCGTGATCGCCGATCGAACGGAAGATGAGGTCGGGATCGAGGCCGATCATCGAATAGCGGCCGCGCTGCGCCCCGCCCTCGACCGATTCGAGCAGGAACATGTTGCCTGCGCGGCCGCGCGCGAGCTTGAGATAGGCGGAGACCGGGGTTTCGAGATCGGCGACCAGCGTCGTCACCGCGACCTCGGCCTCGCCGGCGCCATACGCGCGCGCGAACGCTTCGTAGTCGGGCAGGGTGGTCATCGGGTTATCAGCTGCCCTCGGCCGATTGCAGGACTTCCGGATGGACGACGACGCCGAGCGTCCGCCGCAAAGCTTCGACGTACTGGTCGAGCAGGCTCTCGCGGGTCGCGGAGTCGAGCTGCGAGGCCATCGCCTTGACACGGGCATCGGCGAAGTCGACCGGGGGCGTCTTGTCGGCGGTGATCTTGAACACTACCCGCCCGTCCGGCGTCGCCGACGAGCCCGCGCCGTCGGCCGGCTCGCGGAAGATCGCGGCGACGACGGCTTCCGGCAGGCTGGTCTGCTCGGCCCGATGGACGTCCTGAGCCGACTTCGCCTCAGCGCCCGCGCTCTTCGCCAGATCGGCGACGCTTCCGCCGGCCTTGATCTGCTTGACGAGGTCGTCAGCCTTGCCGGCGAGCGCCTTGTCGACCTCCTCGGCCCGCCACTGCTTCTCGACCTCGGGCTTCGCCTCCTCGAATGTGAGGTCGTGCGCCGGATCGACCTTGGTGATGTCGAACCACACGAAGCCGCCGTCCTTGGTGTTGATCGGCGCTTCATCGAGCCCGACGTCGGAGGCGAAGGCGGCGCGCAGGAGTTCGGCCTTGTCCGCGAGGTTCACGGGCGCGCCTTTGGGGTCAAGGCCCTGGGCGTCGACGGCGTCGATCGATTGCCCGGTCAATCCGACCGCCTTGGCGGCTTCGATGAGGGATTTGCCCGACACCCGGAGGTCCTCGATCTTGTCGTGGAGCGCCTGGATCTTGTCGCCGGCGCGAGAAGCCGAGACCTGGCGCTTGACCTCGTCCGCGACCTCTGCGAACGGCTTCATCGTCGAGGGCGTGATGCCCTTGACGCGGACGATCACCGGGCCGAACTGGCTCTTCAGCACTTCGCTCACGCCGCCCTGCGGCAGGGCGAACACCGCATCGGCCTCGGCCTTGTCGAGCATGGCGTCCTTGGTCGTCTCGCCGAGGTCGGTGTCTTCGGGTTTGAGGCCTCGCTCCTTGACCAGGTCGTCGAAACTGGCGCCGGCCTTGAGCTTGGCCTCGGCGGCGCTCGCGTCCGCCTCGTTGGGGTAGAGGATCTGCTGCAGGTCGCGCTTCTCGGGCGCGCCGAACCGCGGATCCTTGCCGGCGATCTTTGCGTAGGCGGCCTCAGCGTCGGCGTCGCTCACCTCGGCCGGATTGGCGATCATCTCCGGCTCGAGCGCGAGGACGTCCATCGCGCGGAACTCGGGCGCGCGGTAGCTCGACTTGCGATCGTTGAAGAAGGTCTTGAGCGCCTCGTCGGAAGGCGCCGTAATCTCGCCCGCCGCCGCGGCGGGAAGCAGGAAATAGTCGACCGACCGGGTCTGGCCCTCATAATCGGCCTCCGCCGTGACCTCGGCCTTCGGCGCGGCGATCCCGGTCGTGAGGGCCGCGACGATGAACTGCCTCAGCGCCTGCTGGCGCAATTCGGAAACGAAGCCGCGCTCGGTCAGGTCCATGTTGCGCAGCGCGTCGGCGAAGCGAGCGGGATCGAAGGCGCCGGACTTGTCGCGGAAATCCGGGTTAGAGGTGATGATCTCGCGCAAGGCGTCGTCGGAAATGTTGAGGCCGAGCTTGCGCGCCTCTTCGTCGACCGCCGCTTCGCTCAGGAGCCGCTGCAGGACGCTGCGGTCGAGACCGATCTGTCGCGCCTCCTCGTTGGTGAACGGGCGGCGCAGCCGGCGCTGATACTGCTGGATCATCCGGTCGTAGGCGACGTGATATTCCTGGGCGGAGATCTTCGCCCCGCCGACCGAGGCCACGGTCGAGGCGGTGAAGCCGCGCAGCATGTCGCCCACGCCCCAGATGACGAAACTGACGATGATGAGCCCCATGACCACGGTCATGATCGCCTTGCCGACGATCCCCTGAGCCGCGTTGCGGATCGCTTCGAGCATTCGCCTGGTTCGCCTTTCCTCGTCCGCCGCGCCCTTAAGTCTCGTCGTTTTGGGCCGCGAGCGCGCCCTGTCTAGCGAGCGCGGGCCGCTTTGCATAGGCTAAGGCGCGATGATAACAACCGCGACAACCAAGATGCGGGAAGGCTTCGATGACTCCTGGCGTGCGTCCGTTCGTCGCCGGAAACTGGAAGATGAACGGCGTCTTCGCGTCGCTCGGCGAGATCGAGGCGATGCGCCGGGCGGCCGACGCGGGCGAAGCGGGCGAAGCCGAGCTCGCCGTCTGCCCGCCAGCGACGCTGCTTGCCCAAGCCGCCTGGAAGATCAGGGGCGGCAAGCTCTCGCTCGGGGCCCAGGACTGCCATCCGGAGCCGAGCGGCGCCTTCACCGGCGATATTTCCGCTCCCATGCTCAAGGACGCAGGCGCGACCTACGTCATCGTCGGCCATTCCGAGCGCCGCACCCTCCACCACGAGACCGACGCCCTGGTGCGCGCCAAGGCGGAGGCGGCGCTGAAAGCGGGATTGACCGCCATCGTATGCGTCGGCGAGACAAAGGAAGAGCGCCAGGCGGGCGAGGCGATCGCGGTTGTGACCCGGCAACTGAAAGGCTCGCTGCCGCCGGGCGGCGGGCCGGATAGCGTGGTCGTCTCCTACGAGCCGGTGTGGGCGATCGGCACCGGCCTTACTCCGACGCCTAAGGACGTCGCCGAGATGCACGGCGCGATCCGCACGCTGCTCGGCGAGATCTATGGCCCGGGCGGGAGCAAATTGCGCATTCTCTACGGCGGCTCGGTCAAGCCGGGCAATTGCCGCGATCTTCTGACCCTCGACAACGTCGATGGCGCGCTGATCGGCGGCGCCAGCCTCAAGGCGGCGGAATTTTTGGCGATCGCGGCNNGCCTATCGCTAGAACGAGTGGGGCGCCCCGTCGTCGCGCTCGCGACTCCAGTTCGGATATTCGCCAGAACACGTCGGGCAGTGTGCTTCAGCACAAACTGAAACTTGCAGCTAAAACACAAAGCCCACTGTGAAAAACTGGGCGCTCACCGGGCCGGACCCACACGGCGCGCCGGCGCGGCCGCTTGATCGGGCCACCGATGCGATCGTAAGCGGTTCTTCGGGGGCGGACAAGGGCGAGCGCATCGTGGGCCGGCACAACATCTCTCGCGTCGCGCAGCCGGACGCGAAGCGTTTCACGGTGCGCGGCATCGTCGGCGCGGGCGACCTCCGGGTCACGGAATTCATCCTCGCGTATGACGGCCGGCCGTCCTATTCGGTGAGCGTCATGGAGTTCTTCGATGGCAAGGTCGCCCGCGAGACCCAATACTTTGCCGACCCTTTCGAGCCCGGACCCTCGCGCGCGCGTAGGGTTGAGCGAACGGGATGAAATTGGCAGGGCCGTGGCGCGCCCGCGCGTGCTGGACCGGGCGGAGATGCCCGTCGACACCGCTGAGCTCGCTCGTTTTCTCATCGGCAAAATGCTCGTGCGGAGGCTGGCTGAAGGCGTGGCGGGCGGCCGCATCGTCGAGACTGAGGCCTATGGCGTCGGCGATCCCGCGGGTCACGCCTATCGCGGCATCACCCCGCGCAATCGCGCGCTTTTCCTCGAGCGCGGGCACGCCTATGTTTATCTCGCCTATGGCGTCTCGTTCATGCTGAACGTCTCCAGCGAGACGCCTGGGGTCGGCGCGGGCGTCTTGATCAGGGCGATCGAGCCAACCATCGGCATTGCGATCATGGCGCGAAATCGGGGCGTCGAGCGGGTGCGAGACTTGGCGCGGGGCCCCGGACGACTGTGCGAGGCCTTGGGGATTGATCGCCGGCTGGACGGGATCGACCTCTGTCAGGCCGGCCCGCTCTGGCTCGGATCCAATGGTCTGGCGTCCGGCAAAATCGGGCGGAGCAAACGGATCGGCATTACGCGCGCGGCCGATAGTCCGCTGCGATTCTACGTTCGCGGCAATCGGTTTGTCAGCGGTTCGCAGGCGCTCAACAGGTGAGGAATATCAGCATGGCGACCCCCGATACGCTTCGCTATTTGAGGATTCCTCTTAACAACGGATCGGGCGCGATCCCCGCCGCTGGGTTTGGCACGCTGATCCGCGACCCTCTCTTGACCAAAGAAGCAACTCAGACGGCGTTTGAAGTGGGGTTTCGAAATTTCGATTGCGCGGAGCGCTATCGAAATGAAGAAGCGGTTGGCGAGGCGTTGCAGGCGGCGTTCCGCGCCGGGACGATTCGACGGGAAGATATCTTCGTCAGCACGAAGTTATGGAACACCAATCATCGTCCCGAACGCGTCAAGCCTGCCTTTGACGCCAGCTGCCGACGACTGAAAATCGACACCGTCGATTGCTATCTCATTCATACGCCTTTCGCCTTTAAACCCGGCGACGAGCTGGACCCGCGGGACGAGCATGGTCAGGTCATCTACGATTCCGGAGTGACGTTGATCGAGACATGGCAGGCGCTCGAGCGCCTTGTGGACGACGGTCACTGCGAGTCGATCGGCGTAACGGATGTTACTTTGGACAAGCTGAAGGAGATCGTTGCGGCCGCGCGGATCAAGCCTGCCTTGGTGCAAGCCGAACTGCATCCGTATCTCCCTCAATGGGATTTGCTCGATTTCTGTCGCGAGCACGGGATCGTGGTCCAAGCGGGCGCCCCGTTGGCGCATGACATGTCGCCTCGAATCGTCGACGACCCGGTAATCACAAGAATCGCCCAGCGCGTCCACAAAACGCCTGCCCAAGTTGCGCTTGCCTGGGCCGTCCAACGCGGGACCGCTGTCCTGACCACGTCGACGAAACCTGACCGTATCCGGGAGAACTTTGAGATTTCGACCCTGCCGGAAGACGCCATGCGAGAGATTCGAGACGACATNNCCGGATTCTGCCGCGCGCCTCCGTGGCTCAACGCCCCTGCGGCCATTCAATCGAGTGGGCAAAGAAGCGAATGGAGCCGCCTCCGCCGGGGAGCCATGCCCCGCGGTGATTCCTGAAACCTCGCGCCAGCGGCGTCGATAATGCGTTGTGCCCTCCGGCCTGGGTCACGAACGGGCCCTGCTCCTCCAGGGTCGTCGCATCGACGTCGGATGGGCGGACAATGGCGATGTGACCGGGCATCTCCGGGTCAGGGCTTTCAAACGCAGCCAGGACGAGATCGCCCTGGTTTGCGCGCGTCTGGGCCGCGGCCGGGTCGGGCAGCGGCCGCCAGCCAGCGCCCGCAGCCGCCGCGCTCCCGAGCCAGCCCATCTGCGCATTCGCCAGCAACACGGCGCTGTGGTCCGGCGGCCGCAAGACGTAGATCCCCAGCCGCTTGGCGACGCTGGCCACGAAAGCCGAGCAGTGGGTGTGCGCTCTTCCGTCGTTCCAGGCGCCGCGCGACTCCCCAGTCTCCCAGTCGACCTTGTCTCCAGCGAGCCAGAGGTGGTCGACGCCGGTTCCATCGAGTAGGGCGGCGAGCCGCGCGCCTTGCGGAGTCATGGGACCGCAGCAGGGGGAAGCGAGCGCGAGCGCAGGCGCGCTCGTCAGGAAAACAATCAGCCCGCGCCGGGAAATCGGCATGTCCGACCGCCATGATGAGTGACGAAAGTCAACGTGGGAAAGCCTAACGCAATCGCCAGCGGCGGCCTATCGCCGACAACGGCCTTGACCATGGATGCTCGGCGGGGCGTGCGATCTTGCATCTTTCCTGATCTTGTGGAGCAATCCTTGCGGCGAAGACAGCGACTACGTCTTGAGNNGAGGACAAGAACGGCTGCCGGTTGTCGAAGCTGGCGTTTTCAAGACGAGCGCTCTGGTGGTAACCCAAGGCGCCGCGGAGGCTTTGCCTTTTGCGGTAACGGTCGAGCAGGCAAAGGCCGCTCTTCGGCCTTCTGACGGGTGATCGCAACGTCCGATTCCGGTAGCCGATGGACGCCCCTCTTGCGCCGTGATAGGAGCGCGCCATCTTTTGGGGACGCCGGCCGCCCGGCCCCGCGTTCCGCCGGTTCGAGACCTTCATGCAATCCGTTCTGATCGTCATTCACATTCTGATCGTGGTCGCGCTGATCGCGGTCGTCCTTTTGCAGCGCTCCGAGGGCGGCGCCCTCGGGACGGGCGGAGGAACCGGCAGCTTCATGACCGGCCGCGGCCAGGCGAACGCGCTGTCGCGCGCGACCGCGATCTTAGGCGCGATGTTCTTCGCCACCGCGCTTTTGATGTCGATCCTCTCGAGCTGGAGCCGCGCGCCGCACTCGATTCTCGACAAGGGCGGCGCGCCAGCGCCCGCTGGCCAAACCGCGCCGACGCCGATCTCGCCCGGCAATATTCTCGATCAGCTGAAGCAGATGGAAGGCCAGTCAAGCGCGCCATCGGCGCCCCCGCCGGCTCCAGCCGCTCCGGCTCCGGCCGCTCCCGCCGCGCCCCAACAACCCAAACCCTGAAGCCCTTACGCCGCGCGGGCGCCCCGGAGGTCCGCGACCCTTGCCCTCCTTTCACGACGAGCGCCGGGTTCGCCACCGGGCCGAGCAGATGTTCGATCTCGTCGCCGACGTCGAGCGCTATCCGGAATTCGTTCCCCTCTGCAAGGCGCTGAGAGTGCGCAGCCGCAGGGCCGACGACGACGGCCGCGAAACGCTCGTCGCCGGCATGACGGTCGGCTACAAGCTCATTCGCGAGACCTTCACCAGCCGGGTTGCGCTCGACAAGCCCGGGCTCAAGGTCAGGGTCGAATATATCGACGGGCCGTTCAGTCATCTCGAAAACAACTGGACCTTCCGAGACGAGCCCGAGGGCGACGGCTCGCGCGTCGGCTTCTTCATCGACTACGAGTTCAAGAGCCGCACCCTCGGCGCGCTGATGGGCTCGATGTTCGACGTCGCCTTCCGCAAATTCGCCCGCGCGTTCGAGGAACGCGCGGACGCGGTCTACAAGCGGCTGTAGCCGCGCTCGCCGAGCGCGGCAGGCGCGCCCGGCGGACGACGCGCGCCGTGCGAAGCTACTGCTTCGCCGGCGTCTCGGGCTTCGCCGGCGGGGCAGGGATCGGGCTGTTCGGTTCGCCCTTGATTGCTCCCGACATGGGCTGTTCCGATTGTTGCGTCACTTCCGTGATCGAATCCGGATTGATGACCATCATCACCGGATTTCCCTGCGAATCCTTAGCGCGCACCAGGAAGGACGAGGGCATGATCTTGATGTCGGTGAATCCGGCCTTGGCGAGGTCGGCTTGCAGCCTTTGCCTGACGTGGGGCGGGACTTGTGCGTTCGGGGCAGCGTTCTGGTCGCTGGCCGATCCGGCCGGAACCGGGTTCGTCGTCGCGGCCGCCGCCGAACCGGCGAAGCCGCAAGTCAGGAGAAGCGCACATAGGGTCTTGCTGAGAGCATTCATGGGTTTCGTCTCCAAGGTCGCCGCCCAGCACCTAGGCAACTGCGGCGGGGCGCGCTCGTTCCCATGCGGCGAAAAGAACTTTTCTTTAGGAGCCTGTGGCCGGGCTCGGCGATCCCGGCCCGGCGCGGTCCACAGGCGTCCGGAAGGACGCCCATCTCACGATAGGCCATGGACCGCGGCTACGGCCCGGCCGCCTCCAACAAATCCAGCCCGACCCTGACCGAGGCGAGGCGCACGGCGTCGCGGCCGATGGCGCCGAACCGCTCTTCCCGCGCGACCGTGGCCGCGCCCCGCCGCGCGCTGGCGAAATGGACGAGGCCGACCGGCTTCGCCGCCGTCCCGCCGTCCGGCCCGGCGACGCCGGTGACGCTGACCGCGACGTCGGCGCGCGAGGCTTTGAGCGCCCCCTCGGCCATCGCCCGCGCCGTCTCTTCGCTGACCGCGCCGTATCGCGCCAGCGTTGAGGCCGGAACCCCGAGCAATTCCTCCTTGGCCGCGTTGGAATAGACGACAAACCCGCGCTCGACCACGTTGGAAGAGCCCGGAATCTCGGTGAGCAGCCCGGCGATGAGCCCGCCGGTGCACGATTCAGCCGTCGCGACCATCAGGCCCGCGCTGCGATAGCGGACGATGAGCTCGGCGGCGCGGACGAGAAGGTCGGGCGGGAACATCGGACGCTTCTACAAGGCTACGCGACTGGGCGCGACCGCAAAGCGCGCTCAAAGCCGCCCGCCGAAAACTCGCGAGGACCCTCGCGCGACGGGATACGCCCGTCACAATTCCATCGAAAGATAATTCTTGATCCGCGGGCGCCGGCCAGACATGACAGCGCGGGCGAGAGACTTCATGGCTGACGGGATTTCAAGGACAGACGCCGTCGTGGTTGCGCAGCCGGTATCGGCGCCGCTGACCCGCGCGGCGATCTTCCTGGTCGTGACCATAAACCCCGGCGCGGACGATCGCGCCAGCGTGCGGGCATTCTGCGCGGACTTCGCGGGCCTGGTTCGCGCAGTTGAATTTCGTGATCTCGAAGCCGGGCTCTCTTGCGTGATGGGAATCGGGTCGGACGCCTGGGATCGGCTGTTCGGGAACCCGCGCCCGGCCGAACTTCACCCCTTCCGAGAGTTCCGGGCCGGATCGCGCCACGCGGTCGCAACCCCGGGCGACTTGTTGTTCCACATTCGCGCCAAGCGGATGGACCTGTGCTTCGAGATCGCGGCGCAGATCATGGCGAAGCTCGGCGATGCGGTCACCGCGGTCGACGAGGTGCATGGCTTTCGTTATTTCGATGACCGCGATCTTCTGGGTTTCGTCGACGGCACCGAGAATCCGCGTGGGCAAGCGGTGATCGAAGCCGCGCTCATCGGCGCCGAGGATTCAGCCTTTGCCGGCGGCAGCTATGTGATCACCCAGAAGTATCTGCATGACCTTGGCGGATGGAACGCGCTGTCCACGGAGGCGCAGGAACGCATCATCGGCCGCACCAAGCTCGCCGATATCGAACTGGACGACTCGATCAAGCCGATGTCGGCGCACAATGCGCTGACCACGATCACTGAGAACGGGACAGAACTTCAGATCGTTCGCGACAACATGCCCTTCGGCCAGGTCGGAAGCGGGGAATTCGGCACCTACTTCATCGGCTATTGCCGCACGCCACGGGTGACCGAGCAAATGATCGAGAACATGTTCGTCGGGCGGCCGCCGGGCAATTATGATCGGATGCTCGACTTCAGCCGCGCCGTGACCGGAACCCTGTTCTTCGTCCCGTCCGCGACGTTCCTGGACGCTCTCGGCGACGAGGCCTCGGCGACGCCTGCCGCGCAATCAGCGGCCGGGCCGTCGCCCTCGACAGCCTCAACGTCCGATGGTTCGCTTGGAATCGGCTCGCTCAAAGGAGAAAAGGGCCATGAATAATCTTCATCGCGAACTGGCGCCGGTTTCCGATGCGGCGTGGGCCCAAATCGAAGAGGAAACAAAGCGCACCGTGAAGCGCTACCTTGCCGGGCGGCGCGTGGTCGACGTCCAGGGGCCGGGCAGCGTCGGTCTGTCCGCAGTCGGAACCGGCCACGTCAAGACGATCGCTGCGCCAGGCGAGGGCATCGTCGCGCGACAGCGCGACGTCAAGGCGCTGGTCGAATTCAGGGTCCCCTTCGAGCTCGATCGCCAGCAGATCGACAATGTCGAACGGGGCGCAAACGACTCTGACTGGCAACCGGCGAAGGACGCCGCGCAGAAGATCGCCTATGCCGAGGATCGCGCCATCTTCGAAGGCTACGCGGCCGCCGGAATCGGTGGAATCCGGCAGGGCGCCAGCAACCCGATCATGACGCTCCCGGACGACGTGCGTCAGTATCCGGATGCGCTCGCGCACGCCTTGGGCCAACTTCGTCTCGCCGGCGTCAACGGACCCTATTCGGTCGTTCTCGGCGCCGACGCCTATACCGCCCTCGCGGAGACCGTGGACAACGGCTACCCGGTGCTGGAGCATGTGAAGAAACTCGTCAAAGACGAGATCATCTGGGCCCCGGCGATCGACGGCGCCTTCGTGCTCACGACCCGCGGCGGCGATTTCGACCTGCACATCGGCCAGGACGTCTCGATCGGCTATTTGAGCCACACTGACAGCATCGTGCGCCTCTATCTTCAGGAGACGTTGACGTTCCTCCTGCTCACATCCGAGGCCTCCGTCGCGTTGGCGCCTCCCGCAACGAAGTCGACGACCTGACGCGACGGAGCGCGTCTGACGGAGGCGACAT
>PLUH01000401.1:0-309 GCA_003164825.1 Hyphomicrobiales bacterium
ACTCCATCTCATCGAGGCTTGCGCCTTCGGGGGTCTGGCCGCGCTCCGCCAGGCGATGCTCGATATGCGCGAAGCGGCGTTCGAACTTGGCGTTGGCGCCGCGCAAGGCGGCTTCAGGATCGACTTTGAGATGACGGGCGAGGTTCACCGCGGCGAACATGAGGTCGCCGACTTCGGCGGACAGCGATTGCGCCGAACCCGCCCCGATCTCCGCCTCGACCTCGACGACCTCCTCCCTGATCTTCTCTAAAACCGCGCGAACATCGTTCCAGTCGAAGCCGACCTTCCCGGCCTTCTCTTGCAGTTTCA
>PLUH01000401.1:359-8419 GCA_003164825.1 Hyphomicrobiales bacterium
CCGCCGAAATCGAACAGGCCCGCCTCCTCGGCCATGCGGGCGTGAAAGACGACCTGGAGCAAGAGATCGCCGAGTTCCTCGCGCAAATCCTCGGTCGATCCGCGCTCAACGGCGTCGGCCACCTCATAGGCCTCTTCAATCGTGAACGGCGCGATCGAGGCGAAGGTCTGCTCGACATCCCAGGGACAACCGGCAACGGGATCGCGCAGCGCCGCCATNNTGGCGCAGGTATCGCTGACGTCGAACGCCTAAAGCGAGAGCGAAATAGCCTCGCGTCCCTTGGGCGTGTCAACCACCCTCATGGTGACCTGCTGACCTTCGGCGAGATGCGAAATGCCGGCTGGACCCAGGATCGAGATATGGACGAACACGTCTTTGCCGCCGTCCTCGCTGGCGACGAAGCCGAACCCTTTGGCGTCGTCGAACCACTTCACCTTTCCGGTGACAGAAACAGCGGTCGACGGATCAGGCGCAACCCGGCGCGGCCGAATCCCATCGCTGGATGGCCGTTGCGGCCGCTCGACGACACCGGCCGTGTCGACTTCAAGAACTCGAGTGACCTGTGCGCCTTTGGCGCCCGCGCCGACCTGGACGCGCAGTTTGGCCCCCGCAGGAACCGTGTCGTGGCCGGCTGCGTGCAAGGCGTTGGCGTGCAGGAACGCGTCGCCCTGGCCGCCGGCGAGCTCGACGAAGCCGTAGCCCTTGTCCGCCTTGAACCATTTGACCAGGGCGTCGACCGCAGGCGCGCTCGAATTTATCGGCGCCGAGGAAGGCCCCCCTATGGGAGCGCCGCCAAAACCACCGCTATCGGGAGCGCCGCCGAAGCCGCGCGCCGATCGAGGCTTTGAATCGTAGGACATTGGTCCATCATCATCGAATCCGCGTTTGCGAGGCGCGCGGAAGTCCTTACCCTTGCTCATCTTGGTCCCAAATCTCCACCCGAAAGCCTAGTCGATGAGAGCACGCGCCAGCCGCCCGCGGTCGCCGCTGAATCTCGGCGAAACGCTCTTGCAACATTTCCGCTTGAATGAACTTCGTCGGTCGGGCGCACAATCCCAATGTCCGTAGGGCCCTTCAAAGGCAGGGCCCCTGAGTCAGCGAAGGGAGCTCGGGATGTCGTCTAGCGCGGTCCCGCGCTACGGTCGGCGAACGGTTCTTCGCCCCCGGCGTAAATGAAAAAAATGGCGCCCGCATCATCGAAAACCCGCTAGGCCGGTCGCAAATGTTACACCGGCCTTGCCGTCTCAACTTAGCGCATTTTCAGCCCAGTTGCCAGATGGTCCAACCGACCGCGATAAACTATTTGCTGATTTAAACTTCCACGCCGGGTGATTTATTTTCGGGTTCCTTTGTCGGTATCGAAGGCGACGCGACGCGGGTGAGCGAGTCAACCCCCGCGGCGAACAAGGATCCCCAGCCTTTTCGTCCTCCGCATGGGTCTTGGCCGTCGGCGAGAAGCATTTCTCGCGGCAAACGCCGCGACAGCCGAATCGAGCGCGTCGCGGACGGAAATGAGCGCTAACGCCATGGTCATCCTTGCTTCCGGAGCAGCCTTTTTTCAATGCTGGCCCAAAATGTCGCCACAGGTTCCGAGCACGACAAACTCGCGCTGACCCTCCGGCTCAACCGATCCCGTCGTAGCGTAGTCGACCCCGTTGAGGCGGAGTTGCGACAACCCGGAGACTTTCGGCGCTGGAATTGACGTCAAAGGCAGAGCGGGACGATGGACCTGCGCATAGCGCTCCGCCTCCGCGCCGAACACGATCGCCGCCAGGCTCGCGGCTGCCGCGACAGCCCCGAACGCGCGCACCGTGTTGCCGTCGCCGAGGTTTCCAAACAGGATCGTCATGGCCGGGTTCCCTCAAGTTCCGGCGACCTTTGCGCGACCGTGGTAAAATAAACGTTGTCGGGCGGAGGCTAGACGTCGACGAGCTCGAGTGACTTTGGCGCGCGCTCCTGAATGAACGCGAAGCGGGCCTCGGGCTTCGAGCCCATCAGACGCTCCACCGCCTCGGCCGTCGCGTCGCTGTCTTGCGCAACCAACGCGACGCGCAGCAGCGTGCGCTTGGCGGGGTCCATCGTCGTGTCGCGCAGATCACGCGCCGGCATTTCTCCGAGGCCCTTGAACCGGCTGACCTCGATCGCGCCGCGGCCGGTAAATCCCGACTTCAGCAGTCTTTCCTTGTCCGCCTCATCGCGCGCGTAAAGCGAGCGCGCGCCCTGCGTAAGCCGGTAGAGCGGCGGGACGGCAAGGTACAAATGGCCTTCCTCGATCAGTTTCAGCGTCTGCCGGTAAAAGAAGGTGATCAGGAGCGAGGCGATATGAGCCCCGTCGACGTCCGCATCGGTCATGATGATGATCTTGTCGTAACGGAGGTCGGATGAGCGGTAATGGGCGCCGGCGCCGGCGCCGAGGGCCTGCATCAAGTCCGAAAGCTGCTGGTTTTGCGCCAGCTTGTCGCGTGCGGCTGACGCTACGTTGAGAATCTTCCCGCGCAACGGCAGCACGGCCTGCGAGGCCCGGTCGCGCGCCTGTTTGGCCGATCCGCCCGCCGAGTCGCCTTCGACGATGAACAATTCGGAGCCTTGCGCCGAGGAGTTTGTGCAGTCCGCCAACTTGCCGGGCAGCCGGAGTTTGCGCACCGCGGTCTTGCGGGCCACCTCTTTTTCCATCCGGCGGCGAATGCGCTCCTCGGCGCGTTCGATCGACCATTCGAGGAGCTTGGCCGCCTGGCTCGGCGCCGCCGCGAGCCAGTGGTCGAAGGCGTCGCGCACCGCGCCCTCGACCAGTCGCGCGGCGTCGGCGGTCTGCAAGCGGCCCTTGTTCTGACCTTGGAATTCGGGCTCACGAATGAAGATCGAAATCAGCGCGGCGCAGCTGGCCATCACGTCGTCGGTCGTCAGCGCGGCCGCACGCTTGCTTTGGCCGATTCGCTCCGCATGGTCTTTGAGACCGCGCAGCAAGGCCGTGCGGAGACCTGATTCATGCGTGCCGCCGTCGGCCGTCGGGATCGTGTTGCAATAAGAATGGACGAACCCGTCAGCGCCCGCGAGCCAGGCGATCGCCCATTCGACCGAGCCGTGCTTGCCCGCCTTGTCGACTCGGCCGGTGAAAACCTGATCGGCTACGAGTTCCTGATCCTCGATGTCGCCTGCGAGGTAGTCTCGAAGCCCGCCGGGAAAATGGAACGTGGCCTCTGTCGGGACTTTCGCGCTTTCGCCGATAAGCGACGGCGCGCAGCGCCATCGGATCTCGACCCCCCCGAACAGATAGGCCTTCGAGCGCGCCATCTTGAACACGCGCGCCGGATCAAACCGCGCCTGCGCCCCGAATATCTGCGGATCAGGCAAAAATCGCACTTTGGTGCCGCGGCGGTTCGGCGTCTTACCGGCGATCGTGAGCGGGGTCGTGGGCTTGCCGCGTTCAAACGTTTGGCGATAGAGAATCTGGCCGCGCGCGACCTCGACTTCGAGCTTTTCTGACAGCGCGTTCACGACCGATACGCCGACGCCATGAAGTCCGCCTGAGGTCTCATAGGCGCCGCTGTCGAACTTGCCGCCGGCGTGCAGCATCGTCATGATGACTTCGAGCGCGGATTTCTTTGGGAATTTCGGGTGCGGATCGACCGGCATGCCACGGCCGTTGTCGACGACGCTCAGATAGCCGCCCTCCTCGAGGGAGACCTCGATGAAGGTGGCGTGGCCGGCCACCGCTTCATCCATCGAATTGTCGATCACTTCGGCAAAGAGGTGATGAAGAGCGTTTGAATCGGTCCCGCCCACATACATTCCGGGACGCCGCCGGACGGGTTCCAGCCCCTCGAGCACTTCAATGGAGGCGGCATTATAGTCCGCTTCGCCAAGCGTGCCGCTGCGCGCCGGAGACTTGCCCTTGACCGGCGCCGGTTTGCCGCGCTGGGGCCCTGCCGCGCCGAAAAGATCGTTCATGTCCGCTTTCACAAGTTGACGAATCGCGCCCGCAATAAACTACCATGGGCTGGCCCGGAACGAAAATAGAACACTCGCTGACGCCGGGGCCCGGCTGAGGTCTGCAACCGCCGGATGACATTGGCGCGGGGGAGCAGAAGCGGGCAAACAGCCAGCCTCGAATTGCTCTTACATTCCGGTCAGCAATGTACGGGTCGCTGCCGCAACGTCCTTGTGGCGCATCAGCGCCTCTCCCACCAGGAAGGCTTCCACGCCGGCCTTGGCAAGCCGCTTGCAGTCGGCGTGATCGGAGATGCCGCTTTCGGCGACCACGATCTTTCCGTTCGGAATTAAGGGCAGGAGCCGTTCGCAGACTTCGAGCGAGGTCTCGAAGGTGTGGAGGTTCCGATTGTTGACCCCGATCAGTCGCCCTTCGAGAGTGAGCGCGCGTTTGAGCTCATTCTCGTCATGGGTCTCGATCAGCACGTCGAGGCCGAGGTCATGTGCGGTCTTGTTGAGGGTCTTGGCGATCTCGTCGTCGACGGCGGCCATGATGATGAGGATGCAGTCGGCGCCCCAGGCGCGCGCCTCCAGCACCTGATAGGCGTCGAACAGGAAATCCTTGCGCAGAATGGGGAGCGTCGTCGCCTTTCGCGCCTTGACCAGGTGGTCGGGCGCGCCCTGAAACGACGGCCCGTCGGTCAGCACGGAGAGGCAGGCGGCGCCGCCGGCCTGATAGGCCTTGGCGAGCGCGGCCGGGTCGAAGTCCTCCCGGATCATTCCCTTAGACGGGCTCGCTTTCTTGATTTCGGCGATCAGGCCGAACCGGCCCTCCTGGATCGCCCGTTCCAGCGCCTTGATGAAACCGCGCGGCGGAGATTGGCCCTCGATCTCGCGGTCCAAAGTCGCGCGCGGCACCCTGACCTTGGCGTCTGCGATTTCGCGGCGCTTATAGCTTTCGATCTTTTTGAGGATGTCAGCCATCAGCGTTTCCGACTTTCAGGCGTTCGAGACTGCGATCAATCGATCGAGCGTGCGCCGGGCGGCGCCGGAGCGAATCGCCGCGTCGCCCATGGCCACGCCGTCCTTGACCGCCCCGGCCTTGCCTGCAACCACGAGCGCGGCGCCCGCGGTCATGAGCCCGATATCGCGAAAGGCGCCCGGCGCGCCGTCGAGGACATCGATAAGCGCCTTGGCGTTATGCGCCGGATCCCCGCCCTTGAGCGCCTCAGGCGCCGAGCGGGCGAGGCCCGCCCCTTCCGGCGTTAGTTCAAAGGCATGAAGGGCGCCGCCTTTCAGCTCCACGACCTTGGTCGGCGCGGTGACGGTGATCTCGTCGAGGCCGTCGAGGCCGTGCGTCACCCAAACGCGCTCGGAGCCGAAATTCCGCAGCACTTCGGCCATCGGCTCGAGCCAGGCGGCCGAGAAGACGCCAACAAGCTGGCGTTTGACGCCGGCTGGATTGGAGAGCGGTCCAAGCAGATTGAAGATCGTGCGGGTGCCGAGCTCGACCCGCGTCGGACCGACATGGCGCATCGACGCATGATGGGCGGGCGCCATCATAAAGCCGATCCCGGCCTCGCGGATGCAGCGTTCGACGCCGTCAGGCGAGAGACCGATCTTGACCCCGAGCGCGGCGAGCGTATCCGCGGCGCCCGAGCGCGAAGACATTGCGCGGTTGCCGTGCTTGGCGACCGGCACGCCGCAGGCGGCGGTGATGATCGCGGCCAGGGTGGAGACATTGTAGGAGCCCGAACCGTCGCCGCCGGTGCCGACGATGTCGATTGCGTCCGGCGGCGCCTTCACGCTAATCATCTTCGCCCGCATCGCCGCGACCGCGCCGGTGATCTCGTCGACCGTCTCGCCCCGCACCCTCAGCGCCATCAGGAATCCGCCCATCTGCGATGGCGTCACTTCGCCCGAGAGCATCGAATCGAACGCGCCTTCCGCCTCGGTGCGGGTCAGCGTCGCCCCTGCGGCGACTTTGGCGATCAGAGGCTTGAATGATTCCATGACCCCGTTTCGCGTTCCCCCTCAGAAAGCCTGCTGGCGCTGATGAAAGGCGGTCGCCAAGTCCAAGAAATTGCGCAAGATTTGCCGCCCGTGCTCGCTGGCGATGCTCTCCGGATGGAACTGTACTCCGAAAACCGGGCGGTCGCGGTGCTCAACGCCCATGACGAGCCCATCGTCGCTTTCGGCGGTGATCTCGAGTTCCGAGGGCGTGCTGGCCCGCTCGATAATGAGAGAGTGATAGCGCGTCGCCTGAAAGGGTCCGTTCAGACCGCGAAAGAGCCCGCGCGCGTGATGCGAAATGCGCGAGACCTTGCCATGCATCGGCGCTGGCGCGCGCACGATGTCGCCGCCGAACGCCTGCCCGATCGCCTGATGCCCGAGACAGACGCCGAGCATCGGCGTCGTTTCGCTGGCCGAGCGAACGAGGTCGAGGCACACCCCCGCCTCGTTCGGCGTGCAGGGTCCAGGCGACAGCACGATCGCGTCCGGCCTCGAGGCGAGCGTGTCCGCGACCGTGATCTCATCGTTGCGCCACACCAACACCTCCGCGCCCAGTTCCCCAAGGTAATGGACGAGGTTGAAGGTGAAGCTGTCATAGTTGTCGATCAGCGTGACGCGTTGCATCCGGTCTCCCGCGTGAAGGGGAGCCGTCTTTTCCGATGCTGCGCCGCCCTCGTCAAGCCGAGCCCGCGGCGCCGCAGCGAGAGCCGCGTTCCCGCTTGAAGTCGCGATACGTTCGCGGCGCGACGGGCCGCGAACGTCAACGTCGCAACGAGCCGACGCACCGTCTATTGCAGCGACGTGAGCGCGAGGTTCACTCGCGCTCGTCAGGCTTGATTGGGACGAAGGGCGAGGACTTCAGAGCCGCTGGGTCACAACCAGCGCCCAAGGGTCGCGCGCCGGTTCTTCGTAGCCCAGGACCGCGGCCCGTTCGCCGACTGTCATCCCGGCATCGTCGAGGTAGCGGGGCGGCAGCGCCGCGAGCCGACTGCGATCGATCGCGGCTTCGGCGCGCTCGCTCAATTGGTTAAGAATTCGTTTCACGAATCTGGCCGCCGACGAGATGCCGAAATCGGCGTGGGCTTGAGCCAGATTGGTGGTGGAGGCGGTCATGTTACTAATCCTAAAGCATAAATTGCGCCGGTTGCGCCCGTTTCACCGGCATATATAAGGAAATGCCGCGCCGCAGCAACTCATTCCTTCTACGCCCATCGTATAGGAAAGCTAAACGATGAACCTCCTCAACCGCCTGCCGCCGCTCAACGCGCTTCGCGCCTTCGAGGTCGTCGCGCGCCACCTGTCGTTCGCCCGGGCGGCCGAGGAGCTGCACGTGACCAAGGCGGCGGTCGCCCAGCAGGTGCGGGCGCTCGAGCAGGATCTCGGCGCAAGGCTCGTCGAGCGAAATGGCCGCGGACTTCGGCTGACCGAATCGGGCGCGGCCGGAGCAGGAACGCTCACCGAAGGATTGGCGCTTCTCTCCAAGGCTGCGCGCGCCATGCGCGAGGGTAACGGGCGCCGCTTTCTGGTGATCAATTCGACGCCGTCGTTCGCCGCCACCTGGCTCGTCGGCCGGATCGGCAAGTTCAAGGCCCGCCATCCCGAGACCGATGTCCTGATCGACGCCAATCCGATCGATGAAGCGCTCGAGTCCGGCGCCGCGGACGCGCTCATCCGCTGGGGCGCGGGCGAGTTCACCGGCCTCGCGGCGACGCTCCTGTTCAAGGAGGACGTCTTTCCGGTCTGCGCGCCCGAGCTTGTCGCCGGCGCCGATCCGCTTCGCTCGCCCGAGGATCTGCGTCGCCATACCCTGCTGCATCTCGACTGGAACCCCGCGCACGCGTCGTGGCCGACCTGGTCCGACTGGCTCAAGGCCGCCGGCGCGCGCCAGGTCGAGGCAACCCACGGCGTCTTCTTCAACAACATGGCGATGACGCTGCGCGCCGCCGCCCAGGGGCAGGGCGTGGCGCTGACCTCGTTCGCGATCGCCGCCGACGAACTCGCCGCCGGGCGCCTCGTCGCGCCGTTCAAGACCAGCGTCTCGACGCCGTTCGGCTATTACTTCGTCTGCCGTCCGGACGACGCCAGTTCTCCGCGCATCAAGGCCCTGCGCGAGTTCCTGA
>PLUH01000401.1:8497-9264 GCA_003164825.1 Hyphomicrobiales bacterium
AGGACGAAGCGAGCCGGATCGGGGAATATCTGGCCTCGCATGGCGGGCCGTTCTTCGAATTGCAGCGTCGATTGGGGGTGCTGCGGGAAGATGCGCTGCTTGCCGGCCGCAGGGCGGCGATCTTCGTCGCGCTCGCCTGGGGCGTTCCGCTTGTCCTGAGCCTGATTGCCGGGCGCGCGTTCGGGCCGTCGGCGATGCATCCTTTCCTGCTCGACTTTGGCGCCTGGGCGCGTTTTTTCATCGCCATCGGCCTCTTCGTGTTGGCCGAGCAGCAGGTCGAATACGGCCTCCANNGCGGTGGTGAGGGCGTTGAGATTGCGCGACTCGGGGGCGGCCGAAATCGTCTGCCTGGGCCTTGCGATTGCGGGGACGCTGGCGCGGCTCGATATTCTCTTGACGTCCGACAGCTCGACCTGGGCGGTTCAGGTCGCCGACGATACCGCCCGCTTGACGCTGGCCGGATGGTGGAGCGTCGTCTGCAGCGCGCCGCTCTTCTACTTCCTGCTCTTTCGCGGCCTCTGGCGCTATATCGTCTGGGCGATGCTGCTGTGGCGGATCGCCTCGCTCGAGCTCAGGCTGGTTGCGACCCATCCTGACGGCAAGGGGGGCCTCGCCTTTCTCGCCGAATATCCGAACGCCTATTCGATGTTCGTGTTCGGGATGAGCGCCGGCATGGCGATCACCGTCGTCAGGCACGTGTTCGAGGCCAACATCTCCTCGGTCACTTTCGGTTACATCATCACCGGCTGGCTCGCGATCGTGTTCGC
>PLUH01000401.1:9313-9455 GCA_003164825.1 Hyphomicrobiales bacterium
CGCAAGCTGTCGATCTTTCTCATGAGCCGGTCGGCGATCGCCCCGCTCGCCGGCGCGGCCCTGATTCCGTTCGCCATCGCCGGCGCAACCAAGCTGCCCTACAAGGAAGTCTTCTCGCTGGTGAAGAAGCTCCTGGTGCTTT
>PLUH01000438.1 GCA_003164825.1 Hyphomicrobiales bacterium
AGGCGATGATTCCAAACCCGGACGCCTCATATCGACGGCAGCGCGGGAGACTACGCCGATCCGCTCTGAAGAACGCCAACGCGACCGTCGGCGGCGACCGCGCGCCAGCCATTCGACAGCAGGCCATCGTACTCAGCCTTGATCTCAGTCCAGGCATCGGAGACGTCGTCGAGAATCAGAATTCCTTCCGGCCTCAAGAGGCGCCGCACCATCGCCGTCTCGCGCCGNNCCACAACCGCAAAATCAAACTTTCCCTGCGACGTCAAGCAAAGATTTGACAGGGTGTCCTCGCACGACTGTTCGCTCTGAAATCTTGCGTAGGGATCGTATTCGACTCCGTTGTCGTCTAAGAACGGGGTGCCGTCGTTGCTTAGACTTTTGCTGGTCGAGTATCCGACGCAAATGACGGCGTTCCCTTGCAGTCCAAAATGATTCAAGATCGCAATGACATGTTTTTGCGGATTTTCGATCCCTCGGTGTGTCAGGTCGGGGTCGATCGATACGACGACGGATTTATCGTTCCTTTGACGTACGTAATTGACGAAATGACTGAGCGAGACGCCGNNGGTCGCCCATCTGTGGCGAGGATAAATTCGTCGAGAACCTTGGAGCAAAAGGACAGGGACGGTTCAGGAATGCTCCCACCAATGACTTGGCTTTGCGACAGACCGGAAGATGTGAGAAAATTGATCGCGGCGCTGTAATTATAGGGGATCTGCTTTGTAGCAACGGACACATGTGCAGAATTATGAGCGGCGATGCGTCGGCGTCTAGCGGCCTCGGAATGGACGTATTTCATCACAAGGCCGTGGGGTAAAACATTCTTTACTGTGCGAGCGACTTGAGAGCTGATCATTGGCGTTGGGTCTCCTGATATTTTGAATCTGAAGGCCGATACGCAGGGTTATGAAAACCTGCGCGACCCAGTGCGAACAACGTGCACGACTGAGCAGCGGCGTGTCCGCCCATTGATCAGTTGTCTCTCATTTCCCCCGTCGACAGTGCGTCTCCGGCGACCAAGTCGGCGCCTCGTACAAGATGGGTGAGCCCGTCTTTTTCGTGATGCCCTTTAATCGACGTCTCCCCTCCTTAGCCCTGATCGCCACTGGGACGAATGGCCTAATCGCCCTCCTTAATCCATCTTTCGCGTTTTCAAGCGCAGCGACTTGCGAACCAGTCATGTTTGCGTATCTCCCGCATCGCCAGTCATGGACTCAATCGCATTGCTACTTTGTGTCGCCGCGTCTCGAGCACATTCCGCTCACCCGCTCGTCGGGACACCTTCTTGCGCCCTGGAGCTTCAACAGTGTCGAGCCGGCGGCATCGGAACAGTCGACTGTGCCCTGGGATGAGCGCGGAATACCCGGCCCTGCGTTCTCGCGCGATCGCTTATTTGGGGCCGCTGAGAGTCTGTAATCGAACGCCTTGCTGAACGTCAATAGACGACGATTTGAACCTGGTTCAAATCCCGGGTATGCCGGAACGCCCCCGTTCAAACCGGGGCGCGCCCGAGCCCCGCCGGCGCCGAAGACGGCGGGTTGGAGCCCCGCCGGCTGGCAAGCCCCGCGCCGCTGGACCGCCGCCCGCGCCAAGGCGTCGGCCCGGAGGACCCGCATGCCAGACGCCAGCGCCGTGGCGACCATGGCGGCGGGTGTAATAACCGCCACCCCAGCCGTTCCAGCCATATGGGCCGCCCCAGCCGGACCCCTCGTACCACTCATAACCGCACCAATACCAGCCAGGACCATGCCAGCCGTCGTCATACCAACAATAGTCTTCGTCATCGAAGGAAAAGTACTGGACCATTTAGATCGGCGGCCAGCGCTTCCACGCACAAAACGCTTCTCCCGCCCGATCGCCCACGCCGGCCTCGGCGCCGCTCGCCAGGAGCGGAAGGAAGAGCGCGAGCGACATGGCGGCGCGCGAAAGCAGGCGGATCATTGCTCCCCTTCCTCCGAAGAAGACCTAGCGCAGGCGGCCGGTCTTGCGCCAGAAGCGCAGAGTGTCACGCGCCGCATTGAAACGGCAACAGTTCAACCGCCTTTGCCTTTTTGTCGGGCTTAACCCCCCAAATAGGAGATGACGGGCTGCTCCCCGTAATCGACACGTGTATGAAAAGCGACGCAACTATTTATTTGATCGCCTGCGCCGGTAAATTCAGTGATGGTTTGCTAGACGGTTATTCGCGACCTGGCCGTAAGAACGTTCTTCCCTCAGCAACTGGCTTCTGGAGGAATTGCAGTTGAATAAACTGTCGCGGAGATTCCCGCTCTCACAGATCCATAAATATGACTGGACACTCATCGGTTTGCTCCTGGGGGCGCTGCTCGTTCGCCTGGCGGCTATAGTCAAATTTCCCAGCCTTCATTTCCCCGATGAGAATTTCCAGCTTTTCGAGCAAGGCCATCGATATTTTTTTGGCAGGGGTCTCGTCCCATGGGAATTTACGGTGGGCAGTCGGTCGCCGGTTGTCCCGTTCCTGCTCGGCTTGGTGTTTGCGGCTGCGGAACCGCTGACCGGCGGGCCGGAAGGATACCTCTTCGTGGCGAGACTTTTGCTCGCGCTGTCATCGCTTGCCGGAGTTGCTGCGGTATATCGAATGGGGCAGCGGGTCAGCCCCACTCACGCTGTTTTGGGCGGACTCGTCACGGCAACTTGGTTTGAGTTTGTGTATTTCGCAGGGCGGCCACTAACTGAAGTGCTCGCCACCACTGTACTCTTGGTTGGCCTCTCGCTCGCTTCCGTTTCTGAGCGCGAACTCATCGGCAGACGGCTAACTTATATCGGGTTTTGTTTTGGGCTGTGCGTGATGCTTCGGCTGCAACTGCTGCCCGGCATTCTCATAGCATGGATATGGGTCGGACGCTCGCAGGTGGAGCGGTGGGCGTTGATGGCCGTTGGCGCCCTCATGCCGGTTGCCGTGTTTGGCATTGCCGATGCGGTCGTATGGGGCGAGCCGTTCCATTCCTATTTCGAAACCGTTCGGCTCAATCTTTTCCAGGGCGTCGCCTCAGATTTCGGGACTGCCCCGTTTGACTGGTATTTACGTCTGCTTGCTGCGCATTGGTCCTATGCTACCCCACTTCTTCTGCTCCTCATCCTGCTGCGAACGCGGTCATCAGCGCTTTGGATTCTCGTGGCGCTCGGCATTCTTCTGACTCATTCGGCGATTCCACATAAAGAATACCGGTTCATATTTCCAGTTGCCGCATGTTTAATTGTGGTGGCCGCGATGGCCTCTGCAGACCTGAGCGAGTCTCTACGTGCGCGACGCAGGCGTTGGGCGCCTGCTGCAAGGCTGATCACGTTTTTGATCGCGTGTACCTGGGTTGGCGTTTCCGCGGTTCTGGCCTTCGCGCCGCCATTCCGGGCCGAATGGTTCACGTCGCGAGATGTGATCGAGGCCGAGTTCCTGTTGGCGAAGCAGTCTAGCCTATGCGGCATTCTGCTCTATGACTATCCTTGGTGGGAAACAGGAGGCTACGCCCACCTGCATCGCAATGTTCCGTTCTATGAATTGCCTGAGCAAAGTAGCGCTAACGCATCCAGAGTCGCTGGCGCCTTCAATGCGGTTTTGCTCAAGCGTTCGTCAGTTGCGGATTTTCCGAGGGAGTATACGCTTCTGAAGTGTATGGGCGCTGGTGGGGCGGAGGATGTTTGCGTCATGATGCGCAACGGGAATTGCACGCGGATCCCACAGTTTCCGTCCTGCGGCGTTGCCCCTGCTGTCAACTCAGATCCGTCAGCATCCGATCCATGCCTCACACAGTTCTCCCGTCCGCCAGATGCCCCTGGTTAATCAGAGAGAAGTACGAGTCGCGGGGCGCGCCGGGGCGCCCATCATTTGACTTTGGCCGGGTCCGCCGCCCCGCCCGGCGATCGGCGCGCGGCGCCGTCCAGCCACACGGTCGCGTTTTTCGGATCGAACACGACCGCGCCAAAGAGGCGCAGAAACGAGGCCCCGAGCTGCGCCGCGGGCTCGGCCATTTCCGCGATCCCGCCGCAGCCGTTGGCCCGTTTCACGATCAGATGGAAGTCGTCGGTCTGCACGATCACCATTCCATGCCCGTTCTCAATCATGAGCGCGCGATCCTTGACCTGATAGCGGGGCCAACGCTCGTGGCCGTCGCAGGTCCAGACGTCGCTGTCACCGGCCCTGTCGAGCTTGATCCCGCTCTGGACAAGACGCTCGAACAGGGCCTGGTTGATGTCGACCGAGCGCCCGTAAGCCAAGTCCTCGTAGCCGGTGTCGATCTGAGCGAAGGCGCGGACGTCGCCGAGGCGCAAGAACACCACCGGCACATCAGGCCGGCGCGGGTCGATCTTCGCCGGATCGGAAGCAAAGAAGCCGGTCTGGTCGACCGGCGTGAGCCCGCGAGCGATCAGCGCCTGTGGCCGGCAGGGCTCGGCGCCCAGAACCACCGCGCTTGGAGCGAGCTCGACGGTAAGCCTGGACAGGAGATCGTCGCCGATGACGCCGAGCTGTCCCTGTTCGGGCTGAAGCAAGAGGTCGTAGCGCGCGAGATGAAAAAGGGCTTCCTCGATCCCCGGCAGCGAAATCGTCGACTTCCGGATCGCCCCTTCCGGGCCAGCGAACGCGTCGGCCGACAGCGCGCTCCGCGTCGCGCCGTAGTCGATGAGAAACGGACCGGTCTTTCCGTCGGCGGTGAGCTCGACATACGGCGAGGCGCCATTCGGGACGGCGATTCGCGCGTACCGGCGCCCGCCGCACAGAGCCTCCTGGTCGTGGTCCTCGATGCCCATGGCGACGCCAGATATAAGAATGGCGATCGCCGCGAGCGAGAGCGAGACGGTCCTGATGGTCGCCATGGGCCCGGTTAGGATCGGGATTGTCAACTGCGCAGGTCCGGTTGGGAGGGTCTCGATCGGGAGCCGCGGTGATTCCCCAATCGTTGTGAAGCCCACGGGCGTGATATGGGCGTTTCGACAGACGACGAGGTCGGAGGCCGTCGCGGCCGACCTAGTCTCACTTTTTGCAAATTCCCTTCGCCAGCGAAAGGCGTCCCGCCTATGCAGTCTTCCGGCTCACTGATCAACTACCGGCTCGGAAGCCTCTATGCGGTCATGACCGCCTGCCTGTATGCGACCCAGGAGCCTTTTTCGTTTCCGGCCGCCAGGCATCTCAACACCATCCAGTTCGTGTGCCTGACCCAGATTGCGCTGCTGGTGTCGATTCCGCTATTGACGGCTCGCCCGGCCAGTCGCCGCGACTTCGTCGCGCTGTTCCGAAAACCCGCCAATTACGGCTACCTAGCGGTCATCTTCGCCATCGGGATGTCCGGGTTATTGCTGTATAACTTCGGCCTCAGCAACGCCCATCCGATCATCATCTCGGCGATCCTCAACCTGTCGCCGTTCTGGGCGGCGCTGGTCGCGCTCGTCATTTCGCGGGTGCCGATTCCGATCTCGCCAGGGACCTTTTTCGGCTGCTTCGCCGGCGCCTTCATCGGCGCGATGGCGGTCGCCTGGAGCCAGCTCGGCGACGCCAATAAGCCGACGTTCGGTGAATTGGCCGACAATTTCGTTCACGGCAGTTGGGTCTACGCCATCCCCGTCCCGCTCTGTTCCGCGCTGGGCGGGACGCTGGTCGCCAGATGGTTCGGGAAATACAATGAGTCAGCGGCGATCGCGGCCAATTTCCTATTCGCGAATGTCATCCTGATTCCGTCCTGCCTTGCCATTCTCGCCTGGCGGAGCCAGGTCACATTCGATCAACTGCAGGCGATCGTTCTGATGATCGTCGGCACCATCCTCGCTTCGTCGGTCGGGCGCGTTGTCTATCAAATCTCGCTGACGGTCACCGGCGGCGACAACGGCTTCGTCACGATGTTCTGGAATCTGGTCCCGGCCCTGACCGCGGTGGTGTCGCTCATCCTGTCGCACTGGATCGCGGATGAGCATTTCGCCATCAACCCGACCTTCTTTCTCGGCTCCGCGGTCATCGGCGCGTCACTGGTGCTGTTTTCGCTGAAATCCTGGCGCCAGCCGGCCGGGCGCGCCTGACCGATTGCCGGCGCTGCTTTGGTCGCCGCCCTTGGCGTCGATTTGGCTAAACGACTGGCGCCGGCGGGATCCCGCAGTCTGCCTCTGCGATTTCGGAACCTTCGACCCCCGGGCGGCGTTTTTGCTGCGAGCGGGCGGCAGCGGGAGACCGAGCGCCGTTTAGCGGTTGATCGGGCCCCTCATGGCGTGCCGCAAGAGAGTCAAGCCGATGAATGCGACCGTGACGAATCTGCCTCCCGACACCGGGCTCGCCGCCCTGGCGAACGAATGCGCGCAAGCCTGGAACCGAGCCTATGAGCTTGAGGACACGCGGCGCGAAGGCGAGTGGGCGAAATATTTCGCCGCGGTCGCAGCGGCCGAAGCGGTCGACGAGGCGCTCGCGCGCGTGCCGGCCGAGAGCCCGATCGGGGTCCGGATCAAATACGTTGTCGCGATGAGCAGGCTTCCCGAGCGCGGCGGCCGGCTTGCGGCGCGCCGGTCGGCAGACCGAGCCGGCATTGTCGCCTCTCTCGAGCGCGACAAGGCGGCGATGACGGTCACCTATTTGCCGAAGATCGCCTACGCCTGAAACCGAGGCGCGTTTCCGCGCGCTTTCCCCGAGCGGACTGCACCGCCTACTGCCGCGCGAGCGCGATGCGGATCGCCTCCTCGGGCGAGACCAGGTGATCCAAATGCTCGGCGGCGTCGGCGATCGCGAGCTGCACGCCCCTGACGCGGCCGTTGAAAGCGTTGCCCTGCGGGCCGTAGTCCGGCGAGACCGGGGCCCCGGAATCTTCCCCCACGTCGCAGCCGTCATCGGCCGAGAAGATCATCGCCAAGGTCATGGCGACGTCTCCTTCGCCGACCTTCTTGCCGTCGGTGTAGAGGGTGACCTTGCCGCCCTTGCCGAGGCCGCCGCCGGCATAAGCGAATTCCATGCGCACCTGATGCTCGCCCGCGGGCAGCGGACTCTCCGCCTCGACGAAGAAGTGCTGGATGCCGCCGAGGTTATAGCAGTACTTGAGCTTGCCGCCCTTCGCGTACAGGCTCCAGCCGCCGATATTGGCGCCCTGGGCGATGATCACGCCCTCGGCGCCCGATTGAGGCACGTCGATCTCAGCAGTGACGGAATGCGACTTATTCTTGATGTTGAGGACGCAATTCTCCGACAGGCGCCCCATGCCGCCGAACAGGACCTGCGAGGTTCCTCTGATCAGCACCGGACGGCCGGCGAGATCCGGGTTCATCTTCTTGGCCAGGTCGTCGTCGAGCGGCAACACGTTATAGCGCACCGCCTCCATGAGCCACAGGCGTTGCAGCTCGTGGAGCTTCTC
>PLUH01000334.1 GCA_003164825.1 Hyphomicrobiales bacterium
CTAGCGTCTGCCGCATCGCCAGCGCCGATTCAACCGCATGCCTTGCATGGTCGGAGTCGTCGAGCGGCGCGTTCCAGAACGCCATGATCGCATCGCCCATGTACTTGTCGACGGTACCGAGCCGGTCGAGAATCGCGTCGGTCATCGGCGTCAGATATTCGTTGAGGAAATGGGTCAGCTCCGAGGCGTTGAACCCTTCAGAGATGGTCGTGAACGACCGGATGTCGCAGAAGAGTAAGGTCAGCTGCCGCTGCAGGCCGCCGAGCTCGAGGGCGCCCGGCATTTCAGCCAGGCGCGCGACAACCGCGGGCGAGACGAAGCGCCCGAAGGCGGAACGAATCTCGCGCTCCTGATGACGCTTGACCGCGTAGAGGGTGGAGACCCCGGTAAAATAGACCGCGGCGGCGGAAAACGCGGGGTAGGTCGGCTCGATGAGCAGTCCGGCGCGCGAAAAGGCGAACCAGCTCGCGGCGACGATGGCGGCAACCACGGCTGCGAAGACAAGCGCCGCGAACTGGGGCGCTAGGGCCCAGGTCGTGGCCACCAGCGCGGCGCAGATCACAGCCGTCGTCATCCACTCGGCGCTCGGGGCCCAATCCGGCCGCGTGAGCGTTTGTCCGCTCAACAATTGCTCGACGATCTGGGCGTGGGCTTCGACACCGGGCATCGAGGGCGTCAGCGGGGTCGCAACGATGTCCGAGAGCGTCGCCGCGCTCGCGCCAAAGAACACGATCGTTCCCTTGAGGTCGCTGAGGTCGGCGCCGGGGGTGAGAACCTTCCACGCCGGGATCGAGCGGCGCGGATCGGGCCGCGCGAAATAGACTCTGACGTCCCCGGATGGGCCTGTTTGAATCGTCAAGTCGCCGTTGCGGATCGAGAGCACGCCATAGACTTCGCCAAACGCCGTTTCGCCGCTGGCGTTCGAGGATTTTACGATATAGGTCGAGGCGCCTTGCGCGACCCGCAACGCCTCCATGGCGAGGCTCGGATGCAGGGCCCCGTCCACACTGAGGATGAGCGGCACTCGCCGCACCACCCGGTCGGCGTCCGGCCGCCAATTGAGGAAGCCGACGCCGGCCGCATGTTGCGCTAACTGAGACAGGGGCGCCAAAGCCCCGGGCGAGGGGGTCAAGAACTTCGTCGCGTCGTCGCCGGCGGTGACGAAACCCGNNCGTCGTCGCGGTCCTTTTCCGCGAACAGGAAGTCGAACACGATCGCGGCGGCCCCGGCGTTCTTCAACGCCTCCACCAACGCCGCGAGGCGCTCGCGCCGCCACGGCCATTGGCCAAGCCGCTTGAGCGATTCATCGTCGACCGCGACGACGCGCACGGGCTGGTCGAACGCGTAGGGGCGCGGCTTCCANNCGCCGGCCAGCAGCGCGAGCAGGCAAGCGGTGGTCGTCGTCAACGCGTAAAGTCTGGCCTCGCTCGCTTTTCGCATACCGTCCTTGCCGTTTCCCGAACCATCAGAAAAGAAGAATCGCCAGTCTTGTCAAGCCGATGACATTTGGATGAGGCGCTACGACGCTGGACCGGCCGAAACCATTCGCCTAGCAATGCGCCGATTGTTCGTCGAAGGAATCTTCTCGCCCCGGGCTACGTTTGGCGGCCGACGAACTCACGCGCGCATGGAGGGTAAACGGCGCCAGTCACGTCATCGGGGGTTGTGCAAGCGAACGCTCATTGCGCTGCGCGCCGCGGCAGACCGGGCCTGTTTCGCCGGGCGAGAGCGGTCGAAGAAACCGATCGACGCCGAAGTCGAACGCGATCCGNNGCCGACGCTCTCAGGGCCGAAGGCGGCGCGCACCACCGGCCCCAGCAACAGATCGCCTCCCCAGCCGCTGGCGGACTCGGCGAAAACCCAGGCGACAGTTTCCAGCGCCCGGCGCGTGATCAAGGGCGCCATGATCTCAATCGACGAAACCCTCATGATCCCGTCGCCCGCGCCCGGCTGCTTGAGAAATGGCCATGCTGTTTGGGAATCCGAGGTGAGCGACGGCCCGGCAAGGTCAAGNNTTTTCCCGCTCAGCGACCTGGAAGAGCAGGTCGATTTGCGCCGTCGCGATTTCAATGTCGTCGTCGAGGAACAGCACCCGGTCGTATTGCATCAGCAGGTCTGGCCTAAGTTCGAGCAGCCGGCGGATCGCAGTGTTCTTGCAGCCGCGCTGATAGACGACCGTTTCGGCGTGCGGATCTGGAGGGGATTGGTCATAATAGTTCAAGAGCACGTCGTAAGCGCGCGGCTGGGAGAGAATGGCCGGGTCGAGCCGCTTCCCGGACTGGACGTAGACGAGCAGGCGCCTCCCGGTCGGCTTCGACTCGCGTTCGATCCGCAGCTGTCCGGCGGCNNAAAAAGCGATCCTGCCGCGCCCTCAACTCCTGCCGGTTCAGAGGCGGCGTGAACTCGCCCTGGCGTGGCGGCGCGCGGTCGAAAACCCGGTAGGCCGCCTCTTCGAGCGAGCGGCGTTTGCCGCGGATCACGTCGCGCAAAAACGCGACGTCGATGTCCGCTCGCGGGCGCTTGCCGGCGGGCAATCCGCGCTCGAGATAGTGCAAGAACGGGTGCGGGTGGCTCCGGCTCCAGTCGGGATTCTGCGCGACGTACCAGGCCTGATCGAACTCGGCCGAAGGCTGAGGCGCTTTCGGCCCCTGCGCAAGATAGANNTGCTTACGGAAATAGTGCGGGTCGAAGAAGCCGTTTGGACGATAGCCGAGTTTTTCGCCGATCAGCGCGTAATGCGCCGCAGCGAACGGCGCCAAGTGTTCGCTGAGCAGCCGCCGCCGCGCG
>PLUH01000240.1:0-133 GCA_003164825.1 Hyphomicrobiales bacterium
CCGGCGCGAGCCGTTCGACAAGCGCGATCATCTTGGCGTCCCGGCCGACCAGCACGCGCTTCGCCCGCCGTTCAATGCCCTCGACGATGATCTCGCCCGCCGTTTCGGGCGGAAGGGTGAGCGCTCGCTTGGC
>PLUH01000240.1:174-9633 GCA_003164825.1 Hyphomicrobiales bacterium
AGGCCGAACACGCTCGAAATGTTGACGATGCGCGCGTCATCGCTTGCCCTGAGGAGTGGCAGGAAGGCGCGCGTCATCCGAACGACGCCCCAGAAATTGATGCCGAACAGCCATTCGAAATCCTCCTCGGCGACCTCCTCGAACGCGCCGCCGAGCGCGACGCCGGCGTTGTTGACCAGAAGATCGACGCCCGCATGCGCGCCGAGGATTTCCTTCGGGAACGCAGCGACCGCCTGCCGGTCGGAGACGTCGAGCCGATGCCGGCTCGCTTTTGCTCCTGCGCTCGCCGTCATGCGCTCGGTCTCGATGAGCCCCGCCTCATCGACGTCGGCGAGCGCCAGGTTGCAGCCGCGTTTCGCCAGCGAGACGGCGATCCCNNAGCCGCTTGAACTCGAGCGCGCCGTCATCGATCGCGCCGAAGCGCAAGGCGATGACGTCGAGGGCGTAGTTCTGGTTCATCCGCCAGGGCTTCTTCGTCCCCTGCTTCGGCAACAGGTTTTTCGCTCTCTGGATGTAGCCCGAGGTGAGGGGCAGCGTCGGCTCGTCCGCCATCGCCGCGTCGCCCCGGCGCGGGGTACAGATCGCGTAGCCGTGGCGATCCATGTGGTCGAGCAGCCGGCAGAAGTAATCGTCGATCAAATCGGATTTGAGGGTCCAGGAGGCGTTCGTATAGCCGAAAACCGACGCCAGATTCGGGACGTCGCTGAGCATCACGCTCTTGTAGATCGTCGTGCTCCCCACTTCGACCGGCTTGCCGTCGACCTCGATCTGAATCCCGCCCATCAGCCGCAGCTTGAGCCCGGTCGCGGTGACGATGATGTCGGCTTCGAGCTCCTCGCCCGAAGTCAGACGCAGGCCGGTCTCGGTGAAGGTTTCGATCTCGCCGGTGACGACCGACGCCTTGCCGGCGCGCAGCGCCGCGAACAGGTCGCCGTCGGGGACGAGGCACAGCCGCTGGTCCCATGGCTCGTAGCGAGGGTTGAAATGCTTGGCGGCGTCGATCCCCGGTCCAACGGCGGCCTGCGCGAGCTTGAGGATTCCCGCCCTTACCGCCGCCGGTTTGCGCCGCGACAGGCGGAAAAGGTAGAGTTGCAAGGCGATGTTCTTCCAGCGCACGATGGCGTGGGTGAGCCGGGCCGGAAGCCATCGTCCGAACCTTTTCGCCATCGTCTCCTCGGACGGACGGGCGACGATATAGGTCGGCGATCGCTGCAGCATGACGACGTGCGCCGCGGTTTCCGCCATCGCCGGAACGAGCGTCACCGCAGTCGCTCCGCTGCCGATGACGACCACTCGCTTGCCGGCGTAGCGCAAGTCTTCGGGCCATTTCTGCGGATGAACGATGCGGCCGGCGAATCTCTCCATCCCGGGCCAGCCGGGCATATAGCCTTCCGCGTATTCGTAGTAGCCCGCGCACAGAAAGAGAAAGTTGCACGACAACCGCAGCGTCTCGCCGCCCTCGGCCCTCACGTCCAGCGTCCAGCGTGCGTCCTCCGAGCGCCAGGATGCTCCAACGACCTTGTGGCCGAAGCGGATCCTTCGATCGACGCCGTATTCCTGCGCAGTTTCGGCGAGATAACGCAGAATTGACGGTCCGTCGGCGATCGCCCGCGCCTCGTTCCACGGGCGAAAGGCGTAGCCGAAGGTCGACATGTCGGAATCCGAGCGGATGCCCGGATAGCGGAACAGGTCCCAGGTGCCCCCGATCGCGTCCCGCGCGTCAAGGATGGCGAAAGTCGTCTTCGGCCGCTTACGAACCAGATGGCAGGCGGCGCCGATCCCCGAGAGACCCGCGCCGACGATAAGCACGTCGAAGTCGGCGCCGGCGGCCCCGGCTTTCGCCGGATCATCGCGAACGTGCATCGCCAAGGCGGCTTCGTTCATCCGTCTTCTCCGCTGACGGCGGCGACGCCCTGGGAGTGGGGTCTGGCCGCAACGTTTGTTCGGCAAAGACTGTAGGACACCCGGCTCGGGGCGGGCAATGCGGGAGATATGTTGGGGCGAGGCTCGTCAGCGACGCCGCGGCGATCCTGGCAAGACGGCCGTTCGTTGATCCGGCCTGCCGCGTCGATTATGGTCAAGCGACATGCAAAGGACGGCGGTCGCCATGTCCCGGATCCGGAGAGCGCGGTAAGCCGGGGCGCCAGTTTCAAACCGGACCAGCGGTTTTTCGAGGAAACGACCATGGCTCTCGCGAACATCCTCGTGCATCTCGATTCGAGGCCGCGCACCGCAGCCCGCTTGGGCTTAAGCCTGCGCATCGCCGAACGGTGCGGGGCGCGCCTGACGGGAATGTTCGCCGAGAGGGCCGAAGCCCATGTGGTCGGGACGGTCGCGACCTGGCCGAGCGAGCGCTATGTCGCCGCCCGGGACAAGGCGCAGGCGGCGTTCGCGGCGGCGACCGCGCCGCTCAGGGACCGCGCCGCCTTCATCGACGTCAACCGCGGCAGCGACCACGAGATCGTTCGCCGCGCGACGGAGATCGCGCGTGCGTTCGATCTCGTCGTTCTCGGCCAGGCGCAGGATGACGTTCCCGTGCCGGCAAAATTGCCGGACGAGGTGATCGCCGAAAGCGGCCGGCCGGTCCTGGTCGTGCCCTATGTCGGAACCTACGCCGACGTCGGCGCCCGCCCGCTCTTCGCCTGGCACGGTGAACGCGGCGCCGCGCGCGCCGCTTTCGACGCCCTGCCGCTGGTCACGAACGGCTGCGAAGCGCTCATCGTCGAAGTCGGCCACAAGGGCGATCAACGCTACGAATTCTCCGACCTTCTGGTCGCCAACCTCGCCCGCCACAAAGTCGACGCGCGCTACCACCACGTCGTCGTCGAGGATATATCGGTCAGTGACGCGCTGCTCAGCGCGATTTCCGACCATTCGGCGGATCTGATGGCGATCGGCGCTTTCGACGCCGGCTGGCGCTTTCTGTTCGGCCACGGCTCCGGAACGCCGCAGATCCTCGCCCACATGACCGCGCCGGTGCTGTTCTCGCATTGACGGAACAGCGTCGCGATCAAGCGCTATGATATAGGGGTCAGGCCGCGGCGGCGCCCCGCCGGCGGCGTGCGTCCCTTCCCCCGCGACCTGTCAGGGATCGATCGGCCATGCAGAACCTCTCGCCCGAAGGGCTTCGCATTGCGGCCGAGGTCGCAAAGCGCCATGGGGTCAGCATCGAGGCGGTGGAGGCGCTGCTTGGCGCCCTCGCTCGGGGCAATGGTCGCCAGGCGCAATTCGACCATCCCGATCTCGGCGGGATGGGACAGTGGTCGCAAGGCGGCATGATCATGGTCGGCGACATGTTCAATTCGAGCCTGAAAGCTCGCGTCGATGCGCTCTGCAACGAGCTGGCCAGCCTCCTCGATCGCCAACCCGCGCTTGGCCCTGTCCCCGAACAGTTGCAGTCGCAAGTCCAGAGCGGCGGCGGCGTCAGCCTGTTCGTGGCCGGGTCCGGTTCGGCAAACCCATGGTGGCCGGCGGAGCTCGGCAATCCGGCGTCCACCGGCGCCCAGAATGATCTGCGATACGCGTTTTTTCCGGGTCCGCGTCGTCTTGCGATTGGTGAGGGCGGGCGGGTCCGCGTTTACGACACCGGCGAGCATCGGCTCTCGGGCTTCTCGCAACAGCAGGGCGGCGATCAGTCGCTGACCTTCACGAGCCAAGATGGCCTCGTCCGCGTCGCCGACCTGCCCTGGGTCGATCCGCACAGCAGCCGGCCGCCGTCCGCCTCCGCCGCGCCCTCGCCGCAAACGCCCGCTGCCGCCGCGGCGGCGGGGCCGGTTATGACTCCGGCGGCGGGCGACGTTCTCAGAACCATCGAGGGCCTGGCGGAGCTGCGCCGGAAAGACATCATCACGGAAGAAGAGTTTTCGGCGAAAAAGGCCGAGCTTCTGGCGCGCCTTTGACGCTCACCCGGCCTTGGGCGGTTTGGGATCGCGCCACGGCCCGTCGGCGCCGATGAGCGCTTCGGCCGCCTCGGGGCCCCAGGTCCCGGGCGCGTATTCAAGCGCCGGCGGCGGATTCGCCAGGATCGGCTGGACGATCCGCCACTGCGCGTCGATCGAGTCCTCGCGTCCGAACAATTCGTCGTTGCCGCGCATCGCGTCGCCGAGCAGGCGCTGATAGGGCGGGATCAGCGACCCGGCGCGTTCGGCCAGCATCAACTCGACACTCTCGCCGGTCATGCCTTCTCCCGGGTGTTTCACCCGCAAGCCGATTGCGACACCGACGTCCGGGCTTATCCGCAGGCGCATGTAGCTGGGCGGCGCGTCGGCCTCGTCGCCGAACGTCGCCCGTGGCGGCGGCTTATATTCGACGGTCACCTCAGCAGCCGTCAAAGGCAGGCATTTGCCGGCGCGGATGTAGATCGGGACGCCCGCCCAACGCCAAGAGTCGACGGATAATTTCACCGCGACATAGGTCTCGACCGTCGAGTCCGGCTTGACCCCCTTGACCTGCCGATAGCCGCGATACTGGCCCCGGACAATGCTCGCCCCGTCCAGGGGTTTGACGGCCTTGAGGAGCGCGGCCTTCTGGTCGCGCATCGATTCATGGTCTTCGCCGGTGGGCGGGTCCATCATCACGTTGGCGAGCACCTGAAGCATGTGGTTCTGAACCACGTCGCGGAGCGCCCCCGTTGCATCGTAGAAGCTGCCGCGATCGTCGACCCCAAACGCTTCCGCCATGGTGATCTGGATGCTGCGCACATAGTTGCGGTTCCACAGCGACTCAAACGGCGCGTTCGCGAACCGCGTGTAAACGATGCTCTGAACCGGTTCCTTGCCCAGATAGTGATCGATGCGGAAGATCGCAGGTTCCGGAAAATCCTGGTGCAGGGTGCGATTCAGCGCCTGCGCCGATTCGCGATCGTGGCCGAACGGCTTCTCGACGACCAGACGCGCATTTTCGTTCAGCCCGCTCGCAGCGAGAGCGCCGACGACAACGCCGAACAGGCTCGGCGGAATGGCCAAATAGTGTAGCGGCCGCTTCGCGGGTCCGAGCGCCTGTTTGAGCGCCGCGAATGTCGCGGGATCGTTGTAATCGCCGTCGACATAGCGCATGAGCCCGAGAAGACGCGCCAGTTTCGCGGCGTCGACGGGGCCGTGGCTTTCGACGCTCGCTTTGGCGCGCGCGCGCAAGTCGTCGACCGTCCAGCCGGCCTTGGCGACGCCGACGATCGGGACATCGACCCCTTCGTCGCCGACGAGACCCAGAAGAGCCGGGAAGATCTGCTTGAAGGCCAGATCGCCGGAAGCGCCGAAGAACACCAGGGCGTCGGACTGAATAGGCTCCATGCTCATCTCACCTTCACGTTGGTAATCTCGGCGCCGCCGGCCCGCATTTCAGCGTCGAGAATGCTGCCGGCGTCAACCCCTTTGCGCACATCCACCAGCCGCGGACGTCTTGCCCCGCCCCGCGGTCATCCCGTAATCCTTCCGCCGGCGAATGGATCATCACGGGGGGAGGCGTCGGTGCCCGATTTCGGAGCTTACCAGAACGAGATCTACCTTGCAGGCTTGAGCGGCCGCCTCCCGCGGTTTCCGATGCGCTTCGACGAACTGGAGGCCAAAGCGCACTCGGCGATGCCGGAAAGCCTGGTGTCCTACGTCGCCGGCGGCTGCGGCGACGAGCATACGCAGGAGGCCAATGTCGCCGCGTTCGACAAATGGGGCCTCATGCCGAGGATGTTCGTCGGCGCCAAGCGGCGCGACCTGTCGATCGAGCTTTTCGGCATGAAGCTGCCGTCGCCCCTGTTCATGACCCCGAACGGCGTGATCGGGCTCTGCGCCCAGGACGGCCACGGCGACCTCGCGACCGCGCGCGCCGCCGCGCTGACCGGCGTGCCGATGGTCGCCTCGACCCTGTCGGTCGATCCTCTCGAAGCCGTCGCCGCCGAGTTCAAGGCTACGCCCGGATTCTTCCAGCTCTATACCCCGACCGATCGCGAGCTCGCGGCCAGCCTGGTCAGGCGGGCCGAGCAGGCCGGCTTCAAGGCGCTCGTCGTGACCCTCGACACCTGGGTGACCGGCTGGCGTCCACGCGATCTTAAGACCGCCAACTTCCCCCAGCTGCGCGGCCACTGCCTTGCCAATTATTTCACCGATCCCCGCTTCGCCCAATTGCTCGGCGGACCGCCCGAGCGGGACCTGCGCGCCGCGGTGGCGACATGGGCGACGATCTTCGGCAATCCGCTGACCTGGGACGACCTGCCGTGGCTGCGCTCGCTGACCAGTCTGCCGCTGATCGTGAAGGGCATCTGCCATCCTGACGACGCAAGGCGGGCCATCGACGGGGGCGTCGACGGAATCTACTGCTCCAATCACGGCGGCCGGCAGGCCAACGGCGGCATCCCGGCGCTCGACATGCTGCCCGCGGTGGTGAAGGCCGCTGGGACGATTCCGGTCCTGTTCGATTCCGGAATCCGCTCCGGAACCCACATCGTCAAGGCGCTGGCGATGGGCGCCGCGGCGGTCGGGGTGGGGCGCCCCTACGCCTACGGGCTCGCGCTCGGCGGGACCGACGGCATCGTCCATGTTCTGTGTTCACTCCTGGCTGAAGCCGACCTCCTGATGGCCGTCGACGGCTATCCCACCCTCGCCGATCTCAAGCCCGAGGCGCTGCAGCGCGTGGAGCGGTGAGCGGGCTTGGAGCAGCTTTCGATTACATTGAGCCGTCATTGCGAGGAGCGTAAGCGACGAAGCAATCAAACGTGGGGCGCCCGACGTTCCTCTGGATTGCTTCGGCTCACGCTCGCAATGACGAGCCGAGCGCAACGGACTTCCGTGACAGTTCCTCGGTCGTCGCCACACGCCAGTTGAAAATAGATGCCATGTCATTTAATGACACGGCATGAATTCAATCTCCCTCCCGGGCGCTCCGCGCCGCGGGGTCCACGCGGGGTTCGGCGCGCAGATTGCTCAGGCCGCGCGGCTTTGGCGCCGCGTCGTCGATCATCGGATGCGCCCGTTCGGATTGACGGAAGCGACCTGGCTGCCGCTTCTGCATCTTGCCCGCGGCCCGGCGGCGATGCGGCAGAAGGAGCTTGCGGCCTCCTTGTCGCTTGACAGCTCGTCCGTCGTTCGCCTGCTCGACGCGCTTGAAGTCGCGGGGCTCATCGAACGTCGCGAGGACGGCGCCGACCGCCGAGCGAAGGCCATAGTCCTGACGCGGCTTGGGCGCGCGACGGTAGCCAAGGTCGAACGTGTCGCACAGCAGGTGCGTGGCGACGCTCTCATGGGACTTTCGGGCGACGAGATCGCGACCGCGTCGCATGTGCTCGAGCATGTCTGCCGGATGCTGGCCCCGCTGGCCGACGAGCCCAGCCCATGAATCGCCTCCTCACGGAACTTCCGGTCTCGAGCGACATCGAAGGGCCGCGCCGTCACGTCCCGCTGTGGATGCTGGCCTTGTTCACTTTGAGCGGGACGCTGGGCATGCACATTTTCGTGCCCGCGCTTCCGAGCGCCGCTGCAGGTCTCCACTCGAGCCCAGGCGCGCTGCAACTGACGATCAGCGTCTATATAGCCGGGCTCGCGGTCGGCCAGCTCGTCTATGGCCCGGTCTCCGATCGTTTCGGCCGCCGGCCGACGCTGATCGGCGGTCTTGCGCTGTTCACGATCTCCGGCCTTGCCGCGCTGCTTGCGCAAAGCGTCGACGCGCTCATCGTCTCCCGCCTGTTTCAGGCGCTTGGCGGCTGCGCCGGTCTCATTCTCGCGCGCGCGATCGTGCGCGATACCGCGGCGTCGCATGAGGCGACGCGCCGCCTCGCGCTGATGAACCTCATGGCCACGGCCGGGCCCGGAGTGGCGCCGTTGGTCGGCGGCGCGCTCGCGGGGCTGTTCGGCTGGCGCTCGATATTTGTCGCGCTTTGCGCCCTCGGCGCTCTGAACTCGCTTTGCGCCTGGCTGCTCCTGCCCGAGACCGGCAAGCGCGTGAGCATCAGCAGCGCAGTGCTGGCGCGCAACACTCGCCAGCTTCTCGCCTCGCCCGCCTTCCTTGGCTATGCGATCGGCGGCGGCTGCGCTACGACTTCGCTCTACGCCTTCATCGCCTGCGCGCCGTTCATTGTCGTCGATCAGTTGCACCGGCCGGAGGGCGAGATCGGCCTCTACCTGGCCCTTCTTGTCTCGGGAATATGGCTGGGCAGCATGTTGACGAGCCATCTCGTCGACCGGTTCGCCCTGAAGACGTTCCTCGTGGCCGCCAATGCGGTGAGCGTCGCCGCGGCCTTCGGATTCCTCGCCGTCGTCCTCACGGGACATCTGACCGTCGCGCTGATGGTCGGCCTGATGCTTATCTACAATGTTGGCGTCGGCTGCGCCGGACCTGCCGCTCTCGTGCAGGCGATGAGCGTCAATCGGCACGTCCTCGGGTCGGCTTCCGGCCTCTATGGGTTCACCCAAATGACGGTGGGCGCGGCGCTGACGGCGCTCGCGGGACTCGGCCGCGACCCGGCATTGGCGGCGGGCGTCGTGCTCGTGCTGGCCGGCATCGTCGCCCAAGCCTCGTTCTGGATCGCCATTCGCCACGAGGCGGGCGCGCCGCCGGCGGAGTAAGACGATTGACGGAACAATCATCCGTCCTCACCGCTGCAAGAAAAAGCGCACCATGACCCGGGAGGCGTCGAGGCCGGCGGTTTGCGTGAAGCTGCCGCGCGAGTCGCCGCCGAACCAGGCGTGCCCGCCGCCTTCGACCTGCCAGCGCTCGACCGCTGCCCGGCCCTCATCGTCCTCAAGCACCGTGCGGCGGACGCGGCCGCCTCCGGCTTTCGAGTCGAGGTCGATCCTCTTGAGCCGGGCCTGTCCGCGCTCGGCCTGATCGAGGATCCGCTCTCCATTGGCCGGATGGACCGTCCCATCGGCGAGCCCGTGGATAATGATCTTGCGGCAGCGGCGATCGCCCGCGGCCGGCGGCGCCGGCTCGACGGCGGCGGTTCCCTTCATCGCGGCGAAAGCGGAGGGGACATCGACGGCCGATCGGTAGGGCAGGCCCGAGTGGACGCCGACGGCAGCGAACACGTCCGGGTAGGTCGCCGCCAGAACCTCCGCCATCGCGCCGCCCGCCGCNNCAGCGTCTGCGCGAGGCCGGCCAACTTGGCCGGTTCGCCGGACCCCCGGTTCTGGTGGCGCTGGTCGAACCAGTTCCAGCAGCCCGCCGCGTTGGCGCGCCGCGGCTGGTGCGGATAGGCGACGATGAGGCCGAACTCGTCGGCGAGGTCGTTCATCCGCGTTCCCAGCGCGAAGTCCTCCGGATTCTGGGTGCAGCCGTGCAGCATGACGATCAATGGNNCCGCGGGCTCGGCCTCGGGCGCCGGGCCCGGCGGCGTGGCGGGCCTCGCGCGCAAGGCGCGCAGGACTTCGCCCAACGGACGGCGCGGCGAGGGCGCAAAGGCGGGGCCGGGCGGAAGCCGCGGCGGGGCGTCCGACGCGCTGTCCAGGTCCTGCGCCGGCTCGCCCGACAGCGCCC
>PLUH01000222.1 GCA_003164825.1 Hyphomicrobiales bacterium
GAGCAGCAGCGCGAGGGAGGCGTCGAATACAACTACCGGCGCGGCGACCACCCACTGACCGCAGCGCAGGTTCCGGAGCCGGTCGCCCGTTTCGCGGCGTCGTGCGGAACGGACGGGCGCACATATATGCGCGATCGGCCAGGCATGAGCGCGTTCGCGATCGAGGACGGCGTCGTCTACCACACCTATTCGACCTATGCGCGCGGGCTGGACGGCCTCTGGGGCGCCTACCAGTGGCTCGACCGGGCGCCGAAGGGACGAAACGAAACGGGCATCTGGTGGCGACGCCATGACGAGTACGACAAGCCGTCTCTCCCAGCCCATCACTCTCTTCAGCAAGCGGGAGGCTAGCGATGCAGAACTCTCCCCCGATCGTGTCGCGGCTGGACTGGGAGGCCGCGCGTGAGCAGCTGCTGACGAAGGAGAAAGCGGTGTTCCGGGCCCGCGACGCGCTGGCCGCCGAGCGCCGGCGGATGCCGTGGATGGCGATCGAGAAGGCGTACGAATTCGTCGGGCCCAAGGGCAAGGCGAGCCTCCTCGATCTGTTCGAGGGCCGCCGTCAGCTGATCGTATACCGCGCCTTCTTCGAGCCCGGGGTGTTCGGTTGGCCCGAGCATGCCTGCCGCGGCTGCTCGCTGGGGGCCGATCAGGTCTCGAACCTCGCCCACCTGAACGCTCGCGACACGACGCTCGCGTACGTCTCCCGCGCCCCGCAGGCGGACATCGCGCGCCTGAAGGCGCGGATGGGCTGGNNTGGTACACCATCACCGACAGCTTCGACGCCGACTTCGGCGTCGACGAGTGGCACGGCCACAATGTCTTCTTCCGCGACGGCGACAGGGTGTTGCGCACCTACTTCATCAACAGCCGTGGCGACGAAGCGATGGGAACCGTCTGGAGCTACCTCGACGCGACCCCGCTCGGACGCCAGGAAGTGTGGGAGGATTCCCCGGAGGGCTACCCCCGGACTCCGCCCTACAAGTGGTGGAACTGGCACGACAATTACGACGCCGAGACGTCGGTCGACCCGCAGTGGGTCAAGGTGTCGGACGCCGGAGAGGCCGCCTTCCGCAACCTCGAGGCGGACGCGAAGCCATGAGCGGGAATTATGTTGGTCGCGGCGCCGGCGACGCGATCCGTCACGACATCCGCGCCGCGGCCGCGCGCCGCCCGGCCGATTGGCTCGGCCTCGCGGCCGCGCCGACCTTCGCCATGATGGCGCTGCTGACGGCGACGGGCGGGCAGCCGCAGTTGCTGTGCTCGGCGGCGCATCTCGGGTCGCCGCTCGGCGGAATGGTCCCGATGTACTTCTTGATGAGCGCTTTCCATTCGGGCCCATGGCTGAAGCTGATCTCCGGCCGGCGAAGCGGCGCAAGCCGCACTTAACATCATTGCGAGCGTGAGCCGAGGCAATCCAGGCGAACGTAGCGCGCCTTCGGCCCTTGGATGGCTTCGTCGCTGCGCTCCTCTCAATTGACGGCTCGGCACAATCGAAAATCGCTTAGCTTTGCCGTAGCACCTTCGCCGCCCGCTTCTCCAAAAAGTCCTTCAGCCGCTCCTTGGCTTCGCCGCTCATTTCGGCGATCGCGGCCATCAGCGACTCGGTCAGGAGCCCGCTCGCCGGATCGCTCTCGGCGATGCGCGGCAGCGCATGCAGGACGGCGAAATTGGTGGTCGCGGTATTCGACGCGGCCTTGGCGGCGAGCGCCATCGCGGTCTCGAGCCCCTTGCCGTCATCGACCAGATATTGGGTCACACCCACGCCATGGCCTTCCTCGGCGCTGAGCGTGCGCCCGGTCAGCATCATGTCCATGACCCGCGCGACGCCGATCAGGCGGGCGATGCGCACCGATCCGCCGCCGCCGAGGAAGATGCCGCGCTGCCCTTCCGGCAAGCCATAATAAGTCGAGCGCTCGGCGACGCGGATGTGGGTCGCAGCGGCGAGCTCGAGCCCGCCGCCGACCACCGCTCCGTGCAGCGCCGTAATGACCGGCGCGCGGCCGAACTGGATCGCCTCGAAAGCGCGGTGCCACATCCGCGAGTGAAGCGCGGCTTCAAGCGGATCGCGCGCGCCCGCGACTTCGGAGAGGTCGAGCCCGGCGGAAAAATGCGCGCCCTCGCCGGTGAGAACGACGGCGCGAATGTCTCCCGGCATGCGGGTGAAGAACGTCTCGAGCCCGAGCACCGTCCCGTCGTCGAGCGCGTTGCGCTTCTCGCTTCGCGCGAGCCTGAGATGGGCGATCGCCCCGAGCCTCGTCGCCTTGAGCGACTTCGGCAGCTCGATGTCGATCGGCTCTTCCGTTGTCTCGGTAGCCATCCGCGCCTCCCTCAAAACCGCCGCGCGCCGCGGCTCTCGCGCGCCTTTCGATCCTTATAGCACTGCGCCTTCTGGCCGAGGCGCGCCGGAAGTTTTCCAAGCCGCAGGAAGAGATTTCCAAATCGCGAGGAAGGAAATTCCAAGGAAACGGAAGCGAAATCCAAATTTTCTCCTTCCGCGAATCTAGGCTTTTCAATAGCTTAGGCTAGGAATCGAGTAACCGGACAGCCCCCGACCTACCCCCTCGTCCTCACATGGGG
>PLUH01000114.1 GCA_003164825.1 Hyphomicrobiales bacterium
CGCCACCCGCGGCGCACGGCCTCATGGCTCGCCGGCCAGCCTTCCCCGTAGGTCCCGACAAAAGTCGCCGCGGCTCCGAGGAACGCGGTGACGATGAGCGCAATCATCGCCCGGAAATTCCAGCTTTCGGCCTACGCCTGCAGCGATCACGCCCGCTTGGCCCAGCCGCGACATTCGTTCCCCGCCTGCTCGAACATGGGATCGCCCGCCCTTTTGATCGCCATCCCGGTCGCGGCCGGTCCAGCGGCGCGATCCTACCGCTTTCCCTCGATCGCGCCAGGCCTTNNTCAGCGCCTGGTCGAGATCGGCGAGGATGTCGTCGATGTGCTCGATGCCGATCGAGAGGCGAACGTAATTGTCGGTCACGCCGGTCGCGAGCTGTTCTTCGGGCGTAAGCTGCGAGTGGGTGGTGGTCGCCGGATGGATGGCGAGCGAACGCGCATCGCCGATGTTGGCGACGTGATAGAGGAGCTTCAAGGCGTCGATGAACTTGCGCCCCGCCTCCTTGCCGCCTTTGAGCTCGAAGCCGACCAGACCGCCCTGCCCGCCCCTAAGATATTTCTCCGCCCGCCGCTTCTGCTCACCCTTCTGGAACGAGGGGTGGATCACATTGGTGATTTCCGGGCGTTTGCCGAGCCAGGCGGCGACCGCCGCCGTATTCGAGCAATGGCGCTCGATGCGCAGCGGCAGCGTCTCCACGCCCTGAAGGGTGAGGAAGGCGTTGAACGGCGACATGCAGGACCCGAGGTCGCGCAGCAAGGTTACCCGCGCCTTGATGATGTAGGCGATCGGCCCGAGCGGCTTGACCGCTTCGCTCCACACCGCGCCGTGATAGCTGGGATCCGGCGTGTTGAGCGCCGGCTGGCGCTCTTTATGCTCTTCCCAGGGGAAGTTGCCGCCGTCGACGATGAGGCCGCCGATCGAGGTGCCGTGGCCGCCGAGATATTTGGTCGACGAATAAACGACGATGGCCGCGCCGTGATCGAGNNCGATCGGGAAGGCGATCAGCTTCGGGTTGGGCAAAGTCTCGGCGTAATAGGCGCGGGTGCGCGAGTCGGTGGCTTTGCGGAAGTTCTCCGGATCGACCGGATCGACGAAGCGCACCTCGATCCCCTGGTCCTTCATCGTGTTGGCGAACAGGTTCCAGGTGCCCCCATAGAGGTCGGTCGAGGAGACCACGTTGTCGCCCACCCGCGCGAGGTTCTGGATCGCAAAAGCCGAAGCCGCCTGGCCGCTCGAGAGCGCCAGCCCCGCGACGCCCCCTTCGAGCGCGGCGATGCGCTTCTCGAGCACGTCGGTGGTCGGATTCATGATCCGGGTATAGATGTTGCCGAGCTCCTTGAGCGCGAACAGGTTGGCGGCGTGCTCGGCGCTCTGGAACTGATAGGAGGTGGTCTGGTAGATCGGCACCGCGACGGCGCCGGTGGCAGGATCGGCGCGCCAACCGGCGTGAAGCGCGAGGGTTTCAGGCTTCTGGGACATCGTTTCATCCTTCATGTTCTCGCGCGCGTCGCCGGTGCTCGACGCCCTCGATTGAGGCGAACGAGCGCGCTTGTTTATAATACTCAGATATCTAGTCGTTCATATTGTATCATGGAGCGATTTGGTACAATGAGCCGACCATAACGGTTCGCTTCCCGCTCCGCAAGGCGACCCGCTGGTCGGTGAACCGGGGCGCCGCACGCGAAACCGACGGCGCCCCTCTGCTTCCCCCGTTGCCGGAGGCGGCATATCCTCCCGAGATTCGTTCTGACCCCTGTCGCATCGGCGCGATAGGGTGACGGCTGGTCCGACAAGGGGAGCGCGCGCCGATCGCGGCTCGAATCGGGGAGGTGGAGCTGATGAGCACGGGACAAGATTTGGCCGATCCGGCCAAGGCGCGAAGATTTCATCTACCGCACGCCCCCCTCGAATCGGCGTTCGGAAACGATTGGTTCGGCAGGAAGGCCGAGGATTTCGCCCGCTTCTTCGGCACGCCGACGTTCCTGGTCGGGCAGACGATCCTCGTCGCGGTCTGGATCTTGGTCAACGTCATCGGCTGGACGCAGTTCGACGTCTATCCGTTCATTCTGCTCAACCTCGCCTTCTCGACTCAGGCCGCCTATGCCGCGCCGCTGATCCTTCTGGCCCAAACGCGCCAGGCTGACCGCGACAAGGCCAACAGCATCGCCGACGCCCAGCATCGCGAGGAGCTGCATCAAATCACCGACGCGCGACGCACGCAGTTGCAGCAGCAGACCGGGATGCTGATCGAAATGATGCAGCAGAACACGACCCTCACCGAGCGGGTGGAGACGCTGCTCAAGCAGAACACCGACCTCACCGAGACGGTGAGGTCGCTTGTCGAACGGATCAACGCCATGACGACCGACGTCCATGCGCGCGTCGCCCAGCGCGCGGGCGGCTGAGGGCGGCTATTTGTCGATGTACTCGATCGTCTGCTCGAGCGCGGCGGGCGACACCCGGAACAGACCGGTATAAGGCATTCCCAGCTCGAGAATGAGAAAAATCGCAAACGCGATCGATAGCGCTCCGAAAGTGATGGCGGCGATCACCAGCGCATTCGACTCGGCGTACAAGCCGATGCCAAAAAAGAGCGCCGCAGTCCAAAAGACCAGGATCGCGATCAGAATCCACGACACCGGCGCGCTCGCCACTTGCAGTGAAATCAGCAGGCGCGATTGTTCGACCATGCTGGCGTACTGGCTGGCGGTCGCGAGAGCCGCTTTCTGCGCGTCGGTCGCGGGTTTGAGCGTCGCGAGAAAGTCGGTGATCCCCTGCGCGTTGGCGAGCGGCACCGCGACGGTCAGCAACGCGGGATCGACAGTCCCGCTGCCCCAGATCGCCTCGTAGCCTTTCTCAATTCCTTCCTTGAGCTTGTCGCGCAGCGGCTTCGTCTCGGGGCCGTATTGCGCCAGAGCCTGATCGAGCCGCAACACCTGGGCGGAGAAGTTTTCGAGGTTGGTTCTCTGACCCGAAAAATAAGCCCAGCTGACGCCGATCAGGGTGCCGAGGACGAGCGCCAGCAAAAGGCTGACCAGCCCCGAGACCTGGCCTACCACGCCTTTCGTCTCGCCTGTCTTGTGTTCCGACGTAAGGTGCTGCTGCAACGCGAGCCCGGCGTAGCCCGCGACCATGAACAGCACGAAAATAAGTAAGCAAATTAGAAGAATACTCATCTCTTGCCCCGTTCCCCTATGCCGCCCTACCCGACCCATTGGGGAAATTCAAGCGAGACCGTCGCTCACGTCGGGATTTCCTGCTCGATCGCCCGGGCGATCGCCTTCAACGCCGTCGCGGCGGGCGAGGGGGTTCGGCCGCGCTTGGCGATGAACCCATAGTTGAGACGGAACCACGGCGCCTCGACGGGCAACGTCACGCAAAGTCCTTCCTTCAGCTCGCGTGCGATTTGGGACGGAATGGCCTCCCCGACACCCTTCCGCGAGAGCACGATCCGCTTGGCTGCGGAAAAGGTCTCGACCAGGATGGCGAACAGCCGATGGGCAATTAAGCGGCGTCGAAGGCGGCCGATCCTGCTATGAAGAGCGGTCGAATCCAGCGGGGAACGCCAAGATGAAAAACCGCCAGTGGCTGCTCGCGCGCCGGCCGGACGGAGCGCTCAAGGACAGCGACTTCACCTTCGTCGAGGCCGAAGTCCCCACGCCCGGGGAGGGCGAGGTGCTGGTCCGCAATCTGATGCTGTCCTGCGATCCGACGCAAAGGACCTGGATCGCCGGGGACACCTATCTGCCGGCGGTCAAGATTGGCGAGGTCGTCCGTTCGTTCGGCGCCGGCCGGATCGAGGCGTCGAACAATCCCGGCTTCAAGGTCGGCGACATGGTGTTAGGCCTCGTCGGCTGGCAAGACTATGTGGCGATGAAGCCGGACGGCGAATTGAACACGCTGCCCCGCGAGACGCCGCTCGAGCTCGCGATGGGCGTGCTCGGCATGATCGGCGTCACCGCCTATTTCGGCCTCCTCGACGTCGGCCGTCCGGTTGCGGGCGAGACCGTCGTCGTCTCCGGCGCCGCCGGCGCCACCGGCTCGATCGTCGGCCAGATCGCCAAGATCAAGGGCTGCCGCGCGATCGGCATCGCCGGGGGGCCAAAGAAATGCCGCTGGCTGACCCATGATCTCGGCTTCGACGCGGCGATCGACTACAAATCGGAAAACGTGAAAGCGCGGCTGAGGGAGCTGTGCCCGAAGGGCGTCGACATATTCTTCGACAATGTCGGCGGCCCTATTCTCGATGCGGCGCTGGCCCGGCTCGCCATGCGGGGGCGGATCGTCATCTGCGGCGGAGTTTCGGCCTACGATTCCGCCGAGCCGCCGCCGGGGCTGAAGAACTACCTCAACCTGGTTTCGAAGCGCGGGCGGATGGAGGGCTTCCTGGTCTTCGACTACCTGCCGCGCGCCGCCGAGGCGCTCGGCGCCCTCGCAGGCTGGGTCAAGGCGGGCAAGCTCAAGCACCGGGTCGACGTGCAGCACGGCCTCGAGAACGCGCCGGCGACGCTGAGGCGCCTGTTCGAAGGCAAGAACGAGGGCAAGCAGCTGCTGCGAGTCGCGGAGTAGCGGCGGCTTCAGACAGCGGGATCGCATGCATCGCGATGGAGCACGTTGCAGTTGAACGTGACCACCCCTCGTCCTGAGGCGCCNNCCAGTGCGCGCCGAACAAGCTGCTGTCCACTGGAGCGTCCGTCGAGACGCGCCTTCGGCGCTCCTCGAGGCGCGAGGGTGTAATTCTGGGAGACGATGATGGAATTTGACCGGCGTGAGTTTACGACCTTCTTGCTCGGCGCCGCCGCGAGCGTCAGCGTCGCCGGACCGGCGAGCGCGCAGAGCGATCCGCTGCCGTCATGGAACGACGGCCCGGCGAAGCAGGCGATCGTCAAATTCGTCCATGCGACGACCGACGCCGCAAGCCCCAACTTCGTGCCCTTCGCCGAGCGCATCGCGACCTTCGACCAGGACGGCACGCTGTGGGTCGAGCACCCGATCTATACCCAGCTCGTCTATTGCTTCGATCGCGTGCCGGATCTGGTGAAGGCGAAGCCCGAGCTTGCCAAGGTCGAGCCGTTCCGCACCGTGCTGACCGGCGATCGCGAAGCGATCGCGAAGCTCGGCCTCGACCCGCTGCTCAAGATCGTCGCCGCGACCCTGACTGGCGTGGACGTCGACACGTTCCGCGACGAGGTCGCAAAATGGATCGCGGAGGCGCGCGATCCGCGCTGGAAGCGGCCTTACACCGAACTCGTCTATGAGCCGCAGATCGAGCTGCTCAAATATCTCCGCAGCGTCGGCTACCGCACCTACATCGTCACCGGCGGCGGGCAGGATTTCGTCCGCGTCTATGCGGAGGGCGTCTACGGCATTCCGCCCGAGCAGGTCGTCGGCAGCGCCGGCGCCGTCAGCTATCAATATGGCGCGAAGGGGCCTGTCCTCATCAAGGAGCCGAAGCTCCTGCTCAACGACGACAACGCCGGCAAGCCCGAGAGCATTCATCTCATGATCGGCCGGCGGCCTTACTTCGCCTTCGGCAATTCGACCGGCGACCGGCAAATGCTCGAATATACCAAGGCGGGCGCGGGCGCCCGCCTCGCGATGCTCGTCCTGCACGACGACGGCGCGCGCGAATACGCCTACGGACCCGCGCAGGGCCTGCCCGACACCAAAGTCGGCCGGTTTACCCCGGAGCTTTACGACGAGGCGATCAAGGACGGCTGGATCGTCGTCAGCATGAAAAATGACTGGAAGCGCATTTTCGCGTTCGAGTAGGGGCAAACTCAATGATCTGGGTGGTCCTTCTTCGATTCCTCAGCGGCGGGAATTGCGCCGGGCGGCTCAGCCGTCGCAATGGGTCCGTCAGCCGGCAACGCGCGCTCCCGTAGCGAGTCGTAGATGGGTGGATCTTTCAGCAGGGTCGCCGCCAGCATGGCCATCGAGCAAGCGCATAGCATCGGCAGCAGCATCGAGACGCTTCCCGTCATCTCTGTGGCGAGCACGATGCCCGTGATCGGCGCCCGCACGACGCCGGCGAAAAATGCGGCAATCCCGACAACGGCAAACGCCTCGGGCTGAACATTGAGGTAGGGGCCGAGCGCGCGGCAGATCCCGCCGCAGAGAAAGCCGAATTGCGCCCCCAAGACGAGCATGGGAGCAAACAGGCCGCCCGGGGTTCCCGCGGCGTACGAGACGGCGCCGAGCGCAAATCGGATCAGGAAGGCCGCGGGAATGACGGCCAACGGCGCGCCGCCGGTGAGAACGCGCTGGGTAATCGCGTCCCCGCCGCCAATCAGATCGGGCGCGAACCACCCGAGGGTCCCGACGGCGGCGCCGATCAAGGCGCCGCGGAGATCGGCGCGGGCAAAGATCAGCCGACGCGCGGCCGCGCGCGTTGCAATCAGCAATCGGTTATAGGCGACGGCCAAAAGACCCGCGAAGGCCCCGAATGCAAAATAGAGCGGCCTCGTTTCGGCGTCGCCGTAGCCGAGCCCACTGACATCGAAGTCCGGCGTATCGCCGAGCAGCAGGCGCGCGACCCCGATGGCGGTGGCGGATGCGCCGAGGGCGGCAATGGCGATCCGGCGCTCGAATCGCTGCACCAATTCCTCGAGGACGAAAACGGCGCCGGCGATCGGCGCGTTGAAGGCTGTGCCCAGGCCCGCGCCGGCTCCGGCCGCAATCAACACCCGGCAGTCCGGCCAGCTTCGGCCAAATATCTTTCCGACAAGATGAGCGAGGCTTGCGCCCATCTGGACGGTAGGGCCTTCCCTGCCGAGCGCGAGGCCAGCGCCGATCGCGAGCAGGCCGCCGAAGAACTTGACCGGAATCAGGCGAAACGGGATCGGCGGAAGCTCGCCACGCAAAACGGCTTCGACATGAGGGATGCCGCTCCCCGCCGCGTGGGGGGAGTAGCGACGAACCAGCCAAGCGGAAATTGCGGTCGCGCCTGCGCAAACCGCAATGACCAGAAGGAAGCCGGCGGCCTCCTTGCCATGGGCCCATCCGATCAGCGCATTGCGAAGTTGGTCGGCCTGCCCGAGGGCGAGACGGAAGATCGCTCCGACGAACCCCGCAACCGCGCCGCCAACGAGCGCGAGCAGCGCGAGCGCCAATAGACCTCCCTCGCCATGACCCTCGCCGTCTGTCATTGGCTCCCGGTTTCGCCCCGCGCCCGAAGGCGGAGGACCCAGCCTCACCAGCGGATCAGCGCCGCGCCCCAGGTGAAGCCGCCGCCCATCGCTTCGATCATCACCAGATCGCCGGGTTTGATGCGGCCGTCCTTAACTCCGACGTCGAGCGCGAGCGGGATCGAGGCGGCGGAGGTGTTGCCGTGCTTGTCGACGGTGACGATCACCTTGTCGCGCGCAATGCCGAGCTTGTCGGCGGTGGCGTCGATGATCCGGCGGTTGGCCTGATGGGGCACGAACCAGTCGATCTCGTCCGCCGTCACCCCGGCGTCGGCGAAGCAGCCCTGGATCACGTCCGTCACCATGCCGACGGCGTGACGGAACACTTCCTTGCCCTCCATGCGCAGATGCCCGACCGTCTGGGTGGTCGAAGGCCCGCCGTCGACGTAGAGCTTCAAGCGGTGCCGGCCGTCCGAGCGCAGCCGCGAGGCGATGATTCCGGGCGAGGCGAGCCGGCCGTCGCTGTCGCGCGCCTCGAGCACGATCGCCCCCGCCCCGTCGCCGAACAGGACGCAGGTCGTGCGGTCGCTCCAATCGAGAAGGCGCGAGAAAGTCTCGGCGCCGATCACCAAAGCCCGCTTGTGCGAGCCGGAGCGCAGGAACTTGTCGGCGGTGGCGACGGCGTAGACGAAGCCGGTGCAGACCGCCTGCAGGTCGAAAGCGGCGCCGTCGACGATGCCGAGATGGGCCTGGACCTGGGTGGCGACGGCGGGAAAGGTCAAGTCGGGGGTCGAGGTCGCGACGATGATGAGATCGATGTCGGCAGGCTTGAGGCCGCCGGCGCCGAGCGCCGCCTCCGCCGCCTTGGCCGCCAGCGTCGACGTGGTCTCGCCGGGGCCGGCGACATAGCGCTGGCGGATGCCGGTTCGCTGGACGATCCACTCGTCCGACGTGTCGACCTTCGCCGCCAGTTCCTCATTAGGGACGACGCGCGCCGGCAGCGCGCTGCCCACGCCGCGCACGCAGGAGCGGATCGAGGCGGGAGCGGCGCCGCGGGAGAGGTCCGGATCCGGACGGCGCGAGCGGCGGGCTTGAGGCGGAGCGGATGCAAGATTCATGAGCGGGGCGGGTTCCTAGGTCAGGATCGGGCGGCGCCTCGAATGGGCGGGCGCGGGGCGGAAGCCGTTGGCGTGGCTAATCATTTCGCGAATCTTGCCGAGCAATTCCTGACGCACCATGTCATAGCCCAATTCCACGGCGCCGGCGTAGCTCTCGGCGTCCGCGCCGCCATGGGCCTTGATGACGACGCCGTCAAGCCCCAGGAACACGCCGCCGCTGGCGCGCGGCCCCATCTTGGCGCGCAGCGCTTCGAGCGCCGGGCGCGCGAAAAGGGCGCCGATGCGCGACATGAGGCTCGAGCCCATGGCGTCGCGGATGTACTGGCTGAGCTGCCTCGCGGTGCCCTCAGCGGTCTTGAGCGCGATGTTGCCGGTAAAGCCTTCGGTGACGAAAACGTCGACGGCGCCTTTGCCGAGGTCGTCGCCTTCGACGAAGCCATGATAGCGCATGTTGGGCAGCTTGGCCTCGCGCAGGACCCGGCCCGCCGCCCTCACCTCCTCGACGCCCTTGATCTCTTCGACGCCGACGTTGAGCAGGCCGACGGTCGGACTGTCGATGTCGAATACGATTCGCGCCATCGCCGCGCCCATCACCGCCAGATCGACGAGATGCTGGGCGTCGGCGCCGATGGTCGCGCCGACGTCGAGCACGATCGATTCGCCGCGTAGCGTCGGCCATATCGCCGCGATCGCCGGCCGCTCGATCGGCGCCATCGTATGCAGGCAGAACTTGGCCATCGCCATCAAGGCGCCGGTATTGCCGGCGGAGACCGCGCAATCGGCCTCGCCCGACTTCACCGCTTCGATCGTCTGCCACATCGACGACACGCGCCGCCCGGTGCGCAAAGCCTGGCTCGGCTTGTCGCTCATCTTGACCGCGACATCGGTATTAAAAACGCGCGACTTGGCCGCAAGCTTCGCGTGGCGCTCGAGAACCCGTCCGATCGCCTTCTCCTCACCGTAGAAGAGAAACTGAACGTCCGGCCGGCGCTCGAGCGCGACCGCCGCGGCGGGCACAACGACGGTCGGCCCATGATCGCCGCCCATCGCGTCCAGCGCTATGCGAATGTCGCTCGCCATTCCTTGGTCTGACCGCCCCGGGCGCGTTGCTCGGGCGGCGCCCGGCGTGGGCCGCGACAATAGCGGCTTCGCCGCGCAAGGCAACGCCCAGGACGCGCTTTCGGCGGCCGCCGAAGGCGGAGAATCGGCTGCCCCACCTCGTCCTGAGGCGCCGCGCGGCGGCCTCGAAGGACGTTCCAGTATGCGCCGAGCGGGCGCAATGCCCTGGAGCCTCCTTCGAGACGCGCCTTCGGCGCTCCTCAGGATGAGGGGGTGGGACGCGCCTTCGGCGCTCCTCAAAATGAGGGGGTGGATGCGTCAAA
>PLUH01000071.1 GCA_003164825.1 Hyphomicrobiales bacterium
GCGCGATTCCGGGGCCGGGAGCGATGGTGAGCTGAGACGCCGCTGGGTTCGCCTCGGCGGCGAGCGTGCGCCGGAGTTCAGTTGAGCTCTCGGGCCGCAAACGGCCGCGTCGCTTCGCGAATGCAAAGCGGAGGTCTGGCGATCGCCGCTGACTCATTGCAAACTGGCGTCCATGTCGGACTTGGCGTTATCGATCGTTCTCGGCGTAGCCTTGGCCGCAGCGACCGGTTTTCGCGTCTTTTTGCCGATGCTGGTCGTGAGCGGGGCCGCCTATACTGGGCATCTTCATCTGGACGACAGCTTCGCCTGGCTCGGCACGCAATCGGCTCTGATCATGCTCAGCGTGGCCGCCCTCTTGGAAACCTTGGCTTATTACATTCCGGTTATAGACAACCTGCTCGACGTCTTGGCGACCCCCGCGGCGTTCATCGCAGGAACAATCGTCTCTGCGGCTGTCATGACCGATATGCCGCCGATGGTGAAATGGACAGCGGCCATTGTTGCCGGCGGCGGGATCGCCGGCGCCACACAGGGGGTGACNNTGCTGTTCTTGTTGGTGGCGATACGGGTGCTTCGCCGTTTGCTCCAAGGAGCAAAATCATCCGGCGCGCCCTGAAGGAAATTAGCCGAGCGCGATTGCGCGGGCGTCGATGACCGCGCGCGCCCATTCCTCCGGCCGCTCCTGCGGCAAGTTGTGGCCGGCGCCTTCGAATATGCGATGCTGGTGCGGGCCGGCGAATTTCTTCGCGTGATGGGCGGCGCCGGGGTTTACGCCGTCCGCGTCGCCGTCGATGGTGATGGCCGGAACGGCGATCGGCGGCTGAGCCGCGAGCGCCGCCTCGATTGCCGCATAGCGCGGATCGCCCGGCGCGAGCCCGTAGCGATGTCGGTAGGAGTGAATGACCACCTCGACGAAGTCGGGATTGTCGAAGGCGCCCGCTGTTCGGTCGAAGGTCGCATCGTCGAACGCCCAGGTCGGCGACCACATGCGCCACAAGAGGCGCGTGATCTCCCGCCGGTTTTTGGTTAAGCCGCGCCGGCCGCGCTCGCTGTGGAAATAATATTGATACCAGAACGCCGCTTCCTCGGCCGCGCTCGCCGGCTCTATCGCGCGCGCGATGTCTTGGATGTTGTACGAATTCGCGGACACGAGGGCGAGGACGCGCTCGGGCCACAGCGCCGCGACGACGCAAGACGCCCGGCCGCCCCAATCATAGCCGCCGAGGACCGCGCGCTCGAAATGAAGCGCGTCCATCAACACCAGAAGGTCCGCTCCAAGCGCCGCCTGCTCGCCCGAGCGCGGCGTCTCGACCTTGAGGAACCGCGTCGGCCCGTAGCCGCGCAGATAGGGGACGATCACCCGCGCCCCAGCCTGCGCAAGGATTGGCGCGGCCTGATCATAGGCATGAACGTCGTAGGGGAAACCGTGGCCGAGAATGCAAGGCCAGCCGGACGCGGGTCCATATTCCTGGTAGGCGATGGAAAGAACGCCAGCGTTGATCGTCTTGACGGTTGATGACACGTTTCGGCGCCCCTCTCAGGCCGCGCATCGCTCGGGCCCAGCTCCGCACACTTCCGCACGGCACGGCTTGACGCCGCCTCCGGCCTTCTCTATTCTGCTGGCGTTTTCAGGTCGAGGCGACTCGTGGCGAAGCTTATTGTACCTTTGGCGCTGGAGGGCGGGCAGACATAAGGTCTGCACCCGTTCGCTAGCGCTTACCCGAAGGCCCCTTTGAGGGCCTTTTTTGTTGCCCAAAATTCCCGATCGACGAGAAAAGGCGGAGTGAAGCGATTATGGCCAAGCACATGACCGGCGCGGAGATGGTCGTCGAGGCGCTGAAGGACCAGGGCGTCGAGATGGTGTTCGGCTATCCCGGCGGCGCGGTGCTGCCGATTTACGACGCCATCTTCCATCAGAACAAGCTGCGCCACATCCTCGTGCGCCATGAGCAGGGCGCGGCCCACGCCGCGGAGGGCTACGCCCGCTCGACCGGCAAGGTCGGCGTTCTCCTCGTCACCTCGGGCCCCGGCGCGACCAACGCCATCACCGGCCTCACCGACGCGCTTTGCGATTCGATTCCGCTCGTGTGCATCACCGGGCAGGTGCCGACCCACCTCATCGGCTCCGACGCGTTCCAGGAATGCGACACGACCGGCATCACCCGCAGCTGCACCAAGCACAATTATCTCGTGCGCCGCGTTGACGACCTGCCGCGGATTCTGCACGAGGCCTTCTACATCGCTTCGCACGGCCGCCCCGGCCCGGTTGTCATCGACATTCCGAAGGACGTGCAATTCGCGAGCGGGGCCTATTCGTTTCAGAAGAACATTCAGCACAAGACCTATCAGCCGCAGCTCAAGGGCGATATGGAGCGCGTCCGGCACGCGGTCGAGATGATGGCGGCGGCGAAGAAGCCGGTGTTCTATACCGGCGGCGGCGTCATCAATTCCGGGCCGCACGCGTCGACCCTCCTGCGCGAGCTTGCCCGCGCGACCGGCTTTCCTGTCACCTCGACCCTGATGGGGCTCGGGGCCTACCCCGCCTCCGACCGGCAATGGCTCGGCATGCTCGGCATGCACGGCTCTTTCGAAGCCAACAACGCGATGCATGATTGCGATCTCATGATCTGCGTCGGCGCCCGTTTCGACGACCGCATCACCGGCCGCCTCGACGCCTTCTCGCCGAAGTCGAGGAAGATCCACATCGACATCGACCCATCGTCGATCAACAAGAACGTCAAAGTCGATCTCGGGATTATCGGCGATTGCGCCCATGTGCTCGAGGACATGGCGCGGCTGTGGCGGGCCGGTTCGCATCAGGCCGATGAGGCCGCGCTCGCCAAATGGTGGAGCGCGATCGACGGCTGGCGGGCGCGCAATTCATTCGGCTTCCGCAATTCCGGGAAGATCATCAAGCCGCAGCACGCGGTGAGAAGGCTCTACGAATTGACCAGGGGTCGCGACGTCTACGTCACGACCGAGGTCGGCCAGCACCAGATGTGGGCCGCGCAGCATTTCGCCTTCGAGGAGCCGAACCGCTGGATGACCTCGGGCGGCCTCGGGACGATGGGCTATGGGCTGCCGGCGGCGATCGGCGTCCAACTCGCCCATCCGAAGTCGCTGGTGGTCGACATCGCCGGCGAAGCCTCGATCCTGATGAACATGCAGGAAATGTCGACCGCGGCGCAGTACCGCCTGCCGGTCAAGATCTTCATTCTCAACAACCAGTACATGGGCATGGTGCGCCAATGGCANNGGCGCGCATGGAATCCGCTGCTCCGACCCGGCGAAGCTGGACGCGGCGATCATGGAGATGATCGAGACGCCGAGGCCGGTCATTTTCGATTGCGTCGTCGACCAGAAAGAGAACTGCTTCCCGATGATCCCGTCGGGCAAGGCGCACAACGAAATGATCCTGGCCGAGCTCGAGGACGACGCCGGCGTCGAACTCGACAACGTGATCGACGAGAAGGGCAAGATGCTGGTTTAGCCCCCTCTCCCGCCGGGAGAGGGGTTGCGTGGGGGACCTCCCACCTCGTCCTGAGGAGCCGCGCGGAGCGCGGCGTCTCGAAGGACGCTCCAGGGGGCGATGGATGTGTGACCTGGACCATCCTTCGAGACGCGATGCTGCGCATCGCTCCTCAGGATGAGGGCGGCGGGGTTCGGCGGCGATTGGTGGCTCGACTTGGGGAATTGCGCGCGATGACGGAATTGATCTGATGTTCACCCTTGACGAGATGAGCCGGGCGCACGAGGTCGTGCTCGCGGCCTTGCGCCCGACGCCAGCGCTGTCGTGGCCGCTCCTCGCCGAGCGGCTCGGCGCAGAAGTCACCGTCAAACACGAGAATCATCTGCCGACCGGCGCCTTCAAGGTGCGCGGCGGCCTTGTTTACGTCGAGGCGCTGACCAAGCGTGAGCCGGCGACGCGCGGCCTCATTTCGGCGACGCGCGGCAATCACGGCCAGAGCCTCGCCTTCGCCGGGAGGCGCGCTGGTCTTGGCGTGACGATCTTCGCGCCGGAAGGCAATTCGAGCGAGAAAAACGCCGCAATGCGCGCGCTCGGCGCCGAGCTGATCGAGTTCGGCCGCGACTTTCAGGCCGCGCGCGAGGAGGCGATGCGGCTCGCCGACATCCGCGGCCTGCACGCGGTTCCGTCCTTCCATCGCGATCTGGCCCTCGGCGTCTCGACCTATGGGCTTGAGCTCATGACCGAGCGTCCCGATCTCGATGTCCTCTATGTTCCGATCGGGCAGGGGTCGGGAATCTGCGGCTGCATCGCCGCGCGCGACGCGCTCGGTTTGAAGACGGACGTCGTCGGCGTCCAGTCGGCGCAAGCGCCGGCTTATGCACTCTCGTTCGCCGCCGGCCATGTGGTTCGAACCAACAGCGCAGACACTTTTGCCGACGGCATGGCGACGCGCGTTCCCGACGAGGAGGCGTTTGCCATGATCGCCAAGGGCGCGGCGCGGATCACGCTCGTCAGCGACGACGAGATCGCCGTCGCCATTCGCGCCTACTGGACCGATACCCACAACCTCGCCGAAGGCGCGGGCGCGGCGGCGCTCGCCGCGGCGATGAAGGAGCGATCGCGCCTCAAGGGACGCAAGGTCGGGCTTGTGCTGTCGGGGGGCAACATCGATTTCGATCTCTTCCGGCGCTGGGTGTTGGCTGCTCCGAGCGCCGCCGCAGCCTGACAAAAAAACCCGAAGCGCCGCCCGTTCATGAGGCCGGCGCGAATGAGGACATGACGCGCAATGAGCAAGATTTCGACCGCTGAGCCGCTGTCGCCCTATTCCTCGGCGACCGCGAAAGCCAATATCGAGACCCACACGCTTTCGGTGCTGGTCGACAATGAGCCCGGCGTGCTGGCGCGGGTGGTCGGCATGTTCGCGGGACGCGGTTATAACATCGAGAGCCTGACGGTCGCCGAGGTCGCGCACGAGGCCCATCTTTCGCGCATCACCATTGTCACCTCCGGCACGCCGGAGATCATTGAGCAGATCCGCCATCAGCTCGAGCGCCTGGTTCCGGTCCATTCGGTGAAGGATCTCACGCTCACCGTGCGCGCGATCGAGCGCGAGCTGGCGATGATCAAGGTTCGGGGCAAGGGCGAGAACCGGGTCGAGGCGATGCGCCTCGCCGACGCCTTCCGCGCCAAGGTGATTGACGCCACGACCGAGAGCTTCATCTTCGAACTGACCGGCGCGCCGCGCAAGATCGACGATTTCGTCGAGCTCATGCGCCCGCTCGGCTTGGTCGAGGTCTCGCGCACCGGCGTCGCCGCTATCTCGCGCGGGCCGGAGCCGATCTGAACCCAATTTTTCGGTTCCTCCGCCTCAACATCCCGCTTGCCGCGCCGCCCGCGCCAGCCCCTAATCGACGCATGGCGCGCGACGCGGAGCGACGGCAGGGTCGATGAGCGATGAGGCTTTCGATTACGTGATCGTTGGGGCCGGCTCGGCGGGCTGCGTGCTCGCCGACCGGCTCAGCCAAGACGGCCGCAGCACCGTCCTCGTGCTTGAATATGGCGGGTCCGACCGTTCGGTGTTGATCCAGATGCCGGCCGCGCTGTCGATCCCGATGAACATGAAGGCGTACAATTGGGGCTATCTGAGTGAGCCCGAGCCTTATCTCAACGACCGGCGCATGCATTGTCCGCGCGGCAAGGTTCTCGGCGGCTCGTCCTCGATCAACGGCCTCGTCTATGTGCGTGGCCATCCGCTCGATTTCGAGCGCTGGGAAGAGGAAGGCGCGAAGGGCTGGAGCTACCGCGACGTGCTCCCCTACTTCCGCCGCGCGGAAAGCTTTGCCGGCGGCGCCGACGCCTGGCGCGGCGACAGCGGGCCGCTCGCGACCGCGCAGGGCCGCAAGCTGAACCCGCTCTACGAAGCCTTCATCGAGGCGGGCCGTGAGGCCGGCTATGCAGTCAGCAGCGACCTCAACGGCGAGCGGCAGGAGGGGTTTGGACCCCTCGACATGACGGTGAGGGACGGCGTGCGCGCGTCGACCGCCAACGCCTATCTGAGGCCCTCGATGAAGCGCCCCAACCTGAAGGTCGTCACCCACGCGCTGGCGAGCAGGGTCGCCTTTGACGGGCGCCGCGCCGTCGGCGTCCATTACCGGCGCGACGGGGTTAAGCTCAAGGCCGGCGCGCGGCGCGAGGTCATTCTTTGCGGCGGGCCGATCAATTCGCCGCAGTTGCTGAAGCTGTCAGGGGTGGGGCCAGCGGCCGAGCTCGGCGCGTTCGGGATCGACGTCGTCGCCAACCGGCCCGGTGTCGGCGAGAATCTGCAGGATCATCTCGAATTCACTTTCCAGGTCGCCTCCAAACAGCCGATCACGCTCTTTTCCCACACCGGCTTCATTCGGCGCGCGCTGATCGGGGCGGAGTGGCTCCTGCGCGGCAAGGGCCTCGGCGCCTCCAATCATTTCGAGGCCGGCGGCTTCATCCGCTCGCGCGCCGGCGTTCGCTACCCCGACATCCAGTTCCATTTCCTGCCGATGGCGGTCGCCTACGACGGCTCGACGCTTGCCCGCGAGCATGGCTTTCAGGCCCATGTCGGGCCCATGCGGTCGAAAAGCCGCGGCTGGGTGCGCCTCAAGTCGCTCGATCCGGCCGAGCCGCCCATGATCCAGTTCAACTATATGAGCCATTCCGACGACTGGACCGAGATGCGCTCCTGCGTGCGCCTGACCCGCGAAATCTTCGCTCAAGCCGCCTTCGATCGCTATCGCGGCCGGGAAATCCAGCCCGGGACGAAATGCGTCAGCGACGAAGCGATCGACGCCTTCGTGCGCGAGCGCGTCGACAGCGCCTATCATCCGTCCTGCACATGCAAGATGGGATCGCCAGCGGACCCGTTGGCCGTGGTCGATCCGCAAACGAGGGTGATCGGCGTCGAGGGTCTGCGCGTCGTCGATTCCTCGATCATGCCCTCGATCACCAACGGCAACCTCAACGCGCCGACGATTATGATCGGCGAAAAGGCGGCTGACATGATCCTGGGCCGCGCTCCCTTGCCTGCCTCGAACGCGCCCTATTATCTCGCGCCGGACTGGGAGACGAAGCAGCGGTAGGGCTGGGAAGGTTATCGGCGTTGGTCGAGTCGGGAGAGCCGTGATAGGATGAGGAGGTTATGACCAAGCTTCTTGACCTGGCGATTGCGGAACTCCGCAAATTGCCTCCAGCGGAACAGGACGAGACGGCGGAGATGCTGCTATGGTCGATCGAGACACGAGCCGGCCCGCTTTCGCTCGACAACGAAACCCTAACGGCGATCGAAGAAGGTCTGGCGCAGGCTAGGCGAGGCGAGTTTGCCTCAGACGCCGAGATCGAGGCGCTTTGGAAGCGTCGGGATGGATGATTGTCCGCTATACGCGGCGGGCGCGAGGCGATCTCGCCAAGATTCTGAACTATCTTGATGAGCGAAGCCCACGCGGCGCTCTCAGCGTTAGGCTTGCCATTAAACGCACAATCGACACGATCAGCCGGAATCCAAACATCGGGCGCCTCGCGGCGAGAGGCGTAATCCGCGGGCGTGTCGGTGGGTCGATATCCGTATCTCGTTTTCTGGACGGTTGAAGCGGACGAAATCTGGCTGCTGCACATTCGCCATGGCGCGCGGAGAGTCTGGCGCGGCTGAATGTTCATGACCGAGCCCCTTTATGCATGGGCCTTAATTTTCGGGTTCAATTCGACTTCGGGCTGGCGCAAGGTCCCAGCCGAACGGGCAAAATGAACGTCGGGAAAAGCGAGAACGCGATGTCGGAACCCGCATCGGCCGCCGCCAGGGAGCCAAGACGCGGCCGCGAGGCGCGCCGGACCGCGCGCGCCCATCGCTCGCATGCGTCTGTCCCTTACATCACCCGCAAGATCCCGCTCACGGATATGCTGAGCGAAGAAGGCCTCGAGACGATCGAACGCAACGCCGACACGCTGCTGCAGGAGATCGGCATCGAGTTCCGCGACTTTCCCCGGGCGCTTACTCTCTTTCGCAACGCCGGCTGCGACATCAAGGGCGAGCGGGTGCGCTTTCCGCGCGGCTTGGCGCGTGAGCTCTGCGCCACCGCGCCGGCGCAATACGTTCAGCACGCGCGCAACCCTGACCGCAATGTGCTGATCGGCGGCAATGCGATGGTGTTCGCCCCCAACTACGGGTCGCCGTTCGTCCACGACCTCGACAACGGCCGCCGCTACGGGACGCTGGAAGACTTCCAAAATTTCGTCAAGCTCGCGTACATGAGCCCTTGGCTGCACCATTCCGGCGGCACGGTGTGCGAGCCGACCGACCTTCCCGTCAACAAGCGTCANNTCGATCTGCCGGTGAACAAGCGCCACTTCGAGATGGTTTACAGTCACATCAAATACAGCGACAAGCCGTTCATGGGTTCGGTCACCAAGCCCGAGCGGGCCGAGGACAGCGTCCGCATCTGCGAGCTTCTGTTCGGCGAGGAATTCGTCCGCGACAACACGGTGCTGACGAGCCTTATCAACGCCAATTCGCCGCTGGTCTGGGATTCGAGCATGCTCGGCGCCGCGGAGGCCTATGCCAGAGCCAACCAGGCCTGCATCATCACCCCGTTCATTCTGTCCGGCGCGATGAGCCCGGTGACGGTCGCCGGCACCCTGACCCAGGTGCTGGCCGAAGTGCTCGCCGGAACCGCGTTCTGCCAGCTCACCCGCCCCGGCGCGCCGGTGGTGTTCGGAACCTTCGTCTCGACGCTCTCCATGCAGTCGGGCGCCCCGACCTTCGGTACGCCCGAGGCGACGCTGGCGATCTTCGGCGCCGGCCAGCTCGCGCGGCGGATGAACATGCCGTTCCGCACCGGCGGCTCGCTCTGCGCCTCTAAGATCCCCGACGCCCAGGCGGCCTACGAAAGCGCGCAGACGCTCGTGCCGACGGTGCTGGCGGGGACCAATTTCGTGCTGCACGCCGCCGGCTGGCTCGAGGGCGGCCTGTCGGCGTCCTTGGAAAAATTCGTCATGGACGCCGACCAGGCCGGCATGATGCACACGCTGCTGGCCGGGGTGGATCTGTCCGAGAACGGCCAGGCGCTCGATGCCATCCGTGAGGTCGGGCCCGGCAAGCATTTCCTCGGGTGCGCCCACACCCAGGCGAATTTCCAGACCGCCTTCTACCGCTCACCGCTCGCCGACAACAACAGCGTCGAGCAGTGGGAGGCGGAAGGGGCGAAGGATATGACGGCGCGCGCCAACGCGCTGTGGAAGAAGCAGCTCGCCGAGTACCAGGCGCCGGCGCTCGATCCGGCGGTGGACGAGGCGCTGCTGGAATACATGACGAAGCGCAAGGCGTCCTTCCCGGACTCAAACATCTGAACATCTGAAGGCGTGTGTCTCAGCGTCAGATCTGAAACTCGACGCCGATCTCCATGACCTGCGCGGTCGGAATTCTGAAGTAGGCGGCCGGACGCTGCGCGTTGTGATGCATGAGCGCGTAGATTCTCTCGCGCCAGCGCGCCATCTGCTCGCTCTTGCCGAGGGGAATGATGGTCTCGTGCCCGGCGAAGTAGGTCAGCGCGGCCGGATCCCCTAAGCGGATCTTCCCCTGCTGCGCCGCGGTTTGAAGTCCGCCCGGCACGTCCGCGTGCTCCATGAAGCCGAAGCGCAGCTCCAGGCGCGTGATTCCCTCATCGATCGGCGTCACGACGGCGCGCTCTTCCTCGGGCACCCGCGGTATTTCCGCGGTCTCCACCGCCACTAGGAACACGTGTTTGTGCAGCACGTGGTTGTGNNAGGCTCTGGCGCACCACCAGGCGCACCGCGTCCATGATGTGCTGGCCCTTGCGCCAGGTGAGCATGAGAAAGGAAACGACGAACGCGATCAGCAGCGGAAACCAACCGCCGTCGAAGAGCTTGGTTGAGGTGGAGGCGAAGAACAGCAGGTCGAGCGCCAGCAGGCTCCCATTCACCAGGCCCACAACCCAGATGCTGTGCTTCCACTGCAGCGCGACGAAACTCGCCATCAGCGTCGTGATCGCCATGAGGAGCGAGACTGCGATGCCGAAGGCTCCCGCCAGCGCGTCCGAGGAGCCAAAGCCAATCACGGCTGTCAGCGTTGCGATGGCGAGCAGCCAGTTAACCAGCGGCACGTAGATCTGACCGATCTCGGTGCCGGCCGTGTGGATGACGTTCATGCGCGGCAGGAAGCCGAGCTGCACGGCCTGGTTGGTCAGCGAAAACGCGCCGGAGATCACCGCCTGCGAGGCGATCACCGTCGCGGCGGAGGCGAGGACGACGAGCGGCAGGACAAACCAGTCCGGCGCCAGCAGGAAGAACGGGTTCTGCACCGCCTCGGGATGCGCGAGCAGCAGCGCGCCCTGTCCGAAATAATTGAGCAACAGCGCGGGAAAGACGAAGCGCAGCCAGGCGCGGCGGATCGGTCCGCGGCCGAAATGCCCCATATCGGCATAGAGCGCCTCGGCGCCGGTCACCGCCAGGACGACCGCGCCGAGCAGGACGAACCCGGCGAGTGGCTTGTGACGCAACAATTCGATGCCGTAAAGCGGGTTCAAGGCCCACATGATCGACGGGTGGCGCGCGATCCCGTTGAGGCCCAAGAGCCCGATCGTCACGAACCAGACGATGATGATCGGCCCGAACAGCCCGCCGACCTTGCCGGTGCCGCGCCGCTGCGCGACGAACAATATGACCAGCAGCACCAGCGTCAGCGGGATCACGTAAGGGACGAGCGCCGGGGTCTTGACCTCGAGCCCCTCGACCGCGCTCAGCACCGAGATCGCCGG
>PLUH01000405.1 GCA_003164825.1 Hyphomicrobiales bacterium
AGCGGGTCAGGCCGGGGCGGTCCCGGAGTCGACGACACGGATGATCTGATCGACGGACGGACCGAGGGCCGTCCCCGCTATCCCTAAACCCGGCGCGGGTCACAAAAGGGCGCTCGTCGATAATGGGTGGCGTCTTACGAAACGCGCATCACCTTCCGGGGCGATGGACATTACGCTCGGCCCGAGGCGATGACATGGTGCGAGAAGAACGGCGCCGACTATGTGTTCGGCCTGCCCGGCACGCAGCCTCTGTCGAAAAAAGTCGATGACAAGGCCGACGAGGTTCGCGTCGAACGCGCTCTGGAAAACAAGGACAATCGTGCGCGGTTATGCCGAGACCCGACACAGAGCCGGTTCTTGGACCTGCGAGCGGCGCGCCGTCGCGCGTATCGAAGCCACGCCGCTCGGCCTCGATATCCGCTTCGTCGTCACCAATCTCGAGTGCGGCTCCCCCGAATGGATCTACGACAGCCTGTATTGCGCGCGTGGTCAGGCGGAGAACCTGATCAAGCTGCACAAGACGCAGCTCTCATCGGATCGCACGTCCTGCCGTTCCGCTGTCGCCAATCAGGTTCGGCTCGTCCTGCACACCTGCGCCTATTGGCTGATGCTGACCGTCCGAGACGCCATTCCCAAACAGTGCGATCTGGCCAAGGCCGAGTTCGGACCTTGCGCCTTCGTCTGCTCAAAATCGCCGCTCGCGTCATCGAAACCGCCAGAGCCGTGCGCCTGGCCTTCGCGGCCTGTCATCCCGAGGCGGCCCTCTTCGCCAGCTTGCCCGGCGCGCTCGCCCCGCTCGGCCCCCTGACAGACGGGGCATCGGCCCCTTCCCCCGTCCCCTTCCTCCAACGCGTCATCAAAAAGTGCGAACCTTCAAGCGGCGAAAAACCCGAACGACGACCCGCAACCAAAATCACCGCGAACCAAAATCTCGGAAAAGCACCACTGCCTGTGAATAGGAGCGGCTAGGCTCAAGCGGGTGGTTTTCCGGCCCGTTGGCTATGCGGCGGTCGCGATGGCCTTGTTGGCCTCGGGTTGCGGCGGCGGCGGCCCGCTGGAATCTGAACAGGTCTTCTCGGACAACGTCTTTTCGGGCAACCATCTCAAGCCAAAGGACTACCCGATCCACGGCATCGACGTGTCCAAGTTCCAGGGCGATATCGATTGGAACGCGGTCGCCAACAGCGGCGTCAAATTCGCCTGGATCAAGGCGACTGAGGGCGGCGACCAGGACGCGCGCTTCCAGGCGAACTGGGAGGGGGCGAAGGCCGCCGGCATCCCCCATGGCGCCTATCACTTCGTCTATTGGTGCCGCCCGCCGCTCGAGGAGATCCAAATCTTCGAACAGAATGCGCCGGTCGAGGACGACGCGCTCCCGCCGGTGCTCGACGCCGAGGCGACGCCAACCTCACCGACCTGCCGCCGCCATGTCACCCAAGACGAGGCCATCGCCGACATGCAGGTCATGCTGCAGGAGATGGAGCGCCATTACGGCAAGCGGCCGATCATCTATACGACCGTCGATTTCTACGAAGCGAATCTTTCCAACGGCGCGTTGACGGACTATCCGATCTGGGTGCGCTCGACCAAACACCATCCTGCCGTGAAGTACGGGTCGCGCGCCTGGCATTTCTGGCAATATCAATCCGACGGCAGAGTCCCAGGCATCGGCGGCAACGTCGACAAGGACGCCTTCTACGGCACGAAGGAGCAGTGGGACGCCTTCCTGAGGGAGCCCGGGGTGCGCCCCGTGCAGACCGTCGCCGGAGGGCCTGCGCCCGCCCCTACGGCCTCGCAGACGGCGGCCGCGCAGCCGCAGGAGTCTATCGCCGAGCCCGCCAGCGCCCCCGCGGAATAAGGCGCGCATCGTCTGGCCTCGAACATTGCTCAGCTGCCTCAGCGCCCCTGTGTCTGCCGCATCTCCGTCCGTCCAAACGTCCCAGGTCTTCGGATGAAATAGCCCTTGGCGGACGCGTCGATCAACTTCGGACGTTCGGACGGACGGACGCAGGACATAGTAGTGGGGATATGGGTCCCGAGCTCGATACTTTCATCGCCGTCATGGCGTCTACGGCCTTCCTCACCCTTCCGGCGGCCGACGACGACCCATAAGGAATTGGCCAGCTACATCGATGGGTGGGAGTCGAAGCGGGCGCGCCTTCGGAGGACCGCGTCGGGCATGCGCTGGTCCTTGACGGGCTCAGGCAAGGCGTCAGCGGACGGCGTCGCGTATGACAGCCGAGAGAAGGATGGCGCCGACAGCCGGAGAAGAATACGCGCCGGCGCACGCGGGAGCACGCGTCGCGCGCGAGGGCCTTGCGTTGGGGGCGGTTCGCTGGGCGAGTTTGCGACGCCGGGAGAGGGCTTGGCGGCGAGACGTCCTGCTTGACTCCAGGGTGCTAGCAGTGTAATCACAATTGCATGTCCAAGCACCCCAGCCTTACCGAGATTGTGAAGAACATCGCCGACCGGACGCCTCCTGTGCGCGTTTCCACCTCGGAAGCCGCGCCGAAAGGCCGCGCCAAGAGCAGACTGGGCAAGAAGTTAATTCTCGTCCCGCTCGATCCTGAGATGCACCTGAAGCTGCGCCACCGCGCCCTAGACGAGGGCCGGACCGTCGAGGCATTCGTGCAAGCAGCTATAGCAGCCTATCTTTCTAATCCTGCTAGCATATCCTAGTTGCATGAGCTCCCCTAACAAATGATTGTCGTTCCTTCGGAAGCTCTACGCAGCAAGCGCTGCCGCTATCGTCGATTTGAGTAGAAGCGCTGGAACCGGCTCAAAGGCGAGGTCCGTGGTTCCGAAATACTCATGGAGATTGGCTGCATTGTGAGCGGCGAAACTGTTGACGACGACCTTGTAGGTCCTATCGCGGTCGACGTTCCGCGCTGTAGAATAGAGGAAGTCCCCCGTCCGGCGCGCATAGGGGAAATCGCCGAATTGGTTGGTCATCGGCAGGATCGTGTCAGCCAGCATCGCCCCGTTGATCACCGCCCTCGCGAAACCGCCGTCGAAACGCACGAAGGAGGCGAGATCAAAGGTGGTGATCGATTCGGCGGGCAGCCCGTCGCCAAACGTCGTATGGCTAAGAAAACCAATATCGGCGTCTGCCGCCTTGCGTACGGCTTGCGCGGCAAATAGCGCCGCATCGTCAAGAGCGAGCTCGGCCGGGAGGCGACCCACCGGCTTGAGATCAGCCTCTGTCAAGAACATTGATCTTTCCTTGGCGACGAGCGAAGCCAGATCAGGATCCTGGGGGCTGGTCCGTGTCAATTGGATCTGCTGCGCTTCAATGCGAACGTCACCCTCGTTGATGAAAGAGACCCCTATTGCTGCGAGCCCATTACTCCAATAGCCGCTGTGGATATGGAGCCCGCTTGCCCCAAGCCTTTGGGTCAACCGCAAGTGATCGTGGCCGCCATGCAGAAGGAACGGCGCATCGGTCGACGGGAGCACCGCCGTGTCCGCCCTGAATCCGGCGTGAACGAGCACGAGATGGAAATCGGCGCCAGCCATAATCTCGGAGAAACGGGAAGCGGCATACGGGCCTGGACTTGGCGCCGAGTACCACGCTGCGCCATTGCGATACGTATCAAGCGCCGGCGTGCCAATCGCCGAGACCCTTACCATTTTGCCTTTGACGGAGATCTGAGTGCTCGGAATCCCGTAGAGCGCACCGGTGCGCGGATCGGTAATGTTCGTGACGAGCGTCGCCCCGAGCTTCCCAACCTCGGAGGCAAAGATTTGCGGATCGAGGATATCGCCGTCGTGATTCCCGACATTGACGATCGTCGGCGCAAGATTCGCGAAGATGCGCAACACCTCAAGATCAATTTTGCCGTTGTTGCGCAGGCACAAGGCATTATTTGACTCGAAGACATCGCCGTTGACCACAATGGCAGTTTGAGTGCTTCTGTTAGCCGCGACGAGGTCGCGGACCGCCTTCACGAGCGCGGCGGTGTAAGCATAGCCGGAATGAAGATCAGCGATGAGGATGAGCAGCAGGTCGGGCCCTCCGACCGCATTCGCCGAGCGGGGCGTCGCCGCCATCAAAGCTGACACGCCAATGCCGAGAGTGAACTCGCGACGCGTCAGAGAAGCCGAGTTCGCGGCGGACAGTGGTTTGACCACTCGATGTCCCCAATATTGCCTATGCCTCACGCCATGTTGGCGCGGCATGATGTTTCGAGCAAGTTGATGGGGGTGAGACGCGGCCCTGATCAGAACGGCGGCTTTGAGGAGCGCCTTCGCGAACGTCCACGCGCAAGCGCGCAGCGATCATTAGAGGCATGGAAGGGGTGAAGAGCATGGAGGTCGCCCGCGCGACGCCGCCGCGAGGCCTCCATCGCTGGACGATCCGAGGGACCGTACCGCTCTCGCGCGCCCACGCGAAAAGTGATGACATTGGGGAACCGATTAGGGCGCGAACCTCCCTCATCGAGCCGTCTCTCACCGCTTTGTGATTTGTCGAGACCGCCAGAAAGCAGTCATCACTCGCCGAGTATGCGGCTAAAACCGGCCCCATGCGGGGGGAGGCCGAAGGAGCGGCCCGTCGCGTGAAGGACGCTCCATGTCTTTGAGACCGTGGGCGGTAACAGCCGTTGCGGCGCTGGCCATCGCCGGCCGTGCGGCGGCGCTCGCGGCGCAACCTCAGAACATCACAATAACGCTCGGCGTGGCGCAGAGTGGCGTCGTGCAGTCGATCGACATTAAAGACGGCGCGCATGTTGAAGCGGGCCAAGTTTTGGTGGAGCTTGATTGCGCGCCGCTCCGGAAAGAGATCGACGTCCGCACGGCGGCCTTGGAGGCGGCTGAAGCGGGCTATGAGCGCGTCGTCCATGGCCCGCGGCCGGAGGAGATCGCGATCGGGGAGGCCGCGCAGGCGTGGCCGAGGCGCGCGCGGAAGAAGCACGCGCGGCGCTCGAGCGCGCCAACGCGATGGAGGTTGGCGTGGCCATCACCCGCGCGCAGCTGCTGGTTGTCGAGCGCGACTCCCGGGTCGCCGACGCCCAACTCGTCGACGCGCGCAAGAAGCTCGCGCTCCTTAATGCGGGGTCGCGCGCCGAGGATATTGCAGAGGCGAAGGCTCGACGCGACGGCGCCGCCGCCTTTCTCGGCGAGGGAAAAGCCGACCTCGATCAGTGCTCCGTGCGCGCGCCCGCGGCCGGGACGGTCAAAATCCTTGTGACCGTCGGTCAGTTCCTGTCCACTTACGCACCGGCGACGCTCGTTCAGTTAACGTTGGACGCGAAGTGAGAGCTTCTCGTCGATGTGGCCGGCGCCGCCCGGCGTCGTCTCTATCCGCGTGCTCGATCCGGACGGGCGCGAGGTTCATTCGGCCGAAGCGGCCCGCGTTATGAGGTGGCCTTCGCCAGCCGCAGGATGACGTCGCTGTAG
>PLUH01000094.1 GCA_003164825.1 Hyphomicrobiales bacterium
ATTCTGTCAAAGTAGTGCTAGTTCCCAAGGTCTAAAGCGCGCAACGCGAGCCGCTCACGGGGCCCTCTTCGCCCGTCGCTGTAGCTCTCGCCGGGGCTGCCAATCTCGCCCAGCCTGTCGACAAACTTGCGGTCGAGCCAGATCCTAATCAGGCCGTCGGGACCCGGGCCGGGCGACGCGTCGGTCGTCCCTAGGAGCGATGCTTGATGGCCTAGTGGGCGGCTGGGATGATTGTGATTGCGATCATGGCCATAAACGGGCCAATGACCAGGCTGTTCCTGCGTTCGTTCGGGACCGTCCTCAGACTCTCGCTGCGCGCGCAGGTTTCCGTCGCTGGCGATAGCCAACGAAGCCGAGGCCCGCGAAGCCGAGCAGCATCATCGCCCAGGTGGATGGTTCCGGGACGGGCGCGGAGGTGAAATTGTCGAAGACGCCCGAGGCTGTGGTGACACTCGCGCCCTTGGGCAAATTGAGACTGAGTGTTGGCGGGTCGCCGAGATCGGCCACGCCGTCTAACCCGTCGACTTGGATTTCAGCGAATACGATGACCGGGGCGCCGTTCGTGACATCGAAACTTAGGGAGAGGGGTTCGGGTTGGCCGGTCGCATTGTTGAAAAAGACGGTGTCGACGAGCGTCAAGCCCCCGGTCTGAGTTCCTTCCTCGAGCGTAGCCATGCCGTCGGAGGAGCCGGTCAATGTTGCGGGCACACTGAGGGTCGCCGTGATCGTCGTCCCACCGGCCGGCAGTCCTGTATAGGTGAATGAATCCCATATCGACGACGACGCAAAGCCGCTTTGCGAATCGGCGGTCAGAACGCCCGACGCGAGAGTGGCCGACGACGACAGTCCCACACTGGACGCCGCAGCCGTCGTAAATCCTGTCCCACCGTTCTCATCAATGTCAGTGAAACAAGCCGTGGTCGTCACCGCATAGGCCCCATATGCGCCACCTTGGTAGGCGGCGTTCTCGATGGGGCAAGTCGCACGAGCAGCCCCAGCCGATGAGAGAAGCCCCGCGGCTGCGAGAAGGACAACACGTGATGGCGAAAATCGGCTCATCGGGCTTGTCTCCACCTGCTCTGAATGGTCGCGAACGGACATGCGATTGACCCAGTGACGATAGGGCAGCACGACGAGCGCCGCGTCAAGGCAGCATAGGCGGGTCAATTGGTACGTTCGCTCAAGCGGCGCGACGACCTCGCGCGGGACCGTCCTCTTTCTCGCCACTGGCGACGATTCACAGCGCATCATCCGGTAAGGGGCGCTGAAGCTCAAGCGCCTTCGGCGCGTCGGCCGCAAGCCAAAGGCTGACCTCTTCCGGCGTCGTCAGAACGACCGGCATGGCCTTGGGGTGAATCGGCGCAACGGTTGCGTTGGCCGCGGTCGTGAGGAACCCGAATAGCTCATGCTCGCCGTCGATCGGCGCACTTTTTGAAATTGCACGCCGAAACACACCCATGTCGGCCTCGCTCTTGCCGTCTCCGGGCGGTAGCCGAAAGAGTACCCACCGTCGATCACCTGTTCGGGCGAACCGCGCTGCACAGGCCTACTTCCCGGACACACGGGATTGCCTCTGCGACGCAATCCCCGTGCTTCCGTCTGCCCTTATATCGTCGTGAGCTCGAGCCGGAGCGGGCTGCGGAACGTCGAAGACGGCATCCACGACAAGCTTGTCTCGGCGCGTTCATAGCGTGGCATCGCCTTGTGGAATTCCTCCATCGCGATTTTTGAGGAGAGCCGCGCGATCGAGGCGCCGAGACAGGCGTGGACCGAGCCGCCAAATCCGAGATGGCCGCGCGGCTTGCGCGCGAGCTGATAGGCGTCGGCATCTGGATATTGCCGGTCGTCGCGGTTGCCCGAACCAAAGGCGAGGCAGACGAAATCGCCCTCGCGCATCCACTGACCATGCAGCTCCACGTCTTTTGTCAGGCATCGCCGGAAGCGCTGCGCCGAAGTGTTGTAGCGCAACGACTCTTCGATTGCGTCGGGCAGAAGGTCGGGATTGGCGACCACTGCCTCCCGCGCCTCAGGGGTGTCGGCGAGATTGAGCGCGAGCATGGCGAGGAACCCGTTGAGTGACCCGACCCCGCCCATGACTAGCGTCGTCGTCGTTTGCAACACCTCGCGTTCATCGAGCCGGTCGCCATGAATTTCCGCCAGAGAAAGCTCCGAAATCAGATCGTTCTGCGGACGAGCGCGGCGCTCCGCGATCACCTTGGCGGCGTAGTCCTCCATCCAGCCATAGGCGGCGATGTGCTCGGACCCCTTGGCGCGCGTGGTCGCGTCGGATTGCACCATCAACATTGTCTTCTCGCGCACTGCGGCCTCGTCGCCAATTGGCAGCCCGAGCGTCGCGAAAAGCACTCGCACAGTGAATTTCGAGCTGAAGTCGGCGATGAAATCGAAGCGCGCGCGGCCTTTGAGCGTTCCCACGACGTCGCGGGCGATGTCGCGAATCGCCGGCGTCAGCGAGTCGAGATTGCGCTTCATGAAGGCGTATTGAACGAGCCCGCGGAGCCGGTCGTGACGCGGAGGGTCGGTGGTGCCAATCGTCGCGCCGGCGCGGTTGCGCACCTCCGTCATCAGGTTCCCCTTGGCCGATGAATAGGTCCGCCAATCATTGAGCGCGGCGACGATGTCGGCGAAGCGCGACAGGACCCAGGCGTTGGCCTCGTCGCTCCAAAAGCAGGGGAAATCATCGCGCAGCCGCCGGTAGGCGGGGAAAGGATCGGCGTCGATCGCCGGCGAATAAGGATCGAATCGAAACATCGAGCCTACCTGACGCCCCGAGCTTCCCGTCCAGCGGCGTGGCTCGTGGTCGAACATACGAACATACTCCGTTTTAACCTACCCGCCAGTTGGACGGCCAATCAAAGCCGAATCCCCGACAATTTCGCGCCGGCAGCGAACCTTAATTGCTCGCCTGACGGCCGCGGGTTTGCGGAGCCTTCCAAAGCGCGCGGAAGCCACGCGGAAATATGAGTGCGTCGAAGTCTCCTGGGTCAAGTCCCTCGCAATTGCCGTCGGAGGTCATGGCATTGACGACCAGGGCGTTGCTCCTTAACTGATTTTTCGATTGCGCCAGCCACGTAGCGAAACAGGGAATGGTCAACAGCTCGACGGCGGCGCCAAGCGTGGTCAGAATCCAGGTCGAGGAAGTCCACGATGAGAATCCCGGATCAAAGGCATGGCGTTGGGACGATCGAGACCGACCGCACGCGAGAAGGCGGCGATCGATCCGCGGCGGATGAGGCGACTTCGGTCGACGCTCCTCCAGACGAACAATTTCGGCGGATCGTCGAAAAGATATCAGCGCCGATCTACGTCGTCGACGTTGACGGGCGGCTAACCTTTTGCAACGAGGCCGCGACGGCCCTTTGGGGCCGGCGCCCGCCGCTCGGCGAAACTCGGTGGTGCGGCTCGTGGCGTCTCTATTGGCCCGACGGTTCGCCCATGCCGCCCGACGAGTGCGCCCTGGCCTTGACGCTCAAGAAGCGCGAGCCGGTTTGCGGCGCCGAGGCGATCGCGGAGCGCCCGAATGGCGAGCGCGTTCCGTTCCTGGCCGAGCCGACGCTTCTGTTCGACGCTGATGGCGCGCTTGCCGGCGCGGTCAACCTGTTGACCGACCTCAGCGACCGCAAATGGAACGACGAGGACGCGCAGCGCCTGGCCGCGATCGTTTCGTCATCGGACGACGGGATCATCAGCAAGGACTTGAATGGCGTCATTACGAGCTGGAACGCTGGCGCGGGACGAATCTTCGGCTATGCCGCGGACGAAATCATCGGCAAGCCCGTGACGGTCCTCATTCCCCAGGACCTGCAGGACGAGGAGCCCGGCATCCTCGGGCGCATTCTTCGTGGTGAGCGGATCGACCATTACGAGACGATCCGCCAGCGCAAGGATGGAACGCGGATCGACATTTCCCTCACTGTCTCGCCCATCCGCAACGCCGAGGGCAAGATCACCGGCGCGTCCAAGATCGCCCGCGACATCACCGGACAAAAGCGTGTCGAGGCGCAGTTGCGCCGACAAACGCTGCGCCTAGCGACGCTCAATAACATTTCGAAAACGATCTCACGCGATCTTGACCTCGATCGCACGATCCGGGCGGTCATCGACACAGCGACTGAAGTGGCGGGGGCTGAATTCGGCGCGTTCTGTTACGACGCCGTCGGGGCGGATGGCGCGGCTCACATGGTCTTCGCGACATGTGGCGCGCCGCCGGAGGTCTTCGAGAACCTGGCGACGTCGACGTTTCAAGACACAAGGCTCGTTCGCTCCGACGACGTCCGCACCGACCCGCAAATCGTCGGTGGGCTCATAGAGGGAGAGGCCTCGGAGCCCAACTCAGGCCTCAGCAGCTATCTGGCCGCGCCGGTCATCGGTCGAAGCGGCGAGGTTCTTGGCGGAATTTTCGTCGGGCACAGCGAGGCCGGCGTCTTCAATCGAGAAGCTGAAGACATATTGGTGGGCATCGCCGCCCACGCCGCAATCGCCATGGACAACGCGCGTCTCCACCGATTGTTACAGGATGAGGTCGCGCAGCGCCGGCGCGCCGAAGAGGCGAAAGAGCTTCTGCTCAACGAGATGAAGCACCGCGTGAAGAATACTCTCGCGACGGTGAAGGCGATCGCGTGGCAGACATTTCGTGATTCGTCGATCGGCGCGCGCGCCGCCTTCGACGCCCGCATTCAAGCTTTGGCAAGCGCGCATGATCTCCTTACGCTTCGAAACTGGGACGGCGCGTTGGTCGAGGCGGTCATCGAAAGCGCACTCGACCCTTTCCGCGAAAGCAATCGCGAGCGCTTTCGGGTATCTGGCCCCCCCGCCTCGCTCGACGCCAACAAGGCGCTTATGACGTCGATGATCCTCCACGAACTCGGCACGAATGCGGTCAAATACGGCGCCTTCTCCAACGCCGAGGGCGTCGTGAGCGTGGAATGGGAATTGAGCGCCGAGCGCGATCGCCTGCGACTGCAATGGCGCGAGTCCGGCGGGCCGCCGGTGCAGCCGCCGCAGCGTCGCGGCTTTGGCTCAATGATGATCGAACGCGCGATTGAAGGGCATGGCGGCGCGACACACATCGAGTTCGCGCCGACAGGCGTCGTCTATGACTTGGATATCCCGCTCTAACCGGGGCGACTGGTTGCGTTCGGTGGGGAAGTCGATTCGTAGGGCCTGTGCGCCGCGTACATTAGGACCAAAGCCGGCGCCGTTCGATTGCGGTGCGATCGTTCGACTTCTCGATCGAAACTATTCCGGTTGCGCTTTTTTGGCGCGATTTCGAGCTTGCGGGCGGTTTTCGGCCGTGTCTCGGTCAGCCTCAAGACTTCGATTCGCGGGAGGTAGGCAAGGGACTCATTCGACCTTTGACGTTCGATACCCAAGGCGGTAATTCGGTGGACGTGCCGACACGCCGTTAGCTGACCTCTCCGCCGGCCGCCGGTCGCCGGTCGTCCGATATTGTCGTGCAGGGAACCTGCTCATTAGCTTTGTTCCGAGCGGCTGGATCGTAGAACCTCCGGCGACCATGCGTCTTGCGGGGCTTCGTGTCGGCGTATTCGCAGAACGATGTCGCCATCGTTGCCAATGCGGGCTTCTGAGGTTGCGATTGTTCGTTACCGGCCGGCCGCCGAACTGCGGCGGGCCCGGCATGCCCCAGCGCGCCATGACGAGCTCGCGCTCGCCGTCGAGGCCGTGGCGAACGATCGGCGCCATCCAGCCGCCCCAAAACAGAAAGGCCGCGTCCGGCGGCGGCCCATGCAGCGCGGCCTCGCTGGGCGCGGGTTCGAGGGCTGACGGCCTCGCGCCGCCATTCGGAATCCCGTGCTATGTTGGGCGCAAACCTGAGCGATTGCCCCGGCTCCGCCTTCGCCCTTTGAGGACTAGACCAATGTCGAACGCGTTTGACAAAGGCTACAACGAGGGACGGCTAGCCTTCCGCCGGTATTTCGCAAAATATGGTCCGAACGTGAAACAGAACGATCTGAGGATGCCGCCCAACCCGTACGTGGGATACTCTGGGTTCGCGTGGCTGAACGGGTTCGAGTCTGAACTGCGGCGCCACGTCGTGTTTACCCCTAGCACGGGCGGATTCCGAGACATCGGCGAACGGCTTCCCTTTCGTTGAATCACGGCTCGCCGTCGCCCTTAGCCAGCGCAGGATGACGTCGCTGTAGCTCTCGCCGGGCCCCTGAGCCGGCCCAGGCGATCCGCGAGCTTGTGTTCGAGCCATCTTGCGCCCCAGCGCAAGCGCGCCTATTGCCCAGCTTCCTCAGGCAACTCATGCTCGGCTTGGATGGAAGACGAGACGCGACCCGACAGAACGGCGGCCTTGACAGAGCGCCTTCGGGAACGTCCACCCGCACGTGCGGCGATCATGGAAAGCACTGAGGTCGTGCGTGCGAAGACGGCGCGGCGCCCGGAGCAGACCATCGCGACGCTTTATCGCGACGATGATCCGGTCAAGGGAAACGCGGCGCGACGCCCTTGGTGCCCCCATCCGGCGCTCGCCCGATTTGCGGCCAGGTCGCCCGGACCGAGGCCGCTAGCTACGCATGCGAGGCGCCGGCGAAGTGAGGGTTTTGGGGTCTGGCGCAAGGACCAAGCACGGCCGTAGACAGTCACTGGCCGCCTGGCCGTTGCGCGGTCTCAATCCCCATCTCCCGTTCAAGTGGGTCGCGATTAACCAAGCCGTCGGCGATGACCGGCGTTTGCGCGCTCCGGACGGCTGGAGTCG
>PLUH01000241.1 GCA_003164825.1 Hyphomicrobiales bacterium
GTGGACGACGCGATCGTCGTCGTCGAGAACGTTGAGCGCCAGCTCGAAGCCGGGTTGCCGCCGCTCGCGGCGGCCAAAAAAGCAATGCTGGAAGTGACCGGGCCAATCATCGCGACAACGGCAGTGCTGATGGCCGTCTTCGTTCCCGTCGCCTTCATCCCCGGCGTCGCGGGCCGCCTGTACAATCAATTCGCGCTGACGGTCGCGATCTCGGTCGGCATCTCCGCTTTCAACTCGCTGACCTTGAGCCCCGCTCTGAGCGCGGCGTTCCTGCGCCACCGTCCGAAAACCTCTNNTCCGCTGGTTCAACGCCGGGTTTGAATGGCTTTCGCACGCCTATGCGCGCTCGGTCAGGCAGTTCATTCGCTGGAGCTGGGCTCTTATCGGCGTTTTCGTGCTGCTCGTCGGCGGGGCCTATGCCCTGTCGCGAACCATTCCAACCACTTTCCTGCCGGTCGAGGACCAAGGCTATTTCTTTGTCATTGTCCAATTGCCGGACGGGGCCTCCCTCGAGCGCACGGACGCGGTCGCCAAGAAAGTGCGTGACGTGCTGCAGGCGACGCCCGGAGTCGAGATCGCCGGCTTTATCAGCGGCCTCAATTTTCTGACCAACGCGGCGCAGTCGAACTCGGCGATCGAATTTGCCGTGCTGAAGCCCTGGAGCGAACGCGGGCCAGACGAGAACGCCTCAAAGCTGGTCGCCCAGGTGCGGCCGAAGCTTCTCGCGATCCCTGAGGCTTTCGCCCTGAGCTTCGATCCGCCGTCGGTCAATGGTCTCGGCACGACCGGCGGTTTCGAGCTCGAAGTCGAAGACCTTGCGGGCCAAGGCAGCGCCGCGCTCAATGACGCGACCCAGGCCCTGATCGCCGCGGCGCGCAAACAGCCGGAGCTCAATCCGCAATCGCTCTTCACGTCCTTCTCGGCTTCGACCCCGCAGCTCAACTACGATCTTGACCGGACAAAGGCCAAACTTCTGGGCTTGAGCCTGCCGGACGTTTTCAACACGCTTCAAATCTATCTCGGCTCGCTCTACGTGAACGACTTCAACCTGTTCAACCATACCTTCCGGGTCACACTGCAGGCCGACAAGGAATCGCGCGCTTCCGCCTCCGACCTGAACAAACTCTATGTGCGCAATGCATCCGGCGGCATGACGCCGCTCAGCACGCTCGGCACGCTGAAACCGATCGTCGGCCCGGAAACCGTGCCCCATTACAACAACTACGGCTCCGCGCTCATCAATGGCGCGCCCGCGCCCGGGTACAGTTCTAGCCAGGCGGTTGCCGCAATGCAGCGCGCCGCCGCCGAGGCGCTGCCGCGCGATTTTGGCTACGAATGGACAGGGGTCACCTTTCAGGAGCTCAGCGCTGGTTCAATTGGGACGGTCGTCCTGGGGCTGGCCATTGTTTTCGTCTTCATGATCCTGGCCGCCCAGTATGAGAGCTGGTCCATGCCGTTCATGGTCCTGTCGTCTGCGCCGCTGGCGCTGGTCGGCGCGCTCGGGGCGCTCTGGGTGCGCCAGATGCCAATCGACGTCTATTCGCAAATTGGTTTCGTCATGCTGATCGGTCTCGCCGCCAAGAATGCGATCCTGATCGTCGAATTTGCCAAGCGTCGTCGACAGGAAGGGCTCGGCGTCGTCGAAGCGGCGATGGAGGCCGGGCGGCTTCGCTTGCGCCCAATCCTGATGACCGCATTCGCCTTCATCCTGGGCGTCCTGCCGCTCATGTTCGCGACCGGCGCGGGCGCCGCCAGCCGGCAGTCCTTGGGAACGACGGTTTTCGGCGGCATGGTGGCGGCGACGACGCTGACGCTGATCTTCGTGCCGGTCTTCTACGCGCTGATCGAGGGGATGCGCGAAGGCCGGGCCGCGGAGACGCCGGCGCGCAAGGCCGTGCCGAAGTTCGAGCCTAGCGCCGAGGCCGCCGAATGATCCCGGGAGCTCCTCCATGCACGTCCTGAAGTTGACCCTCACATCGCTCGCCGCCTTGGGCGCGGCCGCGGTCGCCGGGCTCTATGTCGCGTTGCACGAATTCGGCGGGGCCAGCGCATCGGCGCCGCCCAGCGCGATGATGGCGATGCCTGTCCCGGTCGCGCCCGTCGTCAGGAAGACCCTGTCGATCTATCTCGACTACCCGGGCCGCATCGAGTCGATCCGCAGCATCGCCCTTCAGGCCCGCGTGTCGGGCTATATCGACGCCCAGCCCGCCGCGGACGGCGCAGACGTCAAGAGTGGAGAGCTGCTCTACAAGATCGACCCGCGCGACCTTCAGGCGGCGCTCGATCAGGCGAACGCGCAGGCGCAACGCGACACGGCATTGCTCGAATATGCGCGAGCCAATTTCAGCCGTGGCGAGGAGCTGGTCAAAAGCGGGTTTGTCACCAAGGACGCCTACGACCAGCGCGAGAGCACGATGCGTCAAACAGAGGCGGCGCTTGTGCTCGACCGCGCCGCGATCGAGGCCGCACGGCTCAATCTGAGCTATACGGAGATCCGGGCGCCGTTCGCCGGCAGGCTTGGGCGTAACCAGGCGGCGAAAGGCGCCCTGGTCGGTTCGGCGAGCGGGCCGCTCAACACGCTGGTTGAGCTCGATCCGATCTACGTTTCCTTCAACCCGAGCGAATCCGACCTTGCCGAAATTGCCCGGGCGCGCGCAGGCGGCAAGGTGGTGGCCGAAATTTCGTTAGCGGGCAAAGAGGAGCCGGTCCGCAAGGGAGAACTGACCTTCCTCGACAATGTCGTCGACAAGGCGACTGGCACGATTGTCGCCCGCGTCACCATCGCCAACCCCGATTTCGCATTGCTGCCGGGCCAATATGTTCGCGTCCGGCTGCACATCAGGGATGAGCCGGACACCCTCATGGCGCCGCAGGCGGCGCTGGGATCGAGCCAGATGGGCAAATTCGTCTATGTCGTCGGCGCAGGCGACAAGGCGGAGTTGCGGCTCCTCACGCTCGGGCCGGCGGACGGCGAGCTGGTGAGCGTCGTCAAAGGACTGAATGAAGGGGACCGGATCATCGTCGGCAATCTGCAAAAAATCGGCCCCGGGTCACCGGTGCAGGCGCTGCCTGCGAACGGGCAAGCAAAGCCCTAAGACGGACGTCGTCGCGCCGCTCCGCGCGGGAATTCCTGGCGCGGGATCGCGCCCCGCCGTTCAGACGGGCGCTTTCGGGTGTGGATCTAGGCCTTCCAATCGACCGCTCTTGCCGGGTTCGCAGTTCCACGAAGCCCGCTCCCTTTGCCAATCCCGCCATGCTGCGAAAGCGGCCACTATCCCCACCGCCGCCCCCAAGGCCACCAACAATACGACCATCATTACGATGATCGCGACAAAGGTTTCGATCATCGAGGTTCGCCGCCGTTGTGTTAGGCCCGCTCGGCAGCGGGCCACCCTCATCGGACTTGAGGAAAACCATAGCCCTCACCGACACTTTAGGGAAGCCTTCAAAAGGTTAGCGTTCCGTTGACGCCTCAGACGACGCGGCGGTCGCATCGGCGGCGCGCGCCGCACGGGCGAAGGTTCGAGCCGCCCTCAGGCTAGCCGTCCGCCTCGCCGATATCCGGCAAAGCCGCTCGGGTTTCACAGTCAACAACGTTCGCGTGTGACCGCAGGTCCCCGCGTCGGTCCCGCCCACGTCCGTCAATTCGCGATGAAAGCGGCGGGGTCCGCTGGGGGTCCGCGCTGCGGGATGCGGCGATTATCTCCGTCTCCGCCACGGCCGCGGCGGGCGCTCCGGCGCGACGAGATAGCGGATACTGGGCGGCGCCTTCAGGAACTTGGACGCCTGGTCTTCCATAGTCTGATCCGCCATGGTCACGCGCGCCTGGCGGTATTTGAGTTCGAGCGCGGAGTGGACGAGGAAGGTTTCGATCATCTTCCCGACCTCGTCCGGGTCCTCGAAAATGTGCCAGGCGTAGGCGCCGTCGCGCCTTCGCTCGAGGCCGATATCGCGCATCACGGCGAGGAACGCGGCCTTGTCCTCCGGGTCAATCACATATTCGGCGACCCCGAGCACCGGGCCCTGATCGTTTGCGACCCGATTGAGAAAGGCAGGCGCGCGCCAGCGCATCGACGGCGTCAGATTGAGCGCGGCCCCGGTTTGCAGCCGCCATCGCCAGGTCAGCGCCATCGCGATGAGCGCGCCAACCGCAGCCGCCGAAAGTGCGAAAGGCACTCCTTTGACGCTGGCGACTTCGCCCCATACCGCGCTGCCGAGCGTCAAGGCGCCGAAATAGACGGTGAGGAAAAGCGCCAGGCCCCGGCCGCGCACCCATTCCGGCAAAGACACCTGGGCGGAAACGAAGAACGTCGTCAGCGCAATGATCGACGATGCGCCCGCGACGAGGCTGGCGGCAATAGCCACAACGGGGTCACGCGCAGCGGCGAACAGAACGAGAGCGACGATTGTCCCGCCCGTCCCGAGCGCAATCAACCCATTGGGGTCCAGGCGCCGCTTGAGCCAGTTCAGGGAAAATGTGGCGACGATCGAGCCGAGTCCGATTGCCGCCATCAGCTCGCCATAGACCTCCGGCCCGTTGCCCATCTCGTTCCGCGCTACGAGAGGCAGCAACGCGAGGTAAGCGCTCGCGAAGGGAAAAAAGGCGATCGAGCGGATGAGCGTGGCGTCCATCTCGCGGCTGTAGCGAACGTAGCGCACGCCGGTCATCATGGCGCTGATCAGACGTTCGGCCGGCAGGGTGTCCGTTGGCCTGCGCGGCGCGCGCCACCAGATCAACGCCGCGAGGAGCGCGAGATTGCCTGCGCAGCAGCACCAGAACGGCGCGGCGATGCTGAGACC
>PLUH01000197.1 GCA_003164825.1 Hyphomicrobiales bacterium
CCTTGTCCGAATCGAGCCTTTTCAAGGGCTTACGCACCCCCCAGGCGCTTTTTTTCTCTTGCTCCCCTACCCGCCTTCTCGCCTGAATCCGCTCGTCGCCGGCCGCACTTCTCGCTGGCTCATGAACGCCTCTTTCAACGACGCCGACCCCCGGCGCTTCGGGCAGTCTAGTCTGATTTCTGGTAATCGGAAAGGAAATGTCGAAAAAATCGGCGACGCCGAACGGAGTCGGTTTTTCATCGTCNNAGGCTGATCCCGAATACAGGAATGCCGACCAGGCAAATCCCAAGGCTCAGCCTCAGGTATAGCGTCTTCCACCATAAGATACGCGACAACAACGCCACTCGATGTCTGACCTCGTCCAGTTCGACCGTCGGATCGTGGGTGAAGGTGAAGTGATGCGGACCCGCGGTCCTCGACAAGTGGAACGAGCTTTTCTCCGATCGGAAGTAGCGAGGAAAGATCGCCAGGATCAGGCAGAAATAGGCGGCGAGGAAGGGCGCCAGGATCACCCAAAGGGGAACACCCGCGAGGCCGCGTTCGTGCGCGCTCAGGATCGGGACCATCAGCAGCGGCAGGAACAGGAGAGCGATATTGGCCTTGAAATCGCTCGAGCGAATGGCGTCGGTGTAGATAGCGGAGAAGTCGCGGAAATATTTGATCTCGCGCTGGATAAGATCGTCGCTCGGCGGCTTGGCGCTGGTCTGCGTCGCGACCGCGTGCTCCTGAACGCTTGAGACCATGATCGGCGCCCGACCGTTATCCGTTCTTTCGCCCGCGACGCGGCGTCGCACGATCAGCGCGGCGGAGTAGCGCCGAGAAGCGCGCGGGCGTCCTCGATCGCGTAGCGCTACGCTTTTCGCCACGATTTCCGTCAGCGCGCAGGCGCTTCCGCTCCGAACCTGTGAGAGCAATTGCGGACTGTCAAGATGGGGATTTGGCGCGTCGGCGTCAAAACGGTCTCGTCGAGATCGATGCTATCGTCTAATCTGCGACGGCCTGGGACCGGTGGGGATGTCCACAACGGCTCGATTGGACCCGCGCCTGCGCGCGTCGCGGAACAGCTAAGCGGCGGCGCCGAAACTGGATAATGTCACCGGCGCACATCCAGCACGTCCCGGCCAAACGCATAAATCCCTGAGAGGAACGCCCATGCACCTGTCGAACGAAAGTCTCCTCGTCATCATTGTCGTCGGCATCGTCGCGGGATGGCTTGCCGGCAACATCGTGCGGGGCGGCGGCTACGGTCTCATCGGCGACCTTGTCGTCGGCGTTATCGGGGCGTTCATCGGAGACTGGCTGCTGCCGCAATTGAGCATCCACCTCGGCACAGGGATGGTCGCCCTCATCGTCAACGCCACGCTGGGCGCGATCGTCTTGCTCATTGTCCTCAGGCTGATCAGTGGGGTTGGCGGCGGGGGATGGCGTGGCGGCGCTGGGAGGCGTTGGTAGTCGTCAAAAGCACGTATCGCTAAGAGACGGCCCTCCACGTGGGCGGGCGGCTATCGCGAGCCATGCGGCCCTACTCCCGAGCGATTCTTCGTCGTTTTTTCTCGCGCGGAGACCAAGCAATGACGGCCAGAACGTCAAGATGGGCAGTGTGTGGCGCCGTGAGCGCCGGCTTGATCGGTTTGGCAGGCCTCGGAAGCCCCCCGACTGTCAAGGCCGGGCGGGCTGATGAGCCTGGACGTCCCCAGCCAGCGGCGCCTCGCGTCCGACCATGGCCAGTTGCGCCGGCGCATAGCGCTCGCCCACAATCTCGATGTTCGCGGCAGCCTGTTCGATCTCGTCGAGGTCGGCCCGCGTCAGATGAATGCCCGCGGCGCCGATATTTTCCTCGAGCCGATGGAGCTTCGTCGTGCCAGGGATCGGGACGATGGTGGGGCGCTGGGCGAGGAGCCACGCAAGGGCAATCTGCGCCGGCGTCGCGTTCCTTCTGTCGCCAACGCGTTTCAGGAGGCTGATAAGCGTCTGGTTCCTCTCCATCGCCTCCGGCGAAAACCGAGGCACGGTGCTGCGGAAATCGCCTGCGCCGATCTTCGTTTCTTTGTTCATCGCGCCGGTGAGGAATCCCTTGCCGAGAGGGCTGTAGGGTACAAAGCCGATGCCCAGCTCGTCGCAGGCCTGCAGGATTCCGTTGGTTTCGGGTCCGCGAGTCCAGAGCGAATATTCGTTCTGCAGTGCGGCGACGGGTTGAACCGCATGGGCCCGTCGGAGCGTCTGAACGCCCGGCTCCGACATTCCGAAATGCCTGACCTTGCCGGCAGCGATGAGCTCCTTCACCGTTCCTGCGACATCCTCAATCGGCACATTCGGATCGACTCGATGCTGATAGAGAAGGTCAATGGTCTCTATTCCGAGGCGCTTAAGCGACCCTTCGACGGCCTGCCGGATGCGCTCCGGCTGGCTGGACACGCCGCGGTTCGTCCCGGTCACAGGATCGATGTCGAAGCCGAATTTGGTCGCGATCACCACCTTGTCCCGGACTGGACGCAGAGCTTCGCCGACGACNNAGATTGTCTGCTCGCGGTTTGGCGAATAACGCGGCGCATGTCGCGCCCCGCACGTGCATGAGACATCTAGTCCCAGCGTCGCCTTACGATTAGAGTGAGCAATCGACATGGGCTTTTGATTTTTTCTCAACAATGGCGCGTTTGAACGTCAACCATCTCGCCACATTCCGGGCCGTCGCCCAGGAGCGCAGCTTCACGCGCGCGGCTGCCCAGATCGGCGTCTCGCCCTCCGCGCTGAGCCATACGATCCGCGCGCTGGAAGAACAGCTCGGACTCCGCTTGCTGACCCGAACGACGCGAAGCGTCGTTCCTACCGCAGCCGGCGACCGGCTGCTTGGCGCCCTCGGTCCGCATTTCGACGGCATAGAGGCCGAGCTCGCAGCCCTCAGCGCGCTGCGCGACAAGCCGGCCGGTTCAATCCGCGTCACGACCGGCATTCACGCCGCCGAGATGATCCTAAGGCCGGCGCTCGCCAAGCTTTTGCCCGCCTACCCCGACATCCAGGTCGAAATCAGCGTCAATGCGGGCTTCATCGACATCGTCGCAGAACGGTTCGACGCTGGCGTGCGTCTTGGCGAGACCATCGCCCGGGACATGATCGCGGTGCGGATCGGGCCCGATATGCGCATGGCCGCCGTCGCTTCGCCCGCCTATTTCTTGAGCCGCAAGCCGCCCCGAACCCCGCGCGATCTCGCCCGGCACAGTTGCATTAACCTGCGCTTCCCCACGCGGGGTGGCCTCTACGCCTGGGAATTCGAGAAGGCCGGGCAGATTCTCAACGTGCGGGTCGAGGGCCAACTGATCGTCAACGAAATCGGTCTCGCGTTGCAGGCCGCGCGCGACGGGCTCGGCGTCGCATATCTGCCGGAAGACTATGCGAAGGCCGACATCGAAGCCGGACGCGTGACGCGCGTGCTGGAATCGTGGTGTCCGCCGTTCTCCGGCTATCACCTCTATTTCCCCAGCCGGCGCCAGCAGTCGCCTGCCTTCGCCCTTCTGGTGGAGGCGCTACGCTATCGGCCGTAGCGCGCTTCGTCGCTCGCGCCGTTCAGCCCGCGTTCGCGCCCTGGGCGGGGCCCGAATCCTTGCCCTTGGCCTCGACGTCGCGATCGACGAATTCGATCACCGCCATGGCGGCGTTGTCGCCGGGCCGAAATCCGGCCTTCATGATCCGCGTATAGCCGCCGTTGCGGTCCTTGTAGCGGGGCCCCAGCACATCGATAAGCTTTTTGACCAGTTCCGCGTCGCGCAGGCGCGAGATCGCGATCCGGCGGGCGTGGAGATCGCCGCGCTTGCCGAGCGTCACCAGCTTTTCGACCACCGGGCGAAGGTCTTTGGCCTTCGGCAGGGTGGTCGTGATCTGCTCGTGCTTGATGAGCGCCTGAGCCATGTTGGCGAACATCGCCTGGCGATGCTCGGCGGTGCGATTGAAGCGCCGCTTGGCGCGTCCGTGATACATTGTGGCTCTCTCCTTGTTCGGGTCTCACGGCCGCCGTGCCAAGGAACGGCCGCTCTTTATCTCCCTCGCCCGCGAGCGGGAGAGGGCTGGGGTGAGGGTAGGTAGAAGCACCCTCATCCGGCCCTNNCTTCGGGCCACCTTCTCCCGCAGAGCGGGAGAAGGGCTAGTAGTGCTCCTCGAACCGCTTGGCGAGGTCTTCGATGTTCTCCGGCGGCCAGCCCGTCACCTCCATGCCGAGGTGAAGGCCCATCTGGGCCAGCACTTCCTTGATCTCGTTGAGCGACTTGCGGCCGAAGTTCGGCGTCCGCAGCATCTCGCCCTCGGTCTTCTGAATGAGGTCGCCGATGTAGGTGATGTTGTCGTTCTTGAGGCAGTTGGCGGAGCGGACGGAGAGCTCGAGCTCGTCGACCTTCTTCAGGAGCGCCGGATTGAAGGCGAGCTCGGGGATGGCGTGCTGCGCCTCCTCGCGGCGCGGCTCCTCGAAGTTGACGAACACCGCGAGCTGGTCCTGCAGGATGCGGGCGGCGTAGGCGAGCGCGTCCTCGGGCGACATCGCGCCGTTGGTCTCGATCGACATCGTCAGCTTGTCCTTGTCGAGGTCCTGGCCCTCGCGCGTGGCCTCGACCCGATAGGAGACCTTCTTCACCGGCGAGAACATGCTGTCGATCGGCAATAGCCCGATCGGCGAATCCTCGGCCCGGTTGCGGTCGGCCGGGACGTAGCCCTTGCCGGTCGTCACCGTGAATTCGATCCGAAGGTCCGCCCCCTCGTCGAGGGTGCAGATGACGAGGTTCGGGTTGAGGATCTGGATGTCGCCGGTCGTCTGGATGTCGCCTGCGGTGACGGCGCCGGGACCCTTGCGCTTGAGCACCAGGCGCTTGACGCCGTCGCCCTGCATCTTGACCGCGATGTCCTTGACGTTGAGCACGATGTCGACGACGTCCTCGCGCACGCCCGGAATCGACGAGAATTCGTGCAGCACGCCGTCGATGTGAATCGAAGTGATCGCCGCGCCCTGGAGCGACGACAGCAGCACCCGGCGCAGGGAATTGCCGAGCGTCTGGCCGAAGCCGCGCTCGAGCGGCTCGGCGACGACGGTCGCCACCTTGCGCGAGGCTTCGCTCAACACGATGTCGAGCTTCTTCGGCTTGATGAGTTCTTGCCAGTTCTTCTGGATCACGGGATTGGCCTTCTCTTTCGACGGGAGCGACTCGCGCCCCCTGAAGCGATGGGCGCGCTAACGCAGGTCAGACGCGGCGACGCTTGCGCGGGCGGCAGCCGTTGTGGGGAATCGGCGTCACGTCGCGAATCGAAGTGACGTTGAAGCCGGCCGCCTGAATCGCCCGCAACGCCGATTCGCGACCCGAACCGGGGCCGGAGACCTCGACCTCGAGCGTGCGCATGCCATGCTCGGAGGCTTTGCGCACCGCGTCCTCGGCCGCGATCTGGGCCGCGAACGGGGTCGACTTGCGCGAGCCCTTGAATCCCATGGTGCCGGCGGAAGACCACGAGATCGTGTTGCCCTGGGCGTCTGTGATCGTGATCATCGTGTTGTTGAACGTCGAGTTCACGTGGGCGACGCCGGAGACGATGTTCTTGCGTTCGCGACGGCGGACGCGGGTCGCTTCTTTTGCCATGAGGTTGTCCTTCGATCGCGCCGCGAAAGGCGCGCACTTCCTGAAATGGGTTAAAACGAAACGGCGATCACTTCTTCTTGCCGGCGATGGGTTTCGCCTTGCCCTTGCGGGTGCGGGCGTTGGTGTGGGTGCGCTGGCCGCGCACCGGCAACTGCTTGCGATGGCGCAGACCCCGATAGGCGCCCAAGTCCATCAGGCGCTTGATGTTGATCGCGACTTCGCGGCGAAGGTCGCCTTCCACCATGTAGTCGCGGTCGATCGTTTCGCGGATCTGCATCACTTCGGCGTCCGTCAACTGGGCGACGCGCCGCTCGGGAGGGATATGCACCTTCTCGACGATCTCTTCGGCCTTCTTCGGCCCGATCCCATGGATGTACTGGAGCGCGATGATGACGCGCTTGTTGGTGGGAATATTGACGCCTGCTATACGAGCCATTCGCCTAAACGCTCCATTTCGGCGGCGGTTCGACGATAAGGCCGAGCGCCGCGGGACTGCCCGTCTCGACGTCCGGTGGAGGCCGGCCCATGTCGAGAATCCGCGAAAACGCAAAAAGTCCCACGCGCTCGCAAATGGCGCGGGGACCCAGAACGGCTTCAGGATAATGGCGATGTAGAGCGTCAGCGGCGCTTGTCAAGGGAAAAGTGGCGCCCGGCGGCGCGCCCGACGCGACAATGTCATCGCGGCGGCGCGCCCGCGGGGGAAAGCCGGGAGCCAGCCAAAGAGGCGGCGGGCCGCGCTTTTTACTCTGATCGATCCCTCCTTTCCCTCGCAATATCGCCCCAATCCCTCTATAGCCGCCTCAGGCAGATCGAAGTCACCGGCGGCCAGCGTTCCGCCCGCCCAAAGGAGTTCCCATGCTAACTATCCTTCCCGCGCGGCCGCGGCGCCTCGCTCTCGCGTTTGCGCTTGGGCTCGGCGCGGGTTTCGCGCTCGCCGGCCCGGCTTCGGCCGATCCGAAGGTGCTGGCGAAGGTCGACGGCGCGCCGATCACCGAGGACGACGTCGCCGACGCGATGACCGACATCGGCCCCGGCCTGCCGCAGAAGCTCGAAGGCGCGGCCCGGCAGAAATACGTGCTCGACTATCTGATCGACCTCAAGCTCGCGGCCAAGAAGGCCGAGGCCGACAAGCTGACGGGGACCCCGGAGTTCGAACGCAAGCTCGCCTACTATCGCGACAAGCTGGCGATGGAGCAATTGCTCGGCTCAGTCGCCAAGGCGGCGACGACCGAGGAGGCGGAGCGGAAGGCCTATGACGAGGCCGCCAAGGCGGACCCGCCGCAAGAGGAAATTCACGCCCGCCACATCCTGCTGCCGACCGAGGACGAGGCGAAGGCGGCGCTCGCCCGAGTCAAAGGCGGCGAGGATTTCGCCAAGGTGGCGACCGAGCTTTCCAAGGACCCGTCCGGCGACGGCGGCGACCTCGGCTGGTTCACCAAGGACCGCATGGTGCCGGAATTCTCCGAGGCGGCGTTCAAGCTGAAGAAGGGCGAAGTGTCAGAACCGATCAAGACGCAGTTCGGCTGGCACATCATCAAGGTCGAGGACACGCGCACCAAGAGTTTCCCGCCCTTCGAGCAGATCAAGGACCAGGCGGCGCGTTATGTCGCCCAGAAGGCGGAGAGCGACGCGGTCGCGCAGCTCCACAGCGCCGCCAAGATCGAGTTCTTCGACGCCGACGGCAAGCCGCTGNNGCCCCCGCCCCCGCGCCGGCCGACAAGCCCAAGACGCCCTGACCCGAGCTCACGGGCTTCGCGAGAGCGGGCATACCGGCCCGCTCCGGTTGTTGTTTCGGAATCGTCCATGGCCGCTCCCGCTCCGCTCTCGCCGCTGGCGCCGAAGACCTATCCCGCCCTGCCCCCGATCGCCGGCGTGCGCTTCGCGACCGTCGAAGCGGGGGTTCGCTATGCGGGGCGAACCGACGTCATGATGGCGCTGTTCGACCGGCCGGCGGCGGTCGCGGGCGTGTTCACCCGCTCCAAGTGCCCCTCGGCCCCGGTCGACTGGTGCCGCGCCCATCTCGCCCATGGGTCGGCGCGGGCGCTGATCGTCAATTCCGGCAACGCCAACGCTTTCACCGGCGGCGTCGGCGCGGCCGCGGTCGCCCATGTCGCGGAGGCCGCCGCCAAGGCGGTCGGCGCCCTCACCAGCGAAATCTTCATGGCTTCGACCGGCGTCATCGGCGAGCCGCTCGACGGAACGCGGATCGCGCGCGTGATGGGCGCGCTGGTCGCGGAGGCAAAGGCCGATGCGCTCCTTGGCGCCGCCAAGGCGATCATGACCACCGACACCTATCCGAAGATCGCGACCGCACGGGTCAAGCTGGGCGACGCCGAGGTCGTGATCAACGGCATCGCCAAGGGGGCAGGCATGATCGCTCCCGACATGGCGACCATGCTGGCTTACGTCTTCACCGACGCGCCCATCGCGCCGGGCGCGCTCCAGGCGATGCTGTCGAAATCGGTCGAGGGGTCGTTCAACGCGATCACCGTCGACAGCGACACGTCGACTTCGGACACACTGATGATCTTCGCCACCGGACAGGCTCGGGGCGCGCCGCGAATTGAGGACGCCGCCGATCCGCGCGCGGCCGCCTTCCGGCGCGCGCTCGACAAGCTTCTGCGCAATCTTGCGCAACAGGTGGTGCGCGACGGCGAAGGGGCGCGCAAGTTCATCACCGTCAACGTCGAAGGCGCGGCGAGCCGCAAGGCGGCCAGGCGGATTGCGTTCTCGATCGCCAATTCGCCGCTCGTCAAGACCGCCTGCGCCGGCGAGGACGCCAATTGGGGGCGGGTCGTCATGGCGGTCGGCAAGGCCGGCGAGAAGGCGGAGCGCGACACGCTCGACATTTTCTTCGGCAAGATCCGCGTCGCCCATGAAGGCATGCGCGACCCGGCTTATGACGAAGCGGAGGCGTCGGCCTATATGAAGCGCGACGCGATCGAGATCACCGCCGATCTTCACCTGGGGCGCGGGCGCGCCACGGTGTGGACCTGCGACCTGACGAAGGAATATGTCGCGATCAATGGCGACTATCGCTCGTGAAGCGGGACTTTTTCGCGCGCCCTCGTCCTGAGGAGCGACGCCGCAGGCGTCGCGTCTCGAAGGA
>PLUH01000030.1 GCA_003164825.1 Hyphomicrobiales bacterium
AACAGGATGGTCTTGATCTTCCGTTGCTCATAAAAGGAGCGATATTGAGCCGGCCGGTTCATCAAGGTCATTAGTTCCGCGCACGCGCGCGAAGGCAGTAGCGTCCCTCGAATCGTCCAACGGCGAGGCAGGGAGGTCTCGCAGCTCCGCAGGGCGCGCGCATCGAGGAGCAGCGCGTGCCCGGCGACGCATCGGCGGCATTCACCCGGCTGCGAGGCGAGACCTGCCTGGGGTCCAGCGCCCCGGATCAGAGGCCCATTTGCAGGCGCAGGTGGGGGAGCCTCATCATCGGAGACGAGGGCAAGTGAGATACGGCTACGTGGGCGAGGGCAGGAGCCCCCTTGACAGCCGATGGACGAGATTCGTCGAGCAATCCTCGTTCGCGGTGATCAATTTTCGTGCTCGGCGACGGCATCCGTGTTGCGCGGAAGCGGTTGGGTATATTGTGTGTTGAAGCACTGATTCTACATCGAGGGACGTCTGTTGAAGCGGAAGCCCGAAGGCAGTGAGCCCGGTGGAACGGGTGTCGCACCCCGACCCCAGATGCGCCGGACAACAGCTGGCAATTCTGATCTGACCCCCGATTTCATAATTTCCGACGCGGAAGCGGCTCTAATCCGCGATTTCAAGATTTCCGACACGGAAGCGAAGGCGTCGACAGCAAACATTACGGCCGAGGACTGCGCTTGGCCAGGCGAAGACGGCAAACTCGATCCAAACAAACTGCTCCGGGAGCAAGGCTATGAGCCAGAGAGCGCGCTACGTCTGATTCTTGGCGCAATCATTGACGCTCACGTTGATGCTCTTGGTCGAGCTCGCGCCCGCCGAATTGATGAAGCGGAAGCTGTCTTTCTTGGCAGAAAGCGACCACGAGGAAACGACCCTCACGATGATGAGGACATGTTGCGAGAACTCGGTAGGCGCTATTTCAAGAAGTGGCTCGACGACCCGGATCACAAGATCGAAGTCGGTCCAATTGCTCGAGAGATTCGGGCGAATCCCGGACGTGATCGTTAAAGATGACTTCCGGCGGCTACAGAGAAAGTTTGTCGCCGATCGCGATCGCATTTTGGCCCGGGCTACAGTCGAGTTGAAATGGGACTTGCCCGCATTTCACTATCGAATCCTTAGCCTCCTTGAGGAGCTGAGGGCACTGGGAGTTGCCTGTGACACGCAGCGCATAATCCGGCGGATTGACCCCAAAGTAGGAAAATCGGCGAGTTAAATCCTTCGCGAAAGTTGAAAAGCTGTGATCTGAAGAGGCCCCAACGTAGGGGCGCCAATGCAGACACCAGCCCACCACAGAATCGGTTGCGAAGGCGCGATCCAGGTCACGACCGGCGATACGCCGATCCTCGCTGAACTCGACAAACCTAAGACATTCAAGGAGGCCGCCGTCGCGCTTGGCGTTCCCTATCACGTCGTCCAGCGCGCCGCTCGGCGCGGCCTCGTCCCGAGTTACCACATCGGTTCGTCGCGCCCTTACGTCAAGTTGCGGGACTTCATCAACCTGATGGAGCGCAGCGCAAGCAGCTGACGGGCGAATAGCCCGTCAGCTTCAAAAAAACCGCCGAACTGCAGCCCACGCGAACCACTTCGCGGGGAACGGACCGGCTTGCCAATCGAGGCCTAAAATTGAACACGAACGCCAACGGCACCCAGTTACGCGACTTCGTCGCGGCCAAGTTTGGCCAAGCGGAGGGCTACCTCTGCGTTTGGGTCAAACGCGGCAACACGACGGAGGCGTTCCCCGTAAATCGCTTGGAAGACGTAACTGGGTTTATCGAGCGCGCGTCGAAAAAGGACGACGTCTACATCGCGATCGGCACACAGGTCGAACCGCCCACTCGTCGAAGGCGCGGAAGCGCTGACACCGTAAGCTCGTTGACGGGCCTGTTCGAAGACATTGACCTCGCCGATGCCAAGGGCGCGCAGAGCGGTTATCCTAAGAATGAAGACGAGGCCCTAGAGATTCTCTCAAGCTTTCCGGTTCGGCCGACTTCGATCGTCCATACCGGAAACAGCGTACACGCACATTTCGATTTCGACAAGCCTTGGCTCCTCAGAACGCCCGCCGACCGTGCCGCCGCCGCGGATTTGTCGGCAGGCTTTCAGCGGGTGTTCCTCGCCCACTTTCGTGCGCATGGGTGCAAGATCGATAGCGTTGGCGACATCGTCCGCAACTTCCGACCCCCGGGAACCCTCAATCATAAGAGCGAGCCGCCAAAGACGGTGCGGCTTATCGAATTTGACCCAACCCGGCGGCATTCGATCGAGGCGATTCGGAAACTTGTCGGAACGCGCACGACCAGGCGCAAGGGAGATCGACGGCCGGCAGCGCCGTCGGCGGACCACGCCAAGATCGTCGAGGGATGCGCCTGGTATCGAACCGTCGTGGTCGAAGGCGCGCCGACCTGTCCGGAGCCAGACTGGTTTGCAGGCGCGTCGATCGCCGCGATGTGCAAGGGCGGTGAGGACGCTTTTCTGGAGTACAGCGGCAAGCACCCAGAATTTAAGGAGCGCGAGGCGCGAGACAAGTTCCGCCGGGCGGTCAAGAGCAACGCGCCGCGAACGTGCGCGAGCATCGCCGATGATCTCGGCCATCGCGATACTTGTGAGGCCTGCCCGCACTGGGGGCAGATCACATCGCCCATCCAGCTCGGTCACTCTGCTTGCGATCCTAGAGCCAGGGGCCCATTGCCGCTCGGCGACACGGCCGAGGACGGCTTCGCTCTCCTCGATTCAGCCTCCTCCGAATTCTTGGTGACCGAGCGCGGCCTANNAAGGTCAAGGCAAGTCGGTCGTCTCGGTGTTTGTCAGCGGCCCGTTTGAGATCCTGGGTTTGGCTCGCGACGACAAGAGCTCGGGCTGGTCGCGGTATCTGCGGTGGAAAGACGCCGATGGCGGCGAGCACAAATATCTCGCCCCCGACAAGATGCTTCTGAACGATCACGACGCCGTATGCGGCGACCTGGCCCACAATGGGCTCAAGATCGGCAAGGGCCAGCAGGCGGCTCTCACGAAATATATTCTCAACGTCGACATGACTCTTCGTCTGACGCTGCTCTATCGTACGGGCTGGCACACGATCGACGGGACGAGAGTGTTCGCCTTGCCGAACGAGATCATCGGCGACCTTGGCGGCCGTATCATCTACGAAGGCGATGAACAGAGGCGGAATGAGTACGCCGCCAAAGGAACGCTCGGCGAATGGCGCCAGACGGTTTCGGCTCCCGCTGGCGCGCATGTGCTCGCGACGTTGGCGATTTCCGCCGCCTTCGCCGGGCCATTGTTGCAGCCCGCCGCGCAAGAGAGCGGCGGGATCATTTCTTCGGCAATTCGTCGGTGGGCAAGACAACGCTGCTCAAGCTAATTGCGAGCGTGTGGGGCGAGAGCGTTTTGGTCCATTCCTGGCGCGCGACGGCGAATGGGCTCGAAGGGGTTGCCGACCGCACTTCGGATATCGTCCTCATCCTGGACGAGCTTGGCCAGCTCGATGCACGCGACGCCGCGACGTCGCTGTACATGCTCGCCGGCGGCGCTGGCAAGATCCGCATGAATCGCGACGCGACGTTGAAGGATATTCGGAGCTGGCGCGCCTTCATCATGTCGTCGGGCGAAATGACGGTCGAGACCAAGATGACTCAGATGCGCGGGGCCAAGGCCTATACGGGCGCGACGCTGCGCCTGCTCAACGTCTCCGCGGATCGCGGGTTGAACTTCGGGGCGTTTGACAATGCTGGGTCGACCGGAGAGGTGCGCGAGCTGGTCAAGGCGTTCGCTGAATCCGTGGCTGAATGTCACGGCGTCGCCGGGCCGGAGCTCGTCAAACAGTTGCTTGCTCGGGGAGAGGCGGGCGAGGGCGTCCGCAACGCGATCGACGACTTCGTCAGGCAAAATGTCGAGGTCGGATCCGCGGGCCAGATCGAGCGCGCGGCGAAACGCTTCGGGCTGATTGCGGCGGCGGGGGAACTGGCGACGGAGTTCGGCATCACCGGCTGGGAGGCGGGCGTCGCGGCCGCGGCGGCGGCGACGGCGTTCAAGAGGTGGACGGAGGTCCGCAGCGGCGACGGCAAGGAGCCGGCCGAGGATCGCGCCGCCATTCGCCAAGTCACCGAGTTGATCGTGCGCTACGGGGAAAGCCGCTTCGACGAGCTCGACGAGAGGGGATTCAACGTTGAAGCTGCCTGGAACGGCGACGGCGAAGGTTCGAGTCCGCCGCCGCGGCCCGCGGTCATTCGACTCGGATGGCGGAAATATGAGGGCGAAAAACGGATCTGGATGATCGAGGACGCGGTCTGGGAAAGCGAATTCTGCCGGGGCTTTGATCCTGTCCAGGTCTCAAGGGCGCTCGAGAGACATGAAATGCTCAAGCGCGCCAAGGGTCGGTTCACCTACGCCGAGCGCTTCCAGGACAAGCGAGATAAGCGCTTTCACGTCATCACCGCCAAGGTCCTGACGAGCGATTACGACAGAACGCCCGAGGACGAACCGGACGACAACGACGGCGTGCCCGAGCGACCAAAGCCACCAGGGCGACCATCCTACTGACCCGGCGCCAGACGACTGGACACACGTCAGCCCCGGGACCATCGGGACCGTCGGGGCCATGGTCCCGCGGGGTGGAGGGGGCCGCGTGAGACGAGGACCACATGACCATCTGGAGGCCATTATTTATATGAGTCGCGCGACCCCCCGAAA
>PLUH01000164.1 GCA_003164825.1 Hyphomicrobiales bacterium
CGTGCGCGTCTCGAGGCGATCGCGGAAGACAGCATTCGCGATCCGCAAGACCGCGAAATCGAGCTGGCCTTTTGGGACTCGGTCCGCGAGAGCGCCAATCCTGCGCTGATTGAGGCGTACCTGGAAAAATATCCGAAGGGTGAGTTCAGCACGCTGGCCGAAATCCGCCTGCGTGAATTGACGCAAGAAAGCGGTCCGGCTGGATGAGCGGCGCGACGCACGAGATTGGCGTCGGGTGTGATAACCGCCCGAAGGACCATTTTGCCGCCAACCCCTCAGGGCCGAGCCTTGGCTTCACGTCGGCTCGGCGCTAACAACGCAAACCGCCCATCGAGGCTCGCCTTTTGCCGCCGACCCGACCATCGCTGCCCGTGATTCTCGACCCAGCCGAGCCCCGCGTCAGAAACGCGTTGTTTTCGCCGCCGTTCGGCCTCTTCGGCAAGCAGAAGCTCAAGGCCATGGTCGGCCGCGAGCTAATCTGGGCAGAAGCGGGGATCGAATCTGCACAGTATCAGCCTGCGAGCCTTGATTTGAGGATCAGTAGGGAAGCCTATCGCGTGCGGGCGAGCTTCCTGCCGGGGCCCGGCTCGTCCGTGGGCGACCGGCTGAAAGCCCTCAACGCCGAGCCGGTGTCGCTCGCTGGCAAGGGGGCGGTGCTCGAGAAAGGCATCGTCTATGTCGCGCGGCTCATCGAGCGCCTCGAGCTTAGGCCCAACCTTTCCGGCGCCGCAAACCCCAAAAGCTCGACCGGCCGGCTCGACATTTTCACTCGCCTCATCGTCGACGGCGGAGAGGCGTTCGACGACGTCCCGCTCGAGTACAAGGGCGAGCTTTGGCTCGAGATCTCGCCGCGTAGCTTCAGCGTCCGGGTCAAGGCGGGGTCGAAACTGAGCCAGGTCCGGTTCCGCAGCCGCCACCCCCAGCAGCGCGACAGGCATAGTTTCACCCTCGACGACGCCGATATTCGCAAGCGGCACCTCTTGAGCCCGCTCGTCGATGGCGAGCTCGACCTGCGCGAAGGCGTGGTGCTCAGGATCGATCTTGGCGGCTTGGGCGAGAGCATCGTCGGCTATCGGGCGATCAAGAACAGCGACGTCATCGACGTCAATCGCCTGCGCGGCTACGCCATGGAGGATTTCTGGGAGCCGATTCACGCCCGCGACGACCGGCGCCTGATTCTCGACCCCGATCAGTTCTATATTTTGGCGTCGCGCGAGAAGGTGCAGATACCGGCCGATCTCGCCGCCGAGATGGCGCCGATTGATCCGGCGTTCGGCGAGTTTCGCGTCCACTACGCCGGCTTCTTCGACCCGGGGTTCGGGCAGGGCGCGGAAGGTCGCCCCTCCGCGCGGGCGGTGCTCGAGGTCCGCTCGCGCGACGTGCCGTTCCTGCTCGAGGACGCCCAGCCGGTCGGGCGCCTGGTGTACGAAAAACTCGCCGGCGCTCCGGACGAGCTCTACGGCGCGAATTCCAACTACCAGCACCAGGGGCTCAAGCTGTCGAAGCATTTTCGGGTCTAGGGCAGGGCGCGCCCTGCTCGATGGGCAATAGACCCATCACGCTGAGTTCGCCGGACTACCCTGCCTGAGTCTCTGGCGCTCACAACTGCGCCTGGCAGCGGGGCCCTCGCAGTGAGCCTGGCCGTCTCAGCGGTGAGAGCTTGGGTCGTCCGCTCGATGAAGTCCACAACCGCTGCAAACTCGGCCGCCGTGTAGGTCGACAGAAGCTCGGTCATTTTAGCCGTCATGCCCCCGTACGCGGCGTCGACTTCACGGAGTTTCTCCGGCGCCACGCTAACAGTGACCTTTCGAATTGCCCGGAAACAAGGGTCACAAGCGATCAAGAGCGTGACGGATGGAAAAAACTCAGCCCGCCTCGAGGTATCTTCTCAGACCGCGGGGGAAATGTTTCGCCGTCAGGTTCTAAAGCAAGCAGGCCCGTTCGCCGGGCTCGCCGCCGACGATGCGCTGGCCCTTGCGCAGGCCTCGACCATCCGGGACGTCGCCGCTGGCTATGAATATCTCGCCGAAACTCTCCGAAGCCTGATGCCGGCCTATGTTGCGCGCGGATGGGATTTGAACGCGGTCGACCTCGACACGCTTGCCGACCGCCTTCGCAACGAGATCACGGCCGCCAACGGCTTGCTCCGCCTAGCGGCGATCATGGGGGCGTGGTCCCGCATGGCCTGACTTGCGGCCGGGCGCCGACCGATCGCGAACCAAAGCAAGCGACGTTTGGGAGAATTCGTTGTCGCCAGAAGCCATGAGAGCGCGGCTGCGGATCGAGGCGAAAAAAACACGACAATCCTTCGCGATAATCAGACGGGCGTGCTATCGTGCTCCCTGTCGCCGGATCGGGGATTGCCGACCGGGCGAACGCGGAGGCGTAGGCCTCTCACACGCTGTTTGACTCCGATGCCTTGTTGAACGGTCGAGAGGATCGAGTGCTCTTGGATTTGTGGCTCAAGCTATTGAAAAGTCTCGATTGGCCGAAAGAAAATCCTTGGATTTTGTTTCCTTTCCCTTTTGATTTCCTTCCGCCGGGTTTGGGTTTCCTTCCCTCCAATTTGGAGACCCTTCCGCCGCGCCCGGCACGGCGTGAGCTCGGAAGCGGCTTTCAGTCTCGGGGGAATCGTCAGCCCGGCGCCCCGACCAAATGCACGGCGCCGTTGAGCCAGGCGCGAAAGACCTGAACGGGCTTCGCGTCAATCCGCCTCGAAGGTGATCAGCGCCGCCGCCTCACCGGAAAACGGGGTCAGCGCCATCGGGCGCCTGAAGCCGGGAATGACCGCGACGTCGTAGAGCTCCGCGACCGCGCCGTCGATCCTAAGCCAGTCGACGCATCCTCCCGCGTCGAGATCGATGATCTGGACGCCGCACCAGGGCTCGGCGTCGGCTCGCTTCAGCCGGTCGTCGAGGGCGAGCCCCTCGAAGCGCTTGTAACGCGGCTTCGACAGGCCGACGAAGGCGTATTTGTCGCGAAAGGCGAGGCCGCGGAGAAAGCCGGGGCAGAAGGCCCGCGGCGCGAAGCGTCCCTTGCCCTCGCTCAGACCCTCGACGACGCCGAGTTCGCCGGTCCCCGAATTCAGGAGCCACAGCTCGCCGCGATGCATCCGTGGCGAATGGGGCATCGACAGGCCTTCGCAGACGATTCTGTTGGCTTCGACATCGACCACGACGCCGCCGTCGGCGCGCCGGTCGCGCCAGCCGTCGATCACGTCCGACCGGCTGACCGCTGTGACATAGGCGGGCTTGCCTCTCAGCATCGCGAGCCCGTTGAGATGGCACTTGTCGCCGTCCAACATTCCAGTGACGAACGGCGGCAGCCAGATCGGCGCGAAGCTGTGTTTTGGCGACAGCGTCGCGAGACAATTGAATCGCGTGTTGACGAAAATCGGCCGATCCACGCCGTCGACGGCGATGTCATGCAGATCGAGATCGCCGGTGAGATGGAAGGTCCGCGGGACGTTGCAGGCGTCGAAGACGTCGTTGATGCGCTCATGGGGGGCGAGCACATTCTGGAACCGAACGACCTGGGCGCCCGACGCCAGCGTCAGCCGGTCCGGGCGGTCGACGGATATCCCCATCGGCTTCGGCAGGACGGACTGATGGAGATGCGCGCCCTCGGGACTCCGCCCGAGGAAATAGAGAATGCCCGACTGGTAGGACGAAAACGCGATCGAGACGTCGAGGTTCGCGAGACGCGCGACCATGCCGTTCGAGAGCGAATATTCGACCGCCTCGTCCGCCTTGGTGGGGGCGCAGTCGATTCCGGCGGCGCCAGCGTCCAGAGAATCCATCCGAGCGCCGTTGCCCGGATTGGCGCAAGGTCAGTCAAGACCTGCGGAAGTGGCCAGCGGCCGGGAGTCCGTCGAGCGGATCTTGTCGTCTCACGGGGTAGCGGCCCCCCGTGGCGATATCGACCATGCGTTTCGCCCATTGGTTTAGGTCGCGCGGGCGTTTTGGATGCTTGCTCAATTGGTGTTTCGCCAAGTCGCAAGGAGCTTTACGACAAACTTATCGGCGTCTGTCTGGGCTTCGCGTCTTGTCGCAAAACTGAACATCGACGTGTCGCGGAGCCGCTCGGTTTCAAAAACGTCCCATCTATACCGGCCCGGACGATTTGCATCCTCCCTGACCCGTACGCTGTAGGGCTCGATTTCCGGCATGATCGCACCATGCGCCATTCGCCGCCCCGTTTCCACAACAAAGAAAACTAAGTCATTTCAAATTACCCCACTACCCGTCACGATCAAGTCTTGTCGGGCTGCGCCTCCCGGTCAGAGGTCCGCAGACCTTCGACGATTTGCCTTGGACCGAAGCCGTTTTCTTCGAGGATGCGAATGATCGTCCAGCGCGGCACGCCTTTGCCGAGGTTGCCTTCGGTCCATTCCTGCCATTGCGGCGGCAGAGGTTCGAACGGCGGCGCCGCTTCGTCCCAACGCGCCAGTTCCGCCAGCCATTTGGTCTGCGGCGGCTTGCGCTCAAGCGCTTCGGCCGCCAGGCGCCGGGCGGCGTCGATATTCTCGAGCCGAAAATGCGCTCGGCAAAGCGAATCCCGTGGGCCGTAGCCATAGGCTTCCGCTTCCGGCGTCCCGTGACCGGGGATGCGGATCATGCTGGCGACCGTGAGCAGAGGAATGGCGTCGGCGGGTCGATCGGCCTTGTCGCTGAGATGCCTTCCGAGCTTATAATAGGCCTCGGCGCGCGTGGGGTCTTCCACGATCGCGCGAGACAGCGCCTCCAGCGCCCGCTCCGGTTCACAGAAATGCATATAGAAATTGTACATTTTGCTGCAAATCTCATAGCGATATTCGGGAATCCTGACTTTTGAGAAAAATTGACCCACGACCTGCTCGCCCTCGTCCTTCAGCAAGCTGTGCAAGCACTCAACCGCGTAGATATAGAGGCTGCGGTCGTCGGTCGCCCCGCTCGCGAGATGCTCGCGCAGAATTGAAATGTTGCGATCTTTCTTGAGCGCATGCCGGTCGGGCGGGGTGTCGTGCACGATCGAGATCGCGTCGAAATACTTCACTTTCCCGCCGTCGATGCCGTCGATGAACTCGTGCACCGGGTTCTTCCATCGCAGTTTGTTTTCGGCGAACAGGTCCCGCCTTGCCATTCGTTCTCGCCACTGGTGGAAAGGCGGGTAGACGTAGCGCAGGTAGATCGCCTGAAGGTCGTCATTCAAGACGCTCCGCTTGAGGTCGAGGATGCGGTTCTGATTCTTGGACGAAATCAGGTCGTCGCCGTCGAGCCAGATGATCCAGTCCATCGTGCATTGCGAAAACGAGTAATTGCGCGCCGCGGCGAAATCGTCGATCCAGCCGAAATGGCGCACCTTGGCCCCCATCGCCTCGGCTTTGGCGACGGTGTCATCCGTCGAGCCGGTGTCGACAATCATCTCGTCGGCAAAGAGCTTGGCGCAGTTCAGCGCCCGCTCGATCGTCGCGCTTTCGTTTTTGACGATCATGGCCAGGGAAAGGGTGATCATGGGGCCGCCAGACAAAACCGATAGGTCTTATGAACCCGCCGCGCCCTCATTCTGGGCGATTCGCAGACGGAATGTCACATTTCGCTTGGCGAGAGGCCATCCGATCCTATAAGAGGTCGAGGTGGCGCGGCGCCGGGAGGCTCCGCGCCGCGAGTTTTTCTGGCTGGGCCAAGGCCGCCCTCTGCGCCGGAAGCCCCAAAGCCCACATCGACGAGCAATGACCAATCCATTCGAGTTCATTCAGCAAGTCCGCGCCGAGGCCGCCAAGGTAGTCTGGCCGACCAGACGCGAGACCCTCATCACCACCGGCTTGGTGCTGGTGCTGGTGGTGTTTACGAGCCTGTTCTTCGTCGTGGTCGATCAGGTGCTGCGCCAGGTTGTGTCGCTGGCGCTCGGCTTCGGCCGCGGCGGCTAAACGTCGATCATTGGACGCGAGGCTTAAGAATTGATGCGGAACGCCTGAACATGAACATGCGCTGGTACATTGTCCACGCCTATTCCAACTTCGAGAAGAAGGTGGCCGAATCCATTCGCGAGCAGGCGAGCCAGCGCGGCCTATCCGACAAATTCGAAGAAATCCTGGTGCCGACCGAGCAGGTCGTGGAAGTGCGCCGCGGGCGCAAGATCAACTCCGAACGGAAGTTTTTCCCCGGCTACGTGCTGGTCAAATGCGACCTCACTGACGAGGTCTACCACCTGATCAAGAACACGCCCAAGGTGACCGGCTTTCTCGGCGCCGACAAGAAGCCGATGCCGATCCCCGATCTTGAGGCCGATCGGATCAAGGGACAGGTCGCCGACGGGGTCGAGCGGCCGAAGGCGGCGATCCGGTTCGAGATCGGCGAAAACGTGCGCGTCGCCGACGGGCCGTTCGCCTCGTTTAACGGCGTGGTCGAGGAAGTCGACGAATCGCGTTCGCGGGTCAAGGTCGCCGTGTCGATCTTTGGCCGGGCGACGCCGGTCGATCTCGAATTCGGCCAGGTCGAAAAGGTCTGAACGGCGCTCATCGCGTCGCGCTGGCTTTTCGGTCATGTTCAGGCTTGTCTCCGCCATCCAAGTCAACTTCTTCGACGACGATTCCGCACGTCCGACGCTGCTGTTCAACGGCTCCCGCGAGCCGGTCGCCTGGTCTACAAACGCCGCCGGCGAAGGGCGCCGTTGTCGTGGAACTTTCACCCCCATATAAGGGCGAGGTTTCGCAGGCCCGGCGACCGGGCCAGCGGAGCAGCGCCCAGATTCGGGGGTCAAATTGTCTTCGTCCAGAATTGAGCACGAGCGGATTGTCGTTATCGGCTCTGGGCCGGCCGCCTACACGGCGGCGATTTACGCCGCGCGCGCCCTTCTGAAGCCGCTCGTGCTCACGGGCTTCGAGGCGGGCGGACAATTGATGACCACGACCGACGTCGAGAACTATCCCGGATTCGCCGATCCGATCCAGGGGCCGTGGCTGATGGAACAGATGCTGGCCCAGGCCGAGCATGTGGGCGCGCGCGTCGAGGGCGAACATGTGGTGGCGCTCGAGCTCGGACGGCGGCCGTTCATCGTCCGCTGCGACAGCGGCCGAACGCTCGCCGCCGAGGCGGTCATCCTGGCGACCGGCGCTAAAGCCAAATGGCTCGGCATCGCGAGCGAGGATGCGTTCAAGGGCTTCGGCGTCTCGGCCTGCGCGACCTGCGACGGGTTCTTCTTCCGCGGCAAGTCGGTGGTCGTCGTCGGCGGCGGCAACACTGCGGTTGAGGAGGCGCTGCATCTCTCCAACATCGCCGCCCATGTTACGGTCGTGCATCGCCGCGATTCCTTCCGGGCGGAAAAAATCCTGCGCGAGCGCCTGGCTTCGCGCCACAATGTTTCGATCCGGTGGAACAATGTCGTCGAGGCCATCGTCGGCGAGGGGACGCCGCGTGGGGTCACCGGGGTCAGGGTCAGGAATGTCGTAACCGGCGCGCTCGACGATCTGGCGGCTGATGGCGTCTTCGTCGCCATCGGGCATGAGCCGGCGACCGAGCTCGTACGCGGACAAGTCGAGCTCAAGTTGAACGGCTACGTCCAGACGGCGCCCGGCTCCACGGCCACCAGCGTCGAGGGAGTTTTTGCCGCGGGCGATGTCGCCGACGACGTGTTCCGACAGGCGGTCACCGCCGCCGGACTTGGCTGCATGGCCGCGCTCGAGGCTGAGCGCTGGCTCGCGGCGCAGGAGCCGAAACGCGAGGCGGCCGAATAGGCTGATCCGAGCGTTAAGCCGAGCGCAACAGCGCGAGATCAATGAGCCGTACGCGGCCAAGGAAACGTCTATGGATTGGGACAAGCTGCGCGTGTTTCAGGCCGCCGCCGATGCGGGGTCGTTCACGCATGCCGGCGAGACGCTCGGCTTAAGCCAGTCGGCGGTCAGCCGACAGGTCGGGGCGCTCGAAGCCGACCTCGGCGCGCCGCTGTTTCATCGCCACGCGCGTGGGCTCATTCTGACCGAGCAGGGCGAAATGCTGCTCGGCGCGGTGCGCGACGTGGTGCTCAAGCTCGACGCGGTGCGCAGCCGGCTCATCGACAGCCGGGAGAAGCCGCACGGCGAATTGCGGGTCACGACCACCCTTGGCCTCGGCGCCAATTGGCTCGCCCCGCGGCTCGGCGAGTTCGTCGACCTCTACCCGGAAATCAAGTTGCAATTGCTGTTGTCGGACGACGACCTCGATCTCGGAATGCGGGAAGCGGACGTCGCGCTGCGCCTGCGCGAGCCGAGCCAGCCGGACTTGATCCGCCGCCGGCTATTCACAGTGCATTTCCACGCCTACGCCTCTGCCGACTATCTGAGAAAGCACCCCCAACCGCGCAAGGTCGAAGATCTCGACCAGCATCATCTGGTCGCTTTCGGCGCGCCGACGGCGACCCACCTCCTTTACGATCTCAATTCGCTCTTGAGCCTCGGGCGCGACCCGAAGAATCCCCGCACGCCGCAGATTACCGTCAACAATCTCGCGGCGATGACCCATGCGGTCGAGCACAGCGTCGGCGTCGCCGTGCTTCCGGACTATTGCGTGCAGCCGGAATCGGGGCTCGTACGCCTGCTGCCGCAGGCCGATATGCCGGAGATGGACTGCTTTCTGGTCTATACCGAGGAACTCAAGAATGTCGCGCGGGTCCAGGCCTTCCGCGACTTCCTCATCACCTCGGCGCAGCGTTGGCGGTATTGAAGGCGGCAGGCGTTGCCCCCGTTCATGGCGCACGGGCCGGGGCCATCTGCGGGCGGCCTTTTTCGCCGCGCAGGCCGGCGATCAGACCCCGGAGCGCGGCGGCGAAATTGCGCGTCGATCCGACCGCCAGATATTCCCCGCTTCTCACGAACGTCACGAACAGGGTCCACAGAAACCACCGCGGATGATGGCGGCGGACGAAGTGAAGCTGATTTCGGTGGCCGAGATAGACTGAAAAGGCCGATCGTTTGGCGCGACCGCCGGCGGAGCCGGTCGTCGTGCCCATGACGTGCGGAACGACGGACTTGTGGGCATAGCCGACGCCGCATGCGGCCTTGGCGCGGACCGCCCAATCAACTTCCTCCCAATA
>PLUH01000095.1:0-2096 GCA_003164825.1 Hyphomicrobiales bacterium
CGACGAACTTGTTGGCGACCGAGACGCCCTGCTTCGGATCGGAGACGTCGTCGCCCGGTTCGACTTCGATTTTTTGCCCCAGAATGCCGCCGGCCTTGTTGATGTCCTCGGCCGCCTGGTTGACGCCCTGGGTCAATTGCGCCCCGAACGAAGCGTTGGCCCCGGTGATCGGCCCGGCGACGCCGATCTTGATTTGCGCCTGCGCCGCGCCCGCAAGCCAGAGCGACATCACAACGGGAATGGCCCTGAGAACGATGGTCCGCATTATAACCTCCCATACCAGATTGAAGGGTTAGCTTGCGCAGACTGGCGGCCATGGCTTAACCTGTCAAGATCATAATGAAGGTTAGTACGTCCGCTCCTCCTCCCTCGCGCGCCGGTTCGCTGGACCTGATCGCCGACGACCTTGCGCTCGATTTCGCCAACACCGAATCCGGTCGCGGCTTTCCCTCGCATGAGAACCATCTCCGCGAGGCCGAGCATGTCGCCCAATGGCTCAAGCACGCCAAGGCGTTGCCGGCGGAAGACGCCGACTGGCTCAAGGGTGAGGTTTCCCAACGCGCCGATCTCGCCGCCGACCTCATGACCCAGGCGATCGCCCTGCGCGAGGCGATTCACGACATCGGCGCGGCGCTCGGGCGTCGCGCCAAGCCCCCCGCGGCTTCGCTCGCCGATCTTTCCGCCGTTCACGCGCGATGTGTCGCCAAGGCGGCGCTGGCGCCGGGCGTGCTCTCCTGCCGCTGGCGCTGGAGCGTGCGCGCCGCGCCGGTCGAAGCGGCGCTCGGCCCGATCTCGCTGGCGGCGGTGAAGCTCTTCACCGAAGGCGATCTTCATCGCATCCGCGAGTGCGGCGGCCACGCCTGCGGCTGGCTGTTCTATGATCGCAGCAAGAACAACCGCCGCCGGTGGTGCGAAATGGAGGTCTGCGGCAATCGCGCCAAGCAGCGGCGCCTTGCGGCCCGGAGGCGCGCGGATTGAGCCGCCGCCCGGTCTTTCGCCTCATCGTCCTTTTGGCCGCGGCGATGCTCGCCGGCTGCTCGCCGGCGCTGGAGACCGACCAGGCGAGGCTCTGCCGCATGACGCTGCCGGCGCTCATGCCGGAAGCGGCGCGGATCGCCATTGTGGCGCAAAGACCTGACGCCGACGGGCGCGGCTTGAGCGTCGCCTTCACCGCGCGCACGCCTGGCGAAGAGCCTCGCGATCATCTCGCCGCCTGCCGCTTTCGCGAACCAGGACGGCCGAACGAGTCGCGCGATCTGGTGTCGGTGACGCTCGACGGCCGCTCCGTCTCCGAAGCCCGGCTCTACGTCCTCATCCGCTATTGGCTGGCGACGCCGGAGGGCCGGGCCGCAGATCCTGCGCCGCTCGGCGACGTCAGCGCGCTTCCCCTCGTGCCCCATCCCCTCGCCTATGGATTGCAGATGGCGCTCGACGGGCTGCCGCTGGCGGCGATCTATGGGCTGATGGCGGCGGCCTATTCGCTGATCTACGGCCTGATCGGGCGCATCAATTTCACTTTCGGCGAATTGGCCGCGGCGGGCGGCTATGCAGCGGCGATCGCCGCGCTGGCCGTGGCCGGCTGTCTCTTCGGAGCCAGCTCCTTCCTCGTGNNCTCTTGACCGTCGCCTTCGCGCTCGCGGCCGCGGTCGCGGCGGCTTGGGGCTTCGCCGCGGCGCGGGCGGTCTTCATTCCGCTCCGCCATGCTCGCGGCCAGCAGGTGCTGGTGGCGACGGTCGGCCTGGCGCTCTTCCTGCGCGAGCTCTTGCGCCTGGCGCAGGGCGACCGGAGCTGGATGAGCCCTGAGCTCAANNCAGCCGTTCGCGCTCGCCCGCGGGGGCGACTTTGTGACCGTCGCCACGCCGATGGCGTTCCTCTCGAGCGCGGTCGCCCTCGCCGCCGGTCTCGGCCTTGTCATCGTCTTTCGTTATTCCCGCATCGGTCGCGAATGGCGCGCCTATGCCGACGATCCGCTCGCCGCCGAGCTGATGGGCGTGAGCCCGGCGGCGATCACCGCTCGCGCGTTCGCGCTCTCCGGCGCCCTGGCCGGGCTTGCCGGCGCGACCATGACGGCCGCCTTCGGCGCGGTCGGCTACGGC
>PLUH01000095.1:2118-3927 GCA_003164825.1 Hyphomicrobiales bacterium
GACATCGCGGTTTATGCGCTTTTGACGATTTTCATCGCCCTGCGCCCTTCCGGCCTGCTCGGCCAACGCGAGGCGGTGACGCACAACCTGTTCCCACGCCGGTCTTGACTTGGCGCCGCCGTCTCCCACATCCTTGACCGCGCTGGCCGAGCTCGCGCACGGAGGCTCCAATGTCCAATGTTTACGCCACGACGCCGACGAATGTGATCCGCGCCGACGCTCTCGCTGGCGTTCGCACCCGGCGAATCCTTGCCGTTTGCGTCGATTTCGTGCTCGTCAGCCTGCTGGTGGCGGCGCTTTGGATCGTGTCGATCGTGCTGACCTTCGGCCTGGCGCTGTTCTTCCTGCCGCCGCTCTTTCCGTTCGTCGCCTTTTTCTACAACGGCCTCACCGTCTCGGGGCGCAACATGGCGACGCCCGGCATGCGGGCGCTCGATCTCGAAATGCGCATGAGCGCCTCGGGCGCGCGGGTTCCGTTCATCAACGCGGCGGTCCAGGCGGTGCTGTTCTACGTCAGTTGGTGCTTCCCGCCGGTCTTTCTGGTCTCGCTGGTCGACGCCGAAAAGCGATGCCTGCACGACATCATCGCCGGCGTCGTGATCGTCAGGAGGCTCTGATCAGACGCTTGCGCGCCATTCGTGACGATCGCCGGACGCCGCCAGCGGAAGCGGGCGGAGACTGGGAGAAGGCGTGACCAGGGAAGCGCGCGACGCCCCGCAGTTCTATCTCACCGCTCCGTCGGCGTGCCCCTACCTGCCCGGCCAGCAGGAACGGAAAATCTTCACCCATCTGGTCGGCAAACGGGCAGCCGCGCTCAACGACCTCCTGACCCAGACCGGTTTCCGCCGCTCGCAGACGATCGCCTACCGGCCGGCCTGCGAGAGCTGCCGCGCCTGCGTATCGGTCAGGGTGCTGGTCGACGATTTTTGTCCCTCCGCCAGCCAGCGCCGCGTGATGCGGGCCAACGCCGACCTTCTCGGCGTCTTTGTCGCGCCGAAGCCGACCAACGAGCATTACGTGCTCTTCCGCTCCTATCTCGACAAGCGCCATCCGCATGGCGGCATGGCCGACATGTCGTCGCTCGACTTCGCCATGATGGTCGAGGACACCCATATCGACACCGTCCTCACCGAATACCGCCCGCTGAGCGCAACCGGCGACGGGCAGGCCTCCGGTCCCCTCCTCGCGGTCTGCCTCACCGACCGCCTCGCCGACGGCCTGTCGCTGGTCTATTCCTTCTACGATCCCGACATCGCGCGCCGGTCGCTCGGCAGTTTCATCATCCTCGACCACATCGAGAAAGCGCGCCGCCTCGGCCTGCCCCACGTCTATCTCGGCTATTGGGTCGAGGGCTCGAAGAAGATGGGCTACAAGGCGGGCTATTTGCCGCAAGAGCGGCTCGGCCTGCACGGCTGGGTGCGGGTGGAGCGGTAGGGCCGTTCGTCATTGCGAGGAGCGCAGCGACGAAGCAATCCATCTCCTTGCCTTCGACGTGATGAACGACGGAGCCGGGCTTGCCGCGAACGCCGTGCGTTTACATCCTCGCCAACCGCCGCCAGGGGACGCTTTACACCGGCGTCACCTCGAATCTCGCCCAGCGCATCTTTCAGCATCGCAACGGCATGACGCCGGGCTTCGCGACCCGCTACGGCTGCAATCGGCTGGTCTTCTACGAAGCTTACGAACGGATGGACGAAGCGATCGCGCGCGAGAAGCAGATCAAGGGCGGCTCGCGCGCGAAGAAGATCGCGCTGATTGAAACGATCAATCCCGAGTGGAAGGATTTGTATGAGAGCCTCGCTTAGTGTC
>PLUH01000227.1:0-22814 GCA_003164825.1 Hyphomicrobiales bacterium
CCCGACGACCGGCGCAAGGCGGGGCGCGCCGCCGGCGGGATAGCGCGAACGCTGCAGGCGGGCCTCGCGCACCATCGGGCGGGGCGCCTCGAGCGGGCCGAAACCCTCTACCGCAAGGCGCTCACGAGGAAGCCGGATGATCCCGAAGCGACGCATCTTCTTGGCGTCATCGCTTTCCAATGCGGCCAAATCTCGCCGGCATTGGAGCTCATCGGGCGCGCGCTGCCGGCGTTGGCGGACGATCCCGACGCGCATCTCAACTACGGCAACGCACTGGGAGCCGCCCGAAGATTCGCCGAAGCGGCTGCAAGCTACCGCCGCGCTATCGCGCTCAAGCCCGATTTCGGCATGGCGCACAGCAATCTCGCCGGGACGCTGATCGAGCAGGAGGCGCTCGAAGAGGCGCTGGAGAGCGGAAGGCGCGCCGTCGCCCTTTTGCCCGATTTCGCCGGCGCGCTGTTTTACTACGCGACAGCGCTGCTGCGTCTCGGGCGCTACGCCGAGGCAGAGGCGCCGCTGCGCCGCGCCCTCGAACTGAGCCCGAATCTGGCCCCCGCGCATTTCAATCTCGGCATCGCGCTCAAGCTGCAAAACCGCCTCGACGAGGCCAGCGAATGCCTGCGACGCGCCGTCGCAATCAATCCCGAAGACGCCGCCGCGATGACCGCCTGGTTCAACGTTAGGCAGGAGATTTGCGACTGGTCGAATTTCCGCAACGACGAATCCCGTGCGCGGCGCGCGATCGCCCGCCAGCCTTCGCTCGGCGGCGCATTCATGCTGCTCGCGATGGACTCGACGCCTGAGGAGAAATTGGCCTGCGCCCGAGCGGTCGCGGCCAAGTTCGCCCCGCCGGACGGCGCCGTGTTTCCTGCCGCCGAACCCCGCCGCGGGGAGCGGATCCGCGTCGGCTACATGTCCCGGCAATTCCGTGAAAATGCGGGTTCCTACCTGATCGCGGGGCTCATCGAACGCCACGACCGGAGCCAATTTGAAATCTTCGGCTATTCGTTCGGCCCCGACGATCGCAGTCCAATGCGGACCCGGATCGCCGCCGCGTTCGACCGGTTCGTCGATATCGTAACCATGTCCGATTCCGACGCCGCCCGCGCGATCCACGACGATCGCGTTGATATCCTGGTCGATCTCGACGGTTTCGCCGGCAATGTCCGGACCGCGATCATCGCCCGCCGGCCGGCGCCGATCCAGGTCAACTACCTTGGCTATCCGGGTACGATGGGCGCGGACTTCATCGATTACATCATCGTCGATCCGTTCGTTGCGCCGCCCGATCAGCAGCCGTTTTTCAGCGAGCGGCTGGCCCATCTGCCCGGTTGCTACCAATGCAACGACGACCGGCGAGCGATCGCCGAGCAAATGCCGTCCCGCCTCGAGTGCGGACTGCCCGAGACCGGTTTTGTGTTCTGCTGCTTCAACAACAGCTACAAAATCACGCCCGCCATCTTTGACGTCTGGATGCGCCTCCTCCTCGCTTCGCCCAAGAGCGTGTTATGGCTCTTCGCCGCCAACCCGTGGGCGAAAGCCAATCTCGCCGCCGAGGCGACGGCGCGCGGCGTCGATCCCGAACGCCTCGTCTTCGCGCCGCCGCTTCCGAACGCCGAGCATCTCGCGCGTTACCGGCTTGCGGATCTGTTTCTCGACACGCTGCCCTATAACGCCCATACGACGGCCAGCGATGCGTTATGGGCGGGATTGCCCGTCTTGACCTGCCTCGGCGATTCTTTCCCCGGCCGGGTGGGGGGAAGCATGCTGCGAGCGGTTGGGCTCGACGAGCTGATCTCGACATCGCTTCCGGAATACGAGGCGCTGGCCTTGAAGCTCAGCCGCGATTCGGACCTCATGCTCGAGTTCCACGCCCGCCTCGCCCGGAACCGAGCGACATGCTCGCTCTTCGACACTGCCCGTTTCGCCGGCCAAATCGAGACCGCGTATCGACGCATGCATGAAATGAGAATGGCGGGGCGGACGCCAGCAGCCTTTGAGGTCGAGCCCTCTAACTAAAGCAGGGAACGCAGAGCCGCCCCACGTTCCGGTGGAATGCTTCGTCATAGCCCGTCGAGAGACGGGCGTCTTCGACGCCCTATGGCTCGCACCGACGTCGTGAATCGACCTGATCGGACAGCGCTCTAATGGAGAGGTTTCTTGGTTTCCTGATTCTTGGTTTCCATCCGAGAAGCGATGTTGCCGATCTTGCCCGACACCCGCCACAGAAACGACGCAACCTTCACCCTCGCGTCAGCGTCTTGGTTCCCGCTATTGAGCCTCCATCGGGTCGTTGTTCCGTTGTGGGCTCGCGCTGGAGGCTGCACGCTATAATAATACAGGGCCAACGATCGTCTGGACATGTTTGGCGGGCAGTTCACCGGTTCAGGATGGCCATGAAACGACGTTGTGTCGGTTGTGAATATAACGGCGCGATTAGCAATTGGCAGGACCGATTTGACTTTTTCCTTGCCGTCTCGGCTCCAGAGTTCGAGCGAGCCGCCAAAATCCTCTTTCCAGTCCTTGTTCAGGTAAATTATCAGGTTCAACCGCCGAAATATCGGGAGATGCCTGGGTTTGGCGAAATCTGAGTGGATCGAAAGATGCCCGCCGCGTTCAATCTGATGAAGACCGCCGCCATCGAAGAAGGGATCCGATATCAACGGCCCTTCCCCGGTAAGAGTTTCAAGGGACTTTAGGACAGTCGCCGAGTTCAACTGATACATTAAATCACGAATAGGGGGCGGCGCCCCGTCTACGTTATTCGAGGCAAGCTTGACCTGATATGCCTCCTTGATGCGCTCATTCCAAATGTCCGAATCCGGGCGCGGAAAAGCCTCTATTACTGTCTCCAATACGCTGACCGGTAGAAAATTGTCGATAACGATGTGCGGGTAAGGCTCAGCGGAACGATAGGATTCAGCGCTCTTGTTGAGATTACTCCGAATTATGGGCAACAATTCCATCACACCCTCCGTCGTCAATACGGACCTGCCCGGTGAGCTTTAGCAACCGCGCAAGGCTCCGAACTCCTCGTGGAGCATCGACCAGCGGTCAAAATCGAGCCTGAGGCCCCATCATTCGACCGACCCCGCAGGGTCCGCTGCGCCGGAAACCCCAATGCGCTAGCCGGGACTGAATACATGAACCACGCGTCAGGGTCTACAAAATTGTGCTCATCCGCCGCCGGTCAAAGATGTGCACAACGCTTAAGGAAACAAAGACAAGTCAAGGCGAATTTCGTTTCGGCGCCGCGGCGAGATGTGTCTCCCGCCTCCGGGGGGCCGCTCAGTCCTCGAACGGCAACCCCGCATATTGTTCGGCGACCATGGCCCGAGCGTGCTTCGAGCGGTGGAGATGGTCGAATTCGCTGAGCTTGATCCTGGTCTCGAATGCGTCGTCATCGGGAAAGACGTGCAAGAGCTTGGTCAGCCACCAGGAAAAGCGCTCCGCCGCCCAGACGCGTCTCAGCGCCATGTCCGAATAGCGTTCGAGATAACGGTCGTCGCCGTTGGCGAAATGCGCGGCGAGGGCGCGCTGGAGATAGAAGACGTCCGAGATCGCGAGGTTCAAGCCTTTCGCCCCGGTCGGCGGGACGATATGGGCGGCGTCGCCAGCGAGAAAAAGCCGGCCGTAGCGCAGCGGCTCGGCGACGAAGCTCCGCAGCGGCGCGATCGATTTCTCGATCGACGGGCCGGTGACGATCTTGCGCCCGATGTCGTCCGGAAACCGCCGTTTCAGTTCGTCCCAGAACCGGTCGTCGGGCCAGTCGGCGATCTCAGTATCGAGGCCGCATTGGATGTAGTAGCGGCTGAGGTTCGGATTGCGCAGCGAGGCGAGAGCGAAGCCCCGCTCGTGCCGGGCGTAGATGACGTCCCCGACCGGCGGCGTTTCCGACATGATTCCGAGCCAGCCGAACGGATAGGCGCGCTCGAAGATCTTGAGCGTTTCCTTTGGAATGCTGTGCCGCGACACGCCGTGGAAGCCGTCGCAGCCGGCGACGAAGTCGCACTCGAGCGTCTCGGTCACGGCGCCCTTGTCATAAGTGACGCTCGGTGCGGAACTGGTCAGGTTGTGGAGGCGGACATTCTCCGCCTCTTCGACGATGCGACCCCCGTCGCGCTCCCGGATTCGGTACAATTCCTCGGTGATCGCGGTCTGCCCGTGCGACATCATCGGCCTGCCGGCATAGGTCTTGGTGTCGATGAGAAACGGCGCGCGGTCCTGCCAGGCGATCCAGGCGCCGTCGTGGGCATGGCCTTCGCGGTCCATCCGTTCGCCCGCGCCCGCGTCGCGCAACAGCTTGACCGACCCGTATTCGAGCACGCCGGCGCGAATGCGTTTGAGCACATAGGCCTTGGTCTGCCGTTCGAGGACGATGCTGTCGATGTCATGCCGATGCAGCAGATGAGACAGCAGGATGCCAGCCGGCCCGCCGCCAATGATCGCGACTTGAGTCCGGCGCATGCTCTCCCTCCCTCGCCGCGGTCAGATGCGGCCGGGCGAACTGTAGCCGCGCTCGGTGAGCGTGGCCAGACGCGGCCAGCAACCGCGTCTACAGCCCGACCGCTTCGAGCGCCCCGGCCTGGCGGCGCGCAACCGCCGCTTCGTCGAAGCCGGCGATCGCGTCCTCGTATATCCGATGAAAATTAAGCCGCGCGCCGAGCCTGAGGAACGCGCCGCCGAGCCCGATCGTCGCCCGTTCGAGAAACACGAACTCCCGCGGCACAGTCAGGTCCCCCCCTTCCGCCTTCAGGGCTCGCATCACCTGTCCGATCTCGCGCCGTCCGTATTCGGACGGTTTGACGCCGTCGGCGGCGGTGCGGACGCGATCGTCGAGGATCGGGCCGCACATGAATCGCGCCCAGACCGTCATCGCCTCGGTCATCCCGGGCGTGAGCTTCGGAAAGCCCCACATCGCATAGGCCTCGGCGATGCGCGCCTTGTCATTGGCCTCGAGCGCCCGATAGAGCTCGACCACGCCGCGCACGAACCGGGGCGGAAAGATGCGCACGCAGCCATAATCGAACAGGTTGAGGCCCTCGACGCTGCGCTTCGCCCCCTCCCCCGACGCCGCGACCGTGTAATTGCCGAGATGCGGATCGCCGTGAATGACGCCGTAGCGCAGGAACGGGCGCCACCACGCCTCGAACAGGCCGACGGCGATGGCGTCGCGCGCCTCCTGGGGAGCGGTCTCGAAGGCGACGAGCGGCTCGCCGTCGAGCCATTGCAGCGTCAACAGACGCCGCGTCGACAGGCTCTCCTCGACCCGCGGCACGCGCACGAACGGGCGGTCGGCGAGCATGACGCGATAAAGACGGGCGACCTTGGCCTCATGCTGATAATCGAGCTCTTCGCGCACCCGTTCCCTGATCTCGCGCGCGATCTCGCGGGTATCGATCGGGGCGCCGGCGCGGCGACGGAGCGAGAACAGGAGGTCGAGGTTCGAGAGGTCGGTCTCCACCGCCGAGGCCATGTCCGGATATTGCAGCTTGCAGGCGAGCCGCGCGCCTTCCAGGCTTGTGGCCCGATGCACCTGGCCGAGCGACGCGGCGGCGGCGGGCTTGAAGTCGAAATCGGCGAAGCGCTCGCCCCAGTCCGGTCCGAGCTCGGCCCGCATGCGACGACGTACGAAAGCCGCCCCCATCGGCGGCGCCTGCGACTGCAACCGCATCAGTTCGGCGGCGAAATCCGCCGGCAATGCGTCGGGGATCGTCGACAGCATCTGCGCGACTTTCATCAGCGGGCCCTTCATCGAGCCCAATGCCGATGCGAGCGCCTTGGCGTCCGTTGCCCGCCCGCCCCCGCGCAGCCTGTTGACGCCGACCCGCGCCGCGAGCGCGCCAGCATTGACGCCGAGGCGGGCATAGCGCGTCGCGCGCGCGGACAGGCGGTTGGCTTCGTTGTCGTGAGTCAAAAGCGACTTCCCGCGCTAAAGGTCCGCGACCGCAACTTCGATTCGCGGGCCGCGGCCGACCAGTGAATATAAGGCGCGCGCTGTCCGGTTGCAGCCTTGCGGACGGCCGGACCCGAAACCGCAAGCGGAAGCAGAGCCTACAAACGCCACTTTCTCCTGCCGCGCCAAGCTATGTCAGACGTTGAGGGCGCCACACGGTCGATTGCTTGCCCCTCGTTCAGGGCGCAATGCTGGTCCCTACCCCATCGCCTCCAGTTCGTCGATCATCCGCTCGATCACCGAGAGGCCGATCTTCCAGAAGCCGGGGTCCTTCGCGTCGAGGCCAAAGGGGGCGAGCAGCTCGGAATAGGACTTCGAGCCGCCGGCCGACAGCATCGCGAGATACCGTTCGGCGAAGCCTTCCTGCGAACGCTCGTAAAGGCCGTAGAGCGAATTGACCAGGCAATCGCCGAACGCATAGGCGTAGACGTAGAACGGCGAATGAATGAAATGGCCGATATAGGCCCAGTAGGTCTCGTAGCCCTGTCTCAGCTCGATCGCCGGGCCGAGGCTTTCGGCCTGCACGCTCATCCATAATTCGCCGATCCGCTCGGCCGTCAGTTCGCCGCTGCGGCGCTCAAGGTGGATGAGCCGCTCGAACTTATAGAACGCGATCTGGCGGACCACGGTGTTGAGCATGTCCTCGACCTTGGCCGCGAGCATCGACTTGCGCTCGACGGAATCCGTGATCTCAGCGAGCATCGAGCGGAAGGTCAGCATCTCGCCGAACACCGAAGCGGTTTCGGCGAGCGTCAGCGGCGTCGGCGCCATGAGCGCGCCGTTGACGTTGGCCAGCACCTGGTGGACGCCGTGGCCGAGCTCGTGGGCGAGCGTCGTCACATCGCGCGTCTTGCCGAGATAGTTGACCAGGATATAGGGGTGCGCCGACGGCGTGGTCGGATGAGAGAAGGCGCCGGGGGCCTTGCCTGCCCTCACCGGCGCGTCGATCCAGCGTTCGTCGAAGAAGCGCCGCGCGATATCGGCCATCCGGGGCGAAAACGCGCGATAGGCGCCGAGCACGGTGTCGCGCGCGGTCTCCCATCGGTAGACGCGCCGCGGGGCGTTGGGCAAGGGCGCGTTGCGGTCCCAATGATCGAGACGCTCCTTGCCAAACCAGCGGGCTTTCAGCGCATAATAGCGATGCGAGAGACGCGGATAGGCGTCCGTCACCGCCTTAACCAGCGCCTCGACCACCTCGCGCTCGACGCGATTGGCGAGGTGGCGCGAATCCGCCACGTCGGCGAATTTGCGCCAGCGATCGGAGATCTCCTTGTCCTTGGCCAGCGTGCTGGTGGTAAGGGCGAACAACCGCAGGTTCGCGCCGAGCGTCGCCGCAAGCGCATTCGCCGCCGCCTCGCGTTTCGCCGGGTCCGGGTCTTGCAGCTTGCCGAGCAACGGCTCGAGCGTCAGGCTCTCGCCCTCGAAATCGAACCTCAGCGCCGCCGTCGTGTCGTCGAACAGCCGGTTCCATGCCGCGGCGCCGCTGACCGATTTCTCCAGGAACAGCCGCTCGAGATCGTCGGGAAGCTGGTGCGGCTTCTCCTTGCGGATGTCCTCGAGCCACGGACGGTAATGCCCGAGCGCCGGCGCTCGCATCGCCGCCTCGAGCTTGGCGTCGTCGATGCGGTTGAGCTCGAGTTCGAAGAACAGAAGATCGCCGGCGAGCGCGGTCACCCGTTCGTGCGCGTCGCCGTAGAACTTCGCGCGGCCGGAGTCGCTGGTGTCGGAGGCATAGAGCAGCGACGCGTAAGCCATGATGCGCCCGGTCAGGTCCTGCATCGACTCGTAGGCCTTGACCGCCGCGGCCAGCGTCTCGCCCGCGTCGGGCCGGTCGACGAATTCGGACAGCTTGCCGCGCCAGGTCTCGGCGAACAGCTTCGCTTCCCGCTCGGCGCGCTCGAGATCAGCGGCGAAGCGCGGCGAATCCATGTCCTCGTACAAATCCTCGAGCCGCCACTCCGGCAATTGTCCGAGGTCGACCGACGCGGGCGACGGCGCCAGGGCGGCGTCGAGGGAATGGAACGGCAAGCTCATCGACCAGTCCCTTTTAAGCACTTGCGAACGTTTCTGGGGTTGCTACGCGCCGACAAAGCGGCGCTTTTGGGGAGACGGCGGGTCGGAACGAGACGGCATTAACACCGCATTTACCGTGATGTCACAGGGTGGCGCAATGCGCGGCGTCAAAGGCCGCCTTCGGAAAGACAATGACCGCTCTCATACTCGTTGTTGATGACGATCCCATCCAGCGCCGCCTGCTCGAGGCGATGGCTAGACGATTCGGGTATGACGTCGAAACCGCCGAGTCGGGCGAAGGCGCGCTGGCGCGTCTCGAGGCCAGCGACCGTCCGTCGATCAATCTCGTCATCCTCGACCTCGTCATGCCCGATCTCGACGGAATGGGTGTGCTGGCGCGGATGCGCCAGCGCGATATCGCGGTTCCAGCGATCGCGCAAACCGCGCACGGCTCGATCGAGGTCGTCATCTCCGCCATGCGCGCCGGCGCGACCGATTTTGTCGTCAAGCCGGTCGGCGCCGAGCGTCTTCAGGTCTCGATCCGCAATGCGCTGCGCGTCGATGCGTTGGAGGACGAATTGCGCCGGGCGACGCGACGCAACGCCGGCGAACTCAGCTTTCGCGACATTGTCACCCGCGCGGAATCGATGGCGCGCACCGTCCGGCTCGCCGAGCGGGCCGCCAAGTCGAACATTCCGGTGTTGATCGAAGGCGAATCCGGGGTCGGCAAGGAACTGATGGCGCGCGCGATTCAGGGCGGCTCCGAACGGCGCGGCAAGCCATTCGTCATCGTCAATTGCGGCGCGCTGCCGGAGACATTGGTCGAATCGATCCTGTTCGGGCACGAAAAGGGGTCGTTCACCGGGGCGACCGACAAGCATGCCGGCAAGTTCGCCGAGGCGAACGGCGGGACGCTGTTCCTTGACGAGATCGGCGAACTGCCCCCGGAAGCTCAAGTCAAGCTCCTCAGGGCGTTGCAGGAGGGCGAGATCGACCCAGTCGGCGCGCGGCGGCCGGTCAAGGTCGATTTCCGCCTGGTGTCGGCGACCAACCAGAACCTGATCGAGCTGGTCAAAGCGGGGCGCTTCCGCGAAGATCTCTTCTATCGCCTCAATGTGTTCCCCATTTCCATTCCGCCGCTCAGGGCCCGCATCTGCGACGTGCCGGATCTGGCGATGCGGTTTCTCGCCCGTTTCTGCGTCGAGGAGGGCAAGCGCATCCGCGGGCTCGACAGCGACGCGCTCGCGCTCCTCACCGCATACGACTGGCCGGGCAACGTCCGCCAGCTCGAGAACGCGATGTTTCGCGCGGTGGTGCTGGCCGACGGCGATGAGTTGACGGTCGCCGAGTTTCCCCAGATCGCCGCGCAGGTCGAGGGCTACGACGTGCGCATTCCGCCCGCCCCGCCGCCGATCGCCGTCGATCCGGCGGCGTCCGCCGCCTTGGGGCTCGCCAGTCTCGATCGCCGCGACCCACATTCGCTCAGGCTCATCAACGACAGCGGAGACGTGCGGATGCTGGAGGAGATCGAGACCGAGGCCATTCGCTTCGCGCTCGCCCACTACCGCGGGCAGATGTCGCAAATTTCGCGCAAGCTCGGCATCGGGCGTTCCACCCTTTATCGCAAGATGAAGGACATCGGAATCGCTGATGACATGCTCGGCGATGCCGCTGCATAATACGGGCGAAGCGTGGGCGGGCGTCGATCGGAAAACCCCTTGCCTCGAAGCGGCATGAGCGCGGGCGACCGGGACTTTGCGCGCTCCGCGCGGCGGAGCGGAGCATGAGCGCGTTCGGGCGCGGAAAGCGGCGCCGCTTGTTGCTGGCCCGAGCCCTTGGCGCCGCGGCGGCCGCGCTCGGCGCAAGCCTCGCCTGGGCCGGCGCCCCGGCGGCTGAGCCCAATCGCGGCGGCGGCATCCGGCTCCTGTCGCCGGAAGCGCCGGCGAGCTTCGGCGCCATGGGCGACGTCAGTCCCCTGATCGCGGCGTTCAACGCCGCGCGCGCGCCGCAGGACGACGCCCTGAGACTCATGCTGTTCGCCGAACCAAAGTTCGGCGTCTCAGCCGTCGCGGCGATCGCGCCCGGCGACGCAGCCGCTCTGCCAGAAGGTCCCCCCGCCCCCGTGAGCGGCTTTGCCGCTGCGACGGCGCCCGCGCCTCGGGAATCGCCCGGCCCGCAAGACGACCCGCCGCCGCCGATCCCCGAAGCCACCCCCACTCCCTCACTGTCGCCGATGCAGGCCGCGCTCCAGGCGGCGACGGAGCGGCTCGTCGCCGAGGCCGATCAGCCGAATCCTCTCGGCGCCGGCGACTGGCGCGCCGCCCGCGCGGCGATCGCGTTCTTCTACGCCGCGCGCGACTACCAGCCGGCATGGGTCGGCGCTGACGGCTTGACCCAGGCCGGACGCGCCGCGCTCACCCAACTGAAACGCGCCAGGGACGACGGCCTCACTCTTCCCGCCATGGCGCTGACGCACGAGATCGGCGCCGGCCTCGGCCCGGACGCGCTCGCCGACGCCGAGACGACGATCGCCGAGGCCGTGGTGATCTATGCCGAGCAGGCGACCGGATCGCGCGTCCCTCCAGCGCGCGTTTCGCCGCTCATCTTCGCAGCGCCGAGCTTGGCCGATCCGGGGGCGGCCCTCGCCGAGACCGCAGCAGCGCCCGATCCCGCCCGGCGGCTCGCTGATTTCAACCCGCCGCAGAAAGGCTACCGGGACCTCAGGGACGCGTGGCAGAGGCTGATCGAGACCGCGCCGAGCGCGTCACGATCCGCCGTGGACATCGCGCCCGATCCGCAGCCGGCCCACGCGGTCCGCCCGGCGAAACGGCCGGCCGGCGGGCGCATCCATACCGCCTCCGCCGACGCCGCGCTCGCGTTCGGCGCGCTTGCCCGCCAGCGGGCGGCGATCCTCGCCAATATGGAGATGTGGCGCTGGGAGCCGCGCGACATGGGCGAGCGGAGGATCGAGGTCAACATCCCGGACTTCTCGGTCGCGGTCATGGAGGGCGATGCGGTCGTCCACGAGGCGCGCGTCATCGTCGGCAAACCGGAAACGCCGACGCCGATCTTCTCCAACGTGATGCGCTACGTCATCATCAATCCGTCGTGGCAGGTTCCCGATTCGATCATCAAGAAGGAACTCATGCCGAAGCTCGGCTCGCTCGGCCGCCGCGGCTACGAGGTCAAGACGGTGGGCGGACGGCTCACCGTGCGCCAGCTGCCGGGCGAAGATAACGCGCTCGGGCGAATCGCCTTCATGTTTCCGAACGACCATGCGGTCTACCTGCACGATACGCCGTCGCGGGAACTGTTCGACGAGGACGCGCGCGCCTTCAGCCACGGCTGCATCCGAGTCGAAGACCCCCTGAGTCTGGCCGAGCTCGTCCTCGACGCTCAAACGAGCGGGTGGACGCAGGAGCGAATCGAAGCGAAGATCGGGGGCGCGGAAAGGACCGTCTTCCTGCCCCGCCCACTGCCCATCCACATCGAGTACTTCACTGAATTCATTGATGAATTCGGTGAGCCGCGGGAGCGGCCGGACATCTACGGGGTGACCCGGAAGGTCGAAGGCATACTCGCTCAGGCAAGTCAAGATTGAAAGGGTCGCGAGATCGGGCTATCGTTCGCGCAAATCGCTTTTTGCCTAACTGTGACGTGTTCGTCACAATGCGAGGGTCCGAATATGGCGCGCCGCGGGACGCGCGCTCGGCAGGTCGCGTAGGGGCCGGCGGGAGAGAACCCGGCCAAAGCGTATGCGTACGGTACGGGAAGGCACAGTCCTCCGGCTTCGCCGCCGGTCGCGCCGTGTTGGGGAAGGATCGTTTGTTGGCGGGTTTCAAGGTGATCATGAGCGCCGGCCGCGGCGGGGCGGCGGCGCAGCTGGCGGTGGCTGCGGCATTCGTTGCGGCCTGGGTCGTCCCGAACTCGACCGAATCGGCGATCGCCAATGGCGACACGCGGACCGTCGTACTGTCGGACCAGCACACCAATGAGTCCGGCTCGTTCACGTTCATGGTCAACGGCGTCTATGACCAGGCGGTTCTCGACAAGCTGAACTGGTTCTGCCGCGACTGGCGGCTCAACGAGCCGACCAAGATGGACCCCCACCTGTTCGACATCATCTGGGAGGTCTACCGCGAGTCGGGGTCGACACAGCCGATCGACGTTCTTTCTGCATACCGCTCGCCGCAGACGAACGCCATGCTGCGCCGCCGGTCGCGGCAGGTGGCCGAACATTCGCAGCACATGGAAGGCAAGGCGATCGACGCCCATTTCATCGACGTCGGCACCGCGCGCATCCGCGACATCGCCATGCGCATGGAGGACGGCGGCGTCGGCTTTTACCCGACCGGCATCACGCCCTGGGTGCATATCGACAGCGGTTCGGTCCGCTATTGGCCGCGGATGAGCAGGGACGCGATGACGCGGCTCTTCCCTGACGGAAAGACGGTGTTCATCCCGGCCGACGGACAGCCGATGCCCGGCTACGAGCAGGCGCGGGCGGAGATCGAAGCCCGCGGCGGCCAGGTGCAAGTGGCGGGCGGCGGATTTGGCATCTTCTCCTGGCTGTTCGGCGCCCGCGGCGGCGGCGCTGACGACGCGGAGGAGGAAGGCGGCCAGGAAGCCACGACCACCGGCAATGCGCGCGGCGGCCGTGGCGGCGTTGGGGGGGTCGCCGAGCCGCAGGTCCAGGTCGCAGACGCGGGCCCGGAAGCGGTCGCAAAAGCGAAACGCAACCTGCCGACCGGCCCCGCCTACGCCGACTCCGCCGAACCCGCGCCCGCCGCCAAATCGCAGGCTCTCGTCGCCGGGCCCGAGGCAGTCGCCGCGGCCAAGCGCAACTTGCCGACCGGTCCGGCCTACGCCAGCGCCGCCGAGCCGGCGCCGGTGCCCCCGGTCAAGCCGGAAGTGGTCGCGACGTTGGAGCAGCCCGACGTCGCCAGCGACGCTTCGCCCATCCAGACCCACGGCGCTTTTGGGGCCAAGTCGTTCGGGCCGCTGCCGCCGCGACGGCCGGCCGACCTCGACATCGCCGCCGCGCTTGCCGGCGCTCCGATGCCGCCGGCGCGTCCGGCGGAACTGATCCTTGCCTCGGCCGCGAACCAAAGCGGCGGCGCTGTTCTCTTCCCGCCGCCATCGATCGCGCAGCGTGGTCTGCTGCCCAAAGTCATTACCGCCGGTGTCGACACCGCCCCGACCGGCGCACTGGCGCTCGCCGAAACGCAGCCGGGGCAGAAATACGACGACAGCGCGCTGCTGGCGCGGGCGGCCGCACTCACCGTGGCGTTGCCGCCGATGCCGATCCCCACTGTCGCCACCTCAACGGCGCCGTCCCAACCGGCCGCGTCTGCGCCGCAGCCTGAGGCGCACGGTGGCAGCGGCGTCCTGCATTCGGCGAAGGTGGCGGCGCAGGATTTAGCCCGAATGTTCGGCGGCCTGCCGTTCGGCGCGTTCAAGACCGCGGCGCCCGCCGCCGCGCCTTCCGGCGATCTGCGCGGTCCGCAGCAGTAGTTCGTTACACTCAACCGAACATTTGCCGACAAAAAAGCGGCGCGAGAGCATGATCCCGCGCCGCACGTGTCGCGTGTTTAAGTTTGCAGTCCCTTCTCGTCAGCTCTTGTCGATCGCCCAGCGGCCGGGGCCGGCGGCGGCGAGAAACAGGAAGATGAAGCAATAGAGCACCGCCGGCTCGCCGAAGTTGATCGCCGGGAAGAAGCTCATTGGGAAATGAGCCATGAAATAGGCGGCGGCCATGAAGCCTGACAGAATGAACGCCACCGGACGCGTGAACAGGCCGATCGTGATCAATAGGCCGCCGACGAGCTCCATTGTCCCGGTGAAGTAGAGAAGGCCGGTCGGCATCTTGTCGATGAACGGCAGGGCGGCCGGGAACCCGAGCAGCTTGCCGGTTCCATGTTCGAGAAACAGCAGACCGGTCATGATGCGCAGCACCGACAGCAGCGCTGGCATGGGCAGCGCTGAATTCAGCGCGGCGGGCATCGAACGAGAAAGAACGTTGCTCATTTTAAGATTACCTCCTGATGAGAGGATGGCCGGCGAGCGCAGCCACCCGGTGGGCGTGCGCGTTCAGAGGAACGTCGCCATCTGGTCGAACGTCAGGCGCGGATTGCGCGGGAAGAGCTTGGCGTCGTCGCCGTAGCCGATGTTGATGAGGACGTTGGCCTTGATCTTTCCTTCGGGAAAGAATTCCGCCTCGACTTTTGCGGCGTCAAAACCGCCCATCGGGCCGGCGTCGAGGCCGAGCGACCGCAGCGCCAGGATGAAATAGCCGACCTGCAGCGTCCCGCTTTGCGCCGCGCTCCGGGCCGCAAGCTCGGGATTGCCCGCGAACATGCTCTTGAAGTCCCGCTGCGGCGTGAGAAATGGCAGATGCTCGTAGAATTCGAGATCGTATCCGGCGATCGCGACCACCGGCGCCGCCATTGTCTTGTCGACATTACCCGGGGCCATCGCCGGTCGAAGGCGCTCCTTGGCCGCGCTCGATCGCAGGAACACCACGCGCAACGGCTGCTGGTTCGCCGCCGTGGGACCCATCTTGGCAAGGTCGAGCGCCTCGCGCAGCAAGGATTCGGGGACCGGCCGATCGAGAAAGGCGTTGTGGGTGCGGGCGCCGTGAAAGAGCTGCCCCAGGGCCGCGCCCCCCAAAGGAGCGTGGCGCGTAAGACTTTTCGCATTGATCGCTACGGTCATCTTGCTTTTCCTCTCCGATGGCGAGCGCGCACGCTCTCAGTCGCCGCGATCGAGAGCGGCGCGCGGTCACGAATAAAGGTCTCTTTGCCGACTGGCGGCGGAAATTTACTCCGCCGCTATCGAGGCGCTCTTGGCGGTCGCCTCCCGTGCGGTCTTCAACGCCTTCGTCCACCATGCGAGCTCATCGAGCAGCGCATCGGCGGTCGGCTTGAGATACGCGAATTCGGAAATCGGCTTCCCTTCGCGCAGCGCGGCCATGAAGTCGGCGCCCGCGAGATGGACCGCCGACCGCGTCGGCGCCATCTGCAGCTCGATAGTGATGAGCCTAAGCTGCTCGATCGCCCGCGCCGCGCCGATCGCGCCGTAGCCGACAAAAGCCGCCGGCTTCTTGTTCCACTCGGGATAGGCGTAGTCGAGCGCGTTCTTGAGCACCGCGGGAACGCCATGGTTGTATTCCGCGGTGACGAAAATATAGCCGTCGTAATGGCCGACCTTCTTCTGCCACCGCACCCCTTCTGCATTCTGGGTCGGGACCCAGGCGTTGCTGGCGATCTCGTCGAAGAACGGGAGGGGATGGTCGCGCAGGTCGACCAGGTCGAACTCCATGTCGCTTCGCTCTTTCGCGATGTCGTGGATCCATTGCCCTGCCTTGTGGCCAAATCGGGCGGCGCGCGCGGTGGAAAGGATGATAGCGATTTTCGGCTTGCTCACAGTCGGGTCCTTTCGGGGCATCCACAATCACATGGAACGCACGCATAAACTTCTGTCACACCNNATCGGTATCGCTGATACATTGAGGAGCAAGGCCGATGATCGATCCGCTCACTCTCGACCAGATGCGCGTTCTCGTCGCCGTCGCCGACGCCGGAAGCTTTTCCGCCGCGGCGCGAAAGCTCGGCCGGGTCCAGTCGGCGATCAGCCAGTCGATTCAGACGCTCGAGACGACGCTGAGGCTCAACCTGTTCGACCGCTCGGGCAAGACGCCGCGGCTGACCGACGCGGGAAAGGCGCTGGTCGGCGATGCGCGGGCGCTGATCGGGGCGGCCCAGGCTATTCGCGCCCGCGCCGAAGGCATGGCTGACGGCGTCGAGCCGGAGCTCACGCTCGCGGTCGACTCGATGTTCCCGATTCCGCTCTTGATGGAGAGCCTGAAGGCGCTACGCGTCGCCTTTCCGCTGCTGCCGGCGACGGTCTTCACCGAGGCGCTTGGAGGCTCCGAGCAGCGGCTGCGCGACGGCGCCGCCCGTCTGGCGATCTACACGGCTGCGCCCACGAGCCCTTCCGACCTCGTAACCGAGTTCATGACCCGCATCGCCATGTGGCCTGTGGTCGCGACTGACCATCCGCTCGCCGCGGCGCCCGGTCCGCTGACCCGCGAAGCGCTCGAGCCGTATGTGCAGCTTGTGCTCACCGATCGAACCGCGCTAACGCAAAACTGGGTCGGCGGCATCGTCAGCCGTCACCTCTGGCGGTTCGCGGATCTCGCCACCCGCCTCGATTTCCTGCTTGCCGGCTTCGGCTGGTGCAACATGCCGAGCCATATGGTCACCGACCACATCGCGGCCGGCCGGCTGAAGAAGCTCAATATCGCCAACCGCGAGGACGAAGTCGCCCTGCCGATCTACATCGTCCACGAGCGCGGCCGCCTGCCGGGCCGCGCTGGACGTTGGCTGATCGCCGACCTGCGCGAGCGGTTGAAGACGTGCCCCGGAGCCCATCACCGCGACGAAGGAAAGCAAACCGCGGCCGAAGCCGCCGCCGCTTGAAAAACGCTGTCGCGCTCCTCGATCGAGCCGGTGCGCTGCAGTCGGTCAGTTGCTGTCGATGCAGCCGCGATTGCAGTCGTTGGGATTGCGCGACAATCCATCGGCATCGTCGTCGACCTTTACAGCCGGAACGAGAGCCGTCGCCTTCGCTGGGATCGCGTGTCGCTGTGCGTGGTGAAGAGCGCGATGGTGCAGAGCCGCGTCGGCCGTCGCGTGCGCGGCGAACGGAACAAGACCGAAGCATAGCGCGAGGGAGATAGCCGAGAGTTTCATTGTGCCTCCATTAGGAACTGGCGTCATCGCCGTCGAACTCGGCTTCATCGAGCAATCGCAAATGACCACGCCGCAGGCCAATACGCAGTGAGCTTCGTCACACAATCGTCTTGTATCTGCCTTGCATCTCTCAAGTGGGGAATGGGGGCTCAGAACTGGAGCGTGGCTGGGTCGCGGCCCGAGATTAACCACGGGGTCCGCGGCGGCGAGCGGCCTCAGTTCAGGCGGCCGGCGGCGGGCGGAGCAGGGCGGCAAGCGCGGCTTTCTCTTCGTCGATCAGCCACTCCTGGCGCCGGTAGTACATCTCTCGGCCCATGGGCGGACGATTTGAGCTGGTCCTCGCAGCGACGGCGGAGGGCGTCGAAGTCCCTCATCAGGTCTTGCGCCACCTTTCGATCCTCGGGCGTCTGGCTGATCGCCGATCTGCGCGAGCGGCTGAAAACGTGCCCGGGCGCCTATCACCCGCTCGCAAATCAGGCTGTTGTCGCCGCCGTCGCCTGAGTTGTCGAGCAGCGAACTGCGCTACGTCAGTAGAGTGTCGGCGCCACGATCCGCACGCGCCTGGCCGAACCGTCCGGACCTATCTGCTCCACGACCTGGCCTTGATTGAGGTCGTAATGCGCGGACCCTGTCTCTTCCACGCCAATGCCCGACGTCTCGCGAGAGACAGCCGCGGTCGCTGCGTTTAAGTTAAAATCCACTCCATTGGCGTCGAGAACCACTGACTGCGGCTCGGGTTTTTCGACCAGCACCAGGGCGTCCGCCTCGGCCGCATGGGCCTTCGCGACGCTGATCTGTGGCGGCGACGTCGGACGCGACATCTCCTCCGAGATTTCGGGCGTCACCAGGATATCGCCCGCGTGGCGCTGAAGCCTCGCCTCGATCCCCGCCAGCGCCTCGGCCCAGCTCTGATCCTTGCGCCGGCAGGAGCAATCCTGTTCGACAGCCTGCTCGAACTTTCCGGCGTTGGGGAGGCTGGCGTACGGCAAGCCAGACGTCGAAACGGAGTCCTCGATCGTGCCTCCGAACGGCATGGAATAGAGTTGTGTCTGAGCGTTCGGACACAACGCCTGGCAGATCTTCGCTAGCGAGTCGTTATCCCCGACATAGGGGACGGGGAAGAAGCCGCCGTCGCAAGCGCGCACACAGACAAGGTAACCTCCGCCTGCCGCGATCTTAAGCTCCCCAGTCAACCGCCTCGGTCGGGCTTCGCGCGAGACCAGATGCTTCGGCTGCCTGGGGCCGGCGAATGACGGGGCGCTGTTCAGCTCCGGCGTTGGGGCGCCGCATCGGGCGCACCCTGAACTCCGCGCCGGCGGCCCGATGAGGACGGCGGCGATAATCACGACGCCCAATCGTCCGAGGCGGCCTGCCCATGGTGCGAGGCTTTCGAAGGGCGCAAGCTGCGTCACGCGCGATCTTCCTCTGACGCCCCTCCGCCCTGACCGGTGCGAGAACCCTCGGCGAGCCGCTTGTTCCACGCCTTTTTTGTTTTGTCGGCTGTACGTCGGCCGCGCGCACTCCTGCGCTTGACCCTCCTACCTCAACGGTTAGATAATTTTATGACGCGCCGTCATTGCTTGGGCTGCCGAAGCAGGGCGGCGAGCGCGGCTTTCGATTCGTCGATCAGCCATTCCTGATACCGGTAGTACATCTCCCGCCCCATCGGCGTGACGAGCGATTTGAGCTGGTCCTCGCAGCGGCGGCGGAGCGCGTCGAAGTCCCTCATCAGGTCTTCCGCCACCTTTCGATCCTCGGGCGTCTGGATGACCGCTTCGGGCGGCAGCGCCTTGATTTGCTCTCGCGTGAGGCCGGGAGCAAAGGGCGTCCTGATCTGCTCATCGGCAAGACCGGGATGAGCGAGCGCCCTGAGCCGGGACTCCAGGATCCCGCGGTTGGCGTCGATGCGCCAGAGGCGGAACCGGCTGTAGGCTCCCACGGCGTTCAGAAGGATCGTGGCCGCCATCGCCAGATAGATCCAGTAGGCCGGCGACATGAGGTTCACGAGCCAAGGGAAATATTTGTCCGCGAGCTCAGGCTCGCCGCTGGCGAAGAATTCGCGCGCCTCGTCGGCCAGGGGCGCGCTGTCTTGCGACTTCGCCGAGGGCGGCGGGTTCATGCGGACGAAATTAGGGAACTCCTCGTTGAGCAGCATCAGGAACGCGACCCGCTCGGCGCGATGCACGCACGCGTTCGTCATGACGAGCGTATCGACCTGCGCGACGAGCTTGTCGGTCGCGGGAATCGGCTTGGCGATGTCGTAGTAGCCAGCAGGGATTCGCCCTAGATGCAGCCACTTGTCCCGCGCCACCAGCCCTTCAATGTCCGCGGGAGCGACGATCTCGAGGTCGTACTTGTTCGCCAGCGCGCGCACGATCTCGGCGTTCTCATTGACGACGAAGGCGGCGAGGTCGAGCTGACCGTCACGCACAAGCCCCGCCTGCGCCTCGAGTTCGTGATTCGACGGTTTCAGGTCGAGATCGGCGAGGTCGGAATTCTCCAGCAATTGCTGCATCAGATAGGTCGTGCCCGAACCTTCCGGACCGATCCCGACCGAATCGCCTTTGAGGTCATTGAAAGTGTTGATGGCGCGCCCGCGTCGCGCCATCAGGAACAGCGTCTCTGGCTGCGGCAGCCGCCCAAGGGTAACCAAGCCGGCGTCGGCTGGCGTCGGCAATCCATCCTGCACAAAAGCAAAGGCGGGAACGCAGCGCCCGCTTTCGCTGACCAGGCGGGCGATGTTGGCGATCGATCCCGCCGTGGCGACGACCTTCAGATGGCCGTTCTTCTTGAGCGCGCGCGCCGCGAGCCGTTCGCCAAGCGCGTGATAGGCTCCGGTCGGCCCTCCGGTCAGGATCGAAGCCCTCAGGAACGCATAGTCCCCCGAGACGGTGTAATAGAGGAGCCCGCCGGCGAGCGCGAGAACGGCGAGCGCTATCAGGAGGCCCCTCGCCCAGGCCTTTCGATCGCCGCCAGGTCCAAACGCCAGCTGATCCAGGAAACTCATGCATCGACACCCGACGCCGAAACGGTGGATTTGGCGCGGGTGCGATATTCGTTGGGCCAAGGGCCCGACGCAAGGGTTTGAAGCGTCAGCCTGATTTTGGCCGGCCTAACGCGCCCTGCCCTCTCGCCCGTACAGCAACAGCATCGCGATGATGACGACGCCGTAGGTGATCTGCCGGCCCGCCTCCGACATCTGGATCACCGACAGAATGGATTGCAGCAGCGTGATGAGAATGACGCCGGCGATGGTGCCGAGATAGCTGCCGCGCCCGCCGAGGATCGAAGCGCCGCCGAGAACGACGGCGGCGATCGCCGGCAACAGGTAGGCGTCGCCCATCGCCTGGGCGGCCTTGCTGGCGTAGCCGGCGAGCAGCACGCCCCCGAAGGCGGACAAGCCCCCGGCGATGGCGAAGGCGACCAGAACCACGCGCTGGGTGTCGATGCCCGAGAGATAGGCGGCGCGCTCGCGATTGCCGATGCCGTAGACGGCGCGGCCGAAGGTGGTGCGATTGAGCAGGAAGATCGCGCCGGCGCCGACCACGGCCCAGACGAGAAGGGCGTTCGGCAGGCCGAACAGGAAATCGCCGGTGGCGAGCTTGCGCATCGCCGGCGAAGATGAATCCTGCGGCGAGAAGCCGCCGGTGTGGACCACCATCAGCCCTTGGGCGACCGCGTTGACCGCCAGCGTGATGATCATCGAGGGAATGCGCAGATAGGCGACGCCGAAGCCGTTAAGGAGGCCAAGGACGACTCCACAGGCGATGCCGAACGGAATGGCCATCGCTTCGCCGACCGGGCCCCACCCCGTCGCCGCGGTCGACATCATGCCGCCGACCGCGACCACCCAGGGGACGGAGAGGTCGATCTGGCCGAGCAGAATGACGATCATCGTGCCGGTGGCGATCACGCCGAGGAACGAGGCGACCTTCAATTGCTGCAGCAGATATTCCGGCGACAGAAAGCTGCGCGAGTAGAGCGAGCCCAGGAGCAGCATGGCGATAATGCAGCCGAAGGCGATCGCGACCGGCGGATCGACGCGGCGCAGGAGAGCGCCGGTCAGCCGCGTCTGCGTCCCCTCGCTCATGGGAACAGCTCCAGGCGATTGCGAACCTGAAACAGCCGCGCCGAGCCGACGCAGACGGCGGCGAGCAGCACCAGGCCCTGGAACAGCGGCTGCCAGAGGGGGTCGAGATTGAACACGAACATGAGGTCGCCGATGGTGCGAAACATCAGCGCGCCGAAGATCGCGCCGATCGCGCTCCCCGATCCGCCGAACAGCGACACGCCGCCCAGCACCACCGCGGCGATCGAGAAGAGCGTGTACGAGCCGCCGTTCGCCGCCGAGGCTTCGCCGGAATAGGTGACGAACGTCAGAAACAACCCGGCGAGCGAAGCGGCCAATCCCGAGAGAAGGTAGGCGCAGAACTTGGCGGCCCCGACCGGGACCCCCGACATATAGGCTGCGGTCTCGGATGAGCCGACGGCGTAAGCCGCGCGGCCGATCGCCGATCGGCGATAGGGAACCCAAAGAACGAGAACGACGACGACAAGCGCAGCCAGGCTCGCAGGCGCGACGTCGAAAATGCGCCCAGTCACCGCGTCCGCCAGCGGTCCGTACACGTCGCCGCCCGGAATCGGCCGCAACAGCAGGGCGACGCCAAAGAAAACCGCGCCGCTGGCGATGGTGGCGACGATCGGCTGGAGGCGGCCGTAGATGACGATGAGCCCGTTGATCGCGCCACACGCGAGACCGGTCAGGAGAACGCCGACGACGCCGAGCGCAGCGGTCGTGGCCGTGCCGACCACGATCCACGACGCCAGGCAATTGGTCAGAACGAACACCATGCCGACCGAAAGATCGATGCCGGCGGTGATGACGACGAAAGTCTGAGCCATCGCCACCAGCGCCAGCAGCACGCCCTTGTTGGCTGCGGTCTGGACGACATTGGCGCTGAAGCCGGCCGGATGATTGCTCGAGTAGATTGCGAACATGACGACGAAAAAAACGAACGCGAGCAGCGTCCCGCGATTCTGGGCCAGTCGATACCGCCAGTCGCTCATCGCCGCGGTCCCGTAGCCGCAGCGGCTTCCGCTTCGGTCCCAATGTTGAGCGCGCTACTGATGAGCGCGCGCTCCGTGATCTCGGCCCCGCACAGCACCCGCTTGACCGCGCCGTCGTAGAGCACTAGCGCCCGATCGCAGCAGCCGATCAATTCGTCATAGTCGGTGGTGTAGAAGACAATCGCGGCGCCGGCGTCGGCGAGGCGGCGCAAAAGCACGTAGATCTCCTGCTTGGTGCCGACGTCGATCCCGCGCGTCGGATCGTTGAGCAGAATGATGCGCGGCTCGACCATCAGCCACTTGGCGATGACGACCTTCTGCTGATTGCCGCCCGACAGCGAGCCCGCCGGTGCGTCGGTTCCGGCGGTGTGGATCTCGAGCAGGTCGATCATCTCGCCGACCAGCTTACTCTCCCGCGTCGCATCGACCACCCCGCCCCTCGACACCCGCCCAAGCGCGGCGAAGGAGAGGTTTTCGCGCACCGACATCGGCAGCATCAACCCTTCGGTCTTGCGATCCTCCGGAATGAGCGCCATGCCGATCGACTTCGCTTTCGCCGCATGCGGACTCGATGGCGAAACCGGCGCTCCCGCGACCCGGATTTCGCCCGATACGCCGCGCAGGACGCCGAACAGCGCCAGCAGCAGTTCGCGCTGGCCCTGCCCGTCGAGGCCGCCCAGTCCAACGACTTCGCCGGCTTCGGCGGTGAACGAAATGTCGCGCAGCCGGTCGGTCCAGCTCAGGTTCCTGACCTCGAGGAGCGGCGCCGCGCCGTTCGCCCGCGCGGCCGGCTTCGGCGGAAAGACGTGGCTATATTCGCGCCCGATCATCATCTCGACGACCTCGTTGTCGGTCTTGGTTCCGGCGGCGTAGGTCGCGACATTGGCGCCGTTCCTGAACACCGTGCATTCGTCGGCGAGCTCGGCGATCTCATGCATGCGGTGGGAGATGAACAAGAGCGCAAGACCCTCCTGGCGCAAGCGCTTCAAGACCACGAACACCTTGGCGACGTCGGCTGCAGTCAA
>PLUH01000227.1:22822-23024 GCA_003164825.1 Hyphomicrobiales bacterium
GCGAGGCGCCGCTGCGCGCGTCGGTCGATCATTCCGAAGCGCCGCGGCGGATTGGAGATCGCAATGTTGTCGGCGACCGAAAGGTCGGGAATGAGCGACAGCTCCTGGAAGATGCACACGATCCCGGCGCGATTGGCGGCGGCGGGCGAGTCGAAACCGACCTCGGCCCCGTCGAGGACGATGCGTCCGGAATCCGGCGCCA
>PLUH01000024.1 GCA_003164825.1 Hyphomicrobiales bacterium
CCGCTTGCGATTTCGAGGATGACGCCTTTTGTCGGCAGGACATCACGCAGGACACCGACAATGAAATCGCGATTGCGCAGTGTTGCAGGGGCATATTGGCGGCGGTCGTTCATCTTGCGCAGAAGCTCCCAGAATTCGGACCCCTTCCGAAAAGCGTCGTCGCAATCGGAAATTGAACGCCCATCAGAATCTGCGGCGCCTCGCGCGCCAGCCTCGCGCTCCATTCGACTTGTCCGTTGTAAAGCGCACCGCGTCATGTTGCGAACAGATGCTCCATGATGAGCCCCGCCAAAAAACCAGATAGTGCAGATGACGACAAGCGCACTATCGGGCGATTTCGAGAGGGGTTTGCGGATCCGGCTGTCATTTTGAGGCGGCGTCGAAGGCAGCATTCGGCGGGAGACCTGCCGTCCAGCCTTTCTCCGGAATGGCAAGAGTCCGCCCTGAGCGGACCTCGGTCGAGGCTCCCCAAGAGCATCACGGAGGTGATTCGAAACGCGTTCTTGGCGCGCGAGAGCCTCAAAGTGAGCAGGGCAGCGCTTGCGGGGTTTGAGTCACTGCATTCGGTGGGACCGACCTCGAATTGACCTCGAAACGCCACCGACAATTCGGCGGCCAACGTCTCGGAGTACGACGTCTGACTAATCTGCGTGACGAGATACGAGGCGGACAAAATCGCCGCAATCACGATCAGCCGTTAGTGGGTAAGGAATGAACGCTTTCTCCGGGCCTGTATTCCACCGCCACTTTGAATTGCACTCGCCCGTGTGGAGCCTTTGATCCCCTCGCGTCTTGCGAAACACCTTCCCCCGACGTCTTGGCGATTTCCAAGATCACGGCGTCTCCGAGACGTCTGCCGACTTCGGTCCAATTTGTCTGATAGGTCGTTAGCGTCGGTAGGAGATATTGTGCCCGCGCCTCCGGCAAGAGGCCGAGGATGGAAATGTCTTGGCCTGGCCGTAGGCCCACTTCGTTGAGCCGTCGATAAAGCGCGACCGCGTGCATGGATTCGCTGACGAGAACCGCAGTCGGCCTTGGATCCGCCCCTAGCAGCGCGTCCGCCGCGTCGAGACCGCCGCGCTCGCCCGACGGGCGGCGGATGTCCCAACGGCCGTCAACCGGTAGGCCGCGCGTCTGCATTGCACGCCGGTAGCCGGTCGCGACCAGATCAAGATAGTTTCGGCGAAGGTCTGGCAGCGCCAACCCGATCCGCCGGTGCCCGAGCGCGACGAGGCGTTCGACCGCGCCCTCGACCGCCGCCTCGAAATCGGCATCGACCCACGCGTGGCGCGCGGGCGTCCGCGTTCGCCCGAACGCGACGAACGGTTTCGCGAGCTTCCCCAGATAGTCGACCCTCGGATCGACGCCCTCCGTGTCCGCAATGATCAGAGCGTCGGCGAGGCNNCGCTTCAACCCGTCGAGGACGGAGAGGAACACGGTGTTGATGAGGGTGTTGTCGGAGCCGCTGGGGACGATCATGGCGACCAGATCAGTTCGGCCACGTCGCAGGCTTCGCCCCGACTGATTGGGCGAATAGCCGAGCTTGGCGGCCGCTTCCCGCACGCGCTGGCGTGTCAGCGGGTTAACGTCGGCGCGGTCGTTCAGCGCGCGCGACACCGTGCCGATTGAAATGTCGAGATGCCGGGCGAGGTCGCGAATTCCGATCAAGGCGTTGCGCCATCCAAGCCGACGGGACACTCGATTCGAGGCGGCTTCACCCGACCGGCGCTCATAGAAGCGCCCGCCCCCGCTTGACAAGGCGGGCGACCGCCTCTACCATCGTAAACGTTTACGGTGCCCGCCGCAATGACGATGGCGGTCCGGGAGAGAAACGTCGATGGAGCTGAGAGCCGCGCTCGTCGGTTGTGGCGCAATGAGCCGGGCCTGGCTGCAAGCCGCCACGAGGATCCCCGATTTGCGCATTGTCGGCCTGGCCGACCTCGACGTCGAACGCGCCAAAGCGCGCGCCGCCGAATTCTCGCTCAAAGATCTCCTCGTCGCCGGCGACGTCCATGCGCTCATCGCCGAAAGCCGCCCGGACCTCCTCTTCGACGTTGTCGTGCCTTCTGCCCGGCATGAAGTTGTTTCTGCGGGGCTTGCGGCAGGCTGCCATGTTCTCAGTGAGAAGCCGATGGCCGAGACGCTCGCGGACGCGCGCGATCTTGTCGCCCGTGCGAAAGCCGCAGGGCGCATCCACGCCGTCGTGCAAAACCGCCGCTACCTCGCGGGCGTGCGCCGCATCGCGCGGGCGGTGCGGTCGGACACGATCGGCGCGATCACCGGTGTTCACGCGGATTTCTTCCTCGCCCCGCACTTCGGCGGCTTTCGCGAGGAAATGGATCATGTCCTGTTGCTCGACATGGCGATTCACAGCTTCGACGCCTTGCGCTGCATGACAGGATTGGCTGCGTCGGGCGTCTATTGCCGCGAATGGAATCCGCCGAAGTCCTGGTATCGACAGGGCTCCTCGGCGGCGGCGATCTTCGAACTCGAGAACGGCGCCGTCTTTGTCTATCGCGGCTCATGGTGCGCGCAAGGGTTGCCCACGGCGTGGGAATGCGCGTGGCGCTTCGTCGGCGCGAAAGGCGCGCTGACTTGGGACGGGTCGGATGAGATCCGGATCGAGGTTCTGGGACGAGGCGAACGCAAGGGCCTCTTCGACCCGATGACCACGGTCGAGCCCCCGCCGCTCGCGCCGGAGGACCGGGTCGACGGGCATTTCGGCGTTCTCTCGGATTTCGTTTCGGCCGTCCGGTCGGGGAGCGAGCCCGAAACCGTCGGGCGCGACAACATTCGTTCGCTCGCCATGGTNNTGGGACTTCAATGAGAGCGTTGCTCGACATCCGCATCGGAACCATGATCCGCGCCAATGCGCCGGATCCCGCCACGTATGTGCGTCGGATCGTCGGACTTGGCTTCGAAAGCATCGAGCCTTTCTTCTGGCAGACGATGAACAAGGATCTCGCGCTGCTGGCCAAGCAGCTCCGTGAAGCGATCGGCGACGCGGACGTGACGATCGATACGCTCGGCATGTTCGGCAATCCGCTNNCATTTCGGAGCCCAAACAGTCGCGGGCTTTACAGGACGGGTACGCGGACAGCCGATCGAGGCGAGCCTGCCTCAATTCAAGAAGGTCTGGGGCGAGCTTTCGCGCCGCGCCGCCGACAAGGGCGTTCGGCTCGCGTTCGAGAATTGCGCGATGGACGGAAACTGGGCGACCGGCGACTGGAATATCGCGCACAATCCCGACGCCTGGGAGCTCATGTTCGATGCAGTCCCGAGCGACAATCTCGGGCTCGAATGGGAGCCGTGCCACCAGCTCGTCTATCTGATCGACCCCATGCCCCAGATCCGTAAATGGGCCCCAAAGTTCTTCCATGTTCACGGCAAGGACGCGACCGTGCGCTGGGACGTGGTTCGCGAGCATGGCGTGTTCGGCAAAGTTCCATTCGTCCAGATGCGCACGCCGGGCTTTGGCGACACGGACTGGACGCGCGTCATCAGCGAACTCAGGCTCGCCGGTTATGTGGGATCAATCGACATCGAGGGCTGGCACGACCCGGTCTATCGGGAGGAACTGGAGATGGCGGGCCAGGTCCGTGCGCTCGACTACCTCAGGCAATGCCGGGGCGGCGCTCGCTTCGTCGCCAATCCCGTCTGAATGACGACTTCACCGCCGGCGGAAAGAATCCGACCGGCAAAACATCGGCGTGAAGCCGAAACGAAACTGGGAGGAGTGTGATGAAGCGGTGCTTGATTTCGGGTTGGCGCGGATCGACTGCGCTTGCTCTAGCCTGTGCGACCCTTCTTGGCGCGGCCGGCATGGCCGATGCCGCGGCGTTGCGCGACAAATGGTGCAGCAAGGTGCACCTGCGCTTCTTTGTCGGCGGCGCTGAAGGCGACGCCTTTGGCACGATCGTCTACAATGGGGCGCGACAGGCCGCCGCCGACACGGGCGCGCAGGTCGACTACGTCTTTTCCGGCTGGGCCAACGAAAAGATGACCCAGCAATTGCGCGAGGCGGTCGCGGCCCATCCCGACGGCATCGCGATGATGGGTCATCCGGGCGAGGCGGCCATCCTCCCGCTGGCGCAGGAGGCCGCCAAGCAGGGCATCAGGATGATGTACCAGAACGTGCCCGTGCCGGCGGCGGTCGACAAGGTGGGCGGCGGTTACATCGGCGCGCAGCAGGCGCCGCAGGGCCATGCGCTCGGCGTCGAGATGGTGCGGCGCTTCGGCCTCAAGTCCGGGGACCTCGCGATTGTGATCCTGGCCTCCAACGATGTCATCCGCAACGCGCGCGAAGAGGGNNATCCCGGCGGCCAACAGCTCGGCAACGCGGCCACCTACATGAAAGCCGCGGGCAAGAAGCCGGGTGAAGTGATAAACGTCGGCTTCGACACCAGTCCCCAGATCGTCGAGGCGTTCAAGAACGGTTGGGTGCAGCTGACCGCAGACCAGCAGCCGTTCCAGCAGGGCTATCTGCCGATTCTGAGCCTCTGTGAGCAGATCGTCTATGGCCTCGCGCCGATCAACGTCGACACCGGCGCGGGCTTCGTGACGCCCGAAAATTACAAGGCGGTTGCCGATCTTGCGATCGAAGGGCTGCGGTGACCGTTTGACAGATTTGGCGCGCCAATCGCGGCGCGCCGGACCCTCACGTTCCTCGGAGACGCGGCGATGGGCGAACGGCTGATCGAACTCAGGAACATCGCCAAGAGTTACGGACGCGTGTTCGCGGTCGGCGGCGTCAATTTCCACGTCGACCGCGGCGAGGTCGTGGGCCTTCTTGGCGACAACGGCGCCGGCAAATNNTGTTCCAGGACCGCGCGCTCTGTGTCCAGCAGACGATCACGCGCAACATTTTCCTTGGTCGCGAAGCGACCAATGCGTTGGGCTTTCTCGACGCTAGGCGCGAACGGGCGGAGGCGGAGCGGCTCATGCGCGAGATCGGATTCACGTCGAAAGTCTTCACGCCGGATTCGATTGTCGGGCAGCTCTCGGGTGGCGAGCGGCAGGGGGTCGCACTCGCGCGCGCCATCTACAATAAGGCGGACCTGATCGTCATGGACGAGCCGACCACCGCGCTCTCGCTGACCGAAACCGAAAAGGTGTTCCGCTTCGTCCGCGCGGTGCGCGCCGGCGGACGTTCGGTGCTCTTCATCGGTCACAACATCCACCACGTCTTCGACATAGCGGAGCGTTTCGTCGTGATGGATCGCGGCACGGTGGCGCTACAGGCGACCAAAGAGGAGGTTGGTACCGCCGAGCGCCTGATCGCGTATATGGAGCGGCTCGCGCATCCGCAAGGCATCGAGATCCCGCCGTCGCCTGGTCACCGGCCGGAGGCGGCCGCATGAGCGCTTCACTCGAACCGATTGATGCTCGCGCCAAGCCCGTCGCGCGCCCACCCGAGAGCGCGATGAGACGCTTCGCCGACCGCAATCGCGCGGCGCTCGGCACATTCGCTGTGTTCGTCGTGATGATCGCGATTTTCATAGCCGCCAGCCCTTTGGTGTTCCTGCATTGGCCGATCTACGATTCGGTTCTCGTCACACTGCCGGTGGCGCTCTGCCTGGTCGTGCCGCTGGTGTTCGTCGTCACGGTCGGCGAGATCGATCTTTCGTTCCCCGCTACAATGGGATTTTCGGCCTGGATCTTCGCGCTGATCGTGCATGCAGGCCTGAGCCCTTTCCTTGGCATCGTCGCGGCGCTCGCGACCGGCATGGCGCTGGGCGCCGGCGTCGGCGCCCTGGTCGTGACCGCGGGGCTCTCGTCGCTCATCGCGACGCTCGGCATGAACTACATGCTGCGCGGATTCATCATGATCGTGACGCAGGGCAAATCGATCGCGCTGCTCGAACTGCAGGATTCGACCGCCGGCGCGCTGTTCTCGGGCCAGATCTATGGCTTTCCCGTGCAGATCTTCTGGGCGCTGGCGTTTGTCGTGTTCGCAGCGATGCTATTCAATCGCCACAGGTTCGGCGCGCGAGTACGCGCGGTCGGAGACAACCCCGACAGCGCCAGCCAGATGGGCATCAACGTTTCGCGAGTGCGCATCTCGACCTTCGTTTTCATGGGCCTTGGCGCCGCGCTCGCGGGCGTGTTGTCCACCATGGTCAACTTCACCTGGTGGCCGACGACCGGCGACGGCTATCTTCTGCCCGCGATCGCCTCGGTGTTCGTCGGCGGCACGCCGACCTGGGGCGGCGTCGGCACCATCACCGGCGGCGCGATCGGCGCGTTGACCGTCTCGTTCATCCAAAGCGGTATCGTCGCTGCTGGCCTCAGCGGGTTTTACGTTCAGTTCTTCAACGGCCTAATAATCATCCTTGCCCTGCTCGGACATCGCTGGAACCAGAAGCGGTATCGATAGGTGGCCGGCCGCTGCCGGTGTCGGCGACCGTCCCCGTAGAATTGCGCCTGAGGAACCCAGTGATGAGGGCGCATTCGATCGCTCACCGCGAGCAAGGATCGCTTTGGGGGCAGTCACGTTCGCAAGGCTATCCGCGAGTGACCGCCACCTGACTCCCTCCCTCTCGTCTTTGCCGGCTTCAAACTCAAGTCGTCTTGCGGATGGAAAGCGGTATCCCTAAACGGCTCCCGGCGAGGGCCCCGGACCAGAAAGCGCTGCAGGTCGGAATATGTGCTCAACGAACGCACGCGGCTCGCTGCCCGATTGCGGCTTCGATGATCCGAATTGTTTTCGCGCCAGTCCAACCGAGTTTCCCGCCACCGGTATGTATGCTGGGACGACGCGCCGCCCCAGTGACCGTGAGGCCCTTTTCCCCATCGCGACTCTCTGTGATGGACGCCAAAGGAGTTCCGTTGCCGGGATCAAGGGGAAGTTGCACAGTCGGCGAGCGGTGNNAATTCAGCGCGCAGATTTTAGGGAGTCGTCACCTTGAAGCTCTCGGGCCAGGTCGCTGTCGTCACCGGTGCCGGGCGGGGCATCGGACGAGCCATCGCCGAGGCGCAAGCAAAGGCAGGCGCCAAAGTGGCGCTGCTCGCCCGCACCGCTGGGGAGATCGAGGCCGCCGCAGCGACGATCGGCATAGAAGGCGGAACCGCGCGTGCTTACGCGACCGACATCGTCGATCGCGACGCAGTCGAAACCGTGTTTGCCGCAATCGAGCGTGATCTCGGCCCAGTGAGTCTGCTCGCTAACAACGCGGGCTCCTTTACAGCCTTCGGCCCAATCTGGATGGTCGACCCGGAAGCCTGGTGGCGCGACATCGAGATCAACGTGCGCGGAACTTTCAATTGCAGCAGGGCCGCAATTCCCCGGATGCTCGCGCGCAAGCGCGGACGACTCATCAACATGGTCGGCGGCGGAACAGGAACTTCTTTTCCAAACGGCTCGGGCTACGCGACGAGTAAGGCCGGATTGTTGCGTTTCACCGAATGCATTTCGGACACGCTGAGAGACAGCGGAGTGCTTGCCTTCGCCATGGACCCCGGTCTGGTGCGAACCGCAATGACCGAACTTCAGCTCGCCAGTGACGAAGGGCGCCGATATTTGACCGATATCCCGCAGCTCTTCGGCAGCGGGGTCGACGTTTCGCCGACCCTTGCCGCCCGACTTAGGCCTCCCCGAACAATAAGCGAATCGCGGTGC
>PLUH01000365.1:0-12292 GCA_003164825.1 Hyphomicrobiales bacterium
CCGTCGCGCGCCACAGGAGCACTGCGTCGGCGGCGGCTGCGATCACGCCGTAGACGAGGCCGACGCCTGGAATGACGAGCGGGCCAAGCGAGGCCGGAACGAGCAGCGCCGAATAGATCACGATCTGCCGGCAGGTCGCGGCGTGGCCGACGACATTGGGCAGCATCGGCACGCCGACGCGCTCATAGTCGCCGCTGCGGCAGAGCGCGAGGGCCCAGAAATGGGGCGGCGTCCATAGGAATGTGATGAGGAACATCGCGATCGGGCCGGCCGCGAGGCTGTTCGTCGCCGCGGCCCAGCCGATGACCGGCGGCAACGCCCCGGCCGCGCCGCCGATCACGATGTTGAGCGATGTCCAGCGCTTGAGCACCATGGTGTAGAGGGGAACGTAGATGGCGATGGTGAGCGCGAGCAACGCCGCAGACAGCGCGTTGACTTTGAGCGCGAGCGCCGCCACCGACACGACCGACAGCAGAACGCCGATCGCCAGCGCCTCGAGCGGCGGCACCACGCCGCGGGGAATGGGGCGCATTGCGGTGCGCGACATATTGGCGTCGATATCGGCGTCCCACCACATGTTGAGCGCCCCGCAGGCGCCGGCGCCCGCGGCGATCGACGAAATCGTGGCCAGAAACCTGGGCCAGTCGAATTGCGCCGGCGCGAGGGCGAAGCCGACCGCGCCGGTGAAAACGACGAGCGACATCACCCGCGGCTTGAGCAGCACCAGATGGTCGACGACCCCGCCCCACCAACGCGGACGCGGCGCGGCACGCTCGCCGCCTCTGCGCGCAACTGCTGTCAACCGGGCCGTCACCTTGCTCCACCTGATTTCACGCCGTCATTTCGACACGTCGAGCGCGTCGGCGGCGAGATCGCTCGCGGGATCTAAGCCAATCGCGGCGAAATTGCTAACGGAAAGGCAACGATGATCGACCCCAAAAGTCAAGCTACGCGAAACGATCCCCCCGAAGCGCGGCGATTGCCGACATTTGGGGGCGTTTACGGTTAGCTCGCCTCGTTCGCCTCGCTGAGCGCCGCCGCGCCGGGACCGAATTGCAGCCGGGCCAGGCGCGCGTAGACGCCGTCGCGGGCGACCAGCGACGCGTGATCGCCCTCTTCGACGATCCGGCCCGCCTCCATCACCAGGATGCGGTCGGCCTTGAGGACGGTCGCCAGCCGGTGGGCGATCACCAGCGTCGTGCGTCCGGTCATCACGTCGTCGAGCGCCCGCTGCACCTGCGCCTCGTTCTCGGCGTCGAGGGCCGAGGTCGCCTCGTCGAGCAGCAGCACCGGCGCGTCCTTGAGGATCGCGCGGGCGATCGCCAGCCGCTGCCGCTGGCCGCCGCTCAGCGTCACCCCGCGCTCGCCAAGCTTGGTCGCATAGCCCATGGGGAGCTCGCGGATGAACCCGTCCGCCGCCGCGCGCCGCGCCGCCTGTTCGATCGCGACCTCGCTGACCTCGGCCCGCCCATAGGCGATGTTCTCGGCCACCGTCGCCCCGAAGATCGAGACGTCCTGCGGGACCGGGGCGATGCGCGCGCGCAGGTCCTTCGGATCGGCCGTCCTGACGTCGACGCCGTCGATGCGGATCTCGCCCTCTTCGCAATCGTAGAAGCGCATGATGAGCTGGAACACCGTCGATTTTCCCGCCCCCGAAGCGCCGACGATGGCCACCCGTTCGCCCGGCGCGACCGAGAAGCTGAGATCGTCGATGACCCGCGCGTCCGGCGCGCCTGGATAGGCGAAGGCGACATGGCGGAATTCGATCGCCCCGCGGGCGGGCGAGGGCATCGCGACGGGCCTCGGCGGCGCGACGATCCGCGCCTTCACTGCAAGCAGCTCGGCGATCCGCCCCGCCGAACCCGCCGCGGCGGCGACCTCGTTCCACACTTGCGACAATTCGCCGAGCGAGGTCGCGCCGAGCACGGCGAACAGCACGAACTGCGACAGCAGGCCGCCGGTCATGCGCCCGGCCAGCACGTCGCGCGCGCCGAGCCAGAGAACGAACACCACGCTGCAGAAGGCGAGCGACACCGCAACCGCGATCAGAAGCGAGCGGGTGGCGGCGGCGTCGCGCGCGGCGCCGTAGGCGCTCTCGACTTCATCGGCGAAGCGCTCCTGGCTTGGGCCTTCGGCGCCGAACGCCTGCATCGCGCGCACCCCGCCGAGGCTCTCCGAAGCGAAAGCGGTCGCCTCGGCGAGCGTGTCCTGGGCCCGCCGCGAGCGCCGGCGCACCACTCGCCCGGAGGCGATGAGCGGCGCGGCGATGACCGGAATGGCGATGAGCACCAGCGCCGAGAGCTTGGGGCTGGTATAGACCATGAGCGCCGTCGCGCCGACGAACATGAACAGATTGCGGAGCGCAATCGACGCCGAGGAGCCGAACGCCGCCTTGATCTGGGTCGTGTCGGCAGTGAGGCGCGACACCAGTTCGCCGGTCCGCGCGCTGTCGTAGAATGAGGCGTCGAGACCGGTGAGATGGGCGAATACGTCCCGCCTAAGATCGGCCACCACACGCTCGCCGAGCGTCGTCACCAGATAGTAGCGGATGGCGGCGGCGAGCGCGATGACGACCACGACCGCCCCCATGGCCATGAAATAGGCGTTGATCGCGCCGCCGCTCTCTTTCGAAAAGCCGAAGTCGATCATCGACCGTAGCGCAAACGGCACCGCAAGCGTCGCCGCGGAGGAGACCGTCAGCGCCGCCAGCGCCGCCAGCGCCCGCCCGAGATAGCGCCGCCCGTAGCGGACAAGCGGCAAAAGCGCGGCGAAGGAGGCGGCGCGGCTCGCGGGCTCGGTGGTCATCGGCTCTTCCATAGGCGCCTTGCGGTCGAAAGGCAGTTTATCCGCCTTCCAAAAACGGCCTCGCTAGCTATAAATAAAGGCGAGTTGAAGGGAGTGAACTTATGTCTGCTGCTCGCTCCATCGCGTGGAGCGCTTTGCTCGTTGCGGCTACCGCTTCAACGGCCCTCAGCCAAGACTTGGGCGATCCTGACTCAGGCGAGCGGCTGGCCGCCCTGAACTGCGCGCCGTGCCACGGCGCCGTCGATGCGCCGGCCGGCGCGCCCGCTTTTGCGACCATCGCGAGCATGCCTTCGACGACCGCGGACGGCCTGAATGTCTTCCTGCAGGCGCCCCACGCCACGATGCCCAACTTGGTTCTCAGCCCAAGCGACCGAAGCGACCTGATCGCCTATATCCTCAGCTTGCGCCCGTAAAGGCGTCGCCTTCGCATTCAGCCTCGCTGGCGGTTTTGCCCTGTTCAAGGCCGATTGAGGGGCCGGGCGCGCTCTGGTAGACTTACCCGTCCGGCGCGATCGGCTTCTCCGACCCGAGGCCGCGATCCAATCCCGAAACGGCGATAGGACGGGGGCTTCGGCGGTGATTGCCGCAGCGGGCGAGCAATCCGCCGAGGGGCGCCAAGACCATGAACGGCCGCAAGCTCATTCCAGGGAAGCCGCTGCCGGCAGCGGACATTCCCGACTATACGATCCGCCGCGACACGCTCGACGAGGTCTTCGCCGATGCATTCCGGGCCCGCCTCAAGCGCATCGCCGACATCGTCGGGCAATCCGGCGAACGTCTCGAGGGCAACATCTTCTATCGCGACCTCGAGGAGCGCTATGCGGACGAGCCTCCTGCCGCCGAACTCGCGCCGGCCCGCCGCAATGTCTGGCGGGCAGTCAGGTTCAAGGAGCGCCTGCTTGAGGTCGGCGTCAACGCCGGCCACAGTGCGCTGCTCGCGCTGTCCACGAGCCCGAAGCTCGAGTTTTACGGCGTCGACATCATGTCCCACGCTTACACCGCCGAGTGCGTCGACTACCTCAAAGGCGAGTTCCCGGGGCGGGTGCACCTGTTCCCCGGCGATTCGCGCGAAGTCCTGCCGTGGCTCGTCAACCGGCGCGCCGAGCTCATGTTCGACATCTTTCATATCGACGGCGGCCACACCAGCGAAGTCTGCCAGTCCGACATGACGAACTGCATTCGCATCGCCCGAGGCCAGCGCGGCCGCCATCTGATGCTGGACGACGTCCACGCGAGCTGGATCTTCGACATCTATTGTGAGTTCGTCTCGCTGGGCGATTTGACGACCGAGACGTTTTTCGGCGACTGGGAGGAAGCCGGGCGGAACGTGCTGGCCAGGATCGAGTGAGCCTCCGGACTGCAAAGGAAATGTCTTTTTCGCCCATGACTGCGGACCGGCCCTCCGCCAACAGCTGCGAATTCGCGTCCTTCTGGCATGGGACGCTTAATCCGTTCGCTTACGCGTGCCTCGCCTCGTTCGCTCAAGCCGGCGCGAGCTTGCGGGTCTTCAGCTACGATCCGCGCCTCGACCTGCCTCCCGGCGTGCGCCTCGAGGACGCGAGCGCGATTTGCCCCGACCAATCGCTCACTCGCCGGTTCATCGCCGACGGCAAGCCGTCGATCGCGACCTTCGCCGACATGTTCCGCTACCGGATGATCCGGGACAGGGGCTATTGCTGGGTCGATACCGACATCCTTTGCTTGAGCAAGCCGGCGTTCGGCGGCGACGGCGTGATCTTTTGCCGCCAGGCCGACGCGGTCGGGACGAGCCTGGTAAACAANNCGGTCTCTACGACTGCGCGCTCGATTCGCATGTCTGCTACCCAATCGAGCCCGAGCAATTCTGGAAGCTGTTCCTGCCGGCATATCGGGATTGGGCCCACGAGGCGGCGCGCGGCGCGACCTTCGTGCATCTGTGGAGCGAAGCGATCGTGTGGAGCGGCTACGATTTCTGGGCCTGCCCGCCCGCCGGCTCCTATCTGCACGAAGCGTTCCGGCGCGCCGGCGGTCTCGACCGCTTCCGCCGGATAGCGCCCGAGGGTGAGGTCGTTCGTCTGATGGCGAAGCCGATCGCCGACTCCAAACGCGCCGCAGAGCCGAAAGTGAGCGCGCCGGATTGACCGGCGAAGTCTCTCGCGCGCCGCCCTACCCGACCTCGGCGGGCCGGACGACCTCCCGCGGCGGGGCGAGCCGCGCCGACCGTTTCCGCCGCGCGTGACGGTGGCGCCTGGGCGCGACGAGAATTGTCACCTTGGGCGGCTCCTTCAGGAACGCGCGAGCCTGGTCCTCGATCATGCGGTCGGCGATCGTCACCCGGGTGCGCAGATGCTTCAGTTCGAGCAGCGACTGAATGAGGAACGTCTCGACGATCCGGCCGCTGACCTGCGTATCCTCGAAGACGCCCCAGGCATAAGCGCCGTCGCGCTTTCGCTCGAGGCCGATCTCATGGACCACCGCCAGAAACGCCCCGGCGTCCTCCGGATCGATCCGATATTCGACGGTCAACAAAATCGGCCCCTCATCGTCTTCGACGCGATGCACGAACACCGGCGTGCGCCAATGCATCGACGGCGTGAGGTCCAGCGCGGCTGCGCCCTGCAACCGCCACCGAAGCGTCAGGATCATCCCGACCGCCGCGCCTGCGGCGGCGATATAGAGGGTGGTCGACAGCCCCTCGACGCTCGCGACCTTGCCCCATACGGCGCTGCCAAGAGTCATGGCGCCGAAGAACACGGTCAGAAAAATCGCTAGACCCCGTCCGCGCACCCACTCCGGCAACGCCACCTGCGCGGAGACGAACAGCGTGGTCATCATCGTAATCCACGACGCGCCCGCGACCAGGCTCGCCACGACGGCGATCGCAGGATGGCGCGCCGCGCCATAGAGCGCGAGCGCGAGGATCGTGCCGATTGCCGCGACCGCCGCCAGCCCATTGGGACCGAGGCGCGCCTTGAGGCCGTTTAGCGCGAACGAGCCGAGGATCGAACCGACTCCGATCGCGCCGAGCAGTATGCCGTAGACCTCCGGCCCATTGTGCATCTGGTTGCGGGCGACCAGAGGCAAAAGCGCCCAGTACGCGCTCGCGAACGGAAAAAAGGCGACGGCGCGGATGAGCGTCGAATCGAGGTCGCGATTGTTCATGGCGTATCGAAGCCCGGTGCGGACCGCGCTGAAAAGGCGCTCGGCCGGCAGGGACTCCCTCGCGCGGCGCGGCGCGCGCCACCATAGAAGCGCCACAACGACCGCCAGGTTGCCGACGCAAAAACACCAGAACGGCAAGGCGATGCTGACCGCCGCGATCGCCAACCCGCCAATGGCCGGGCCGATCGCGCGACTCACATTGTAGCTCGTGTTGTTGATCGCGATGGCGCTGTCGAGATCCTGCTTCGGCACCAGCATCGGCGTGATGACGAGCCACGCCGGGGCGGCAAGGGCGCCGGTTGCGCCGAGACAGAATGTCGTCGCCAGCAACACCGCCGGCGTCGCCAGATGCAATGTGACAACCGCCGCGAAGACGACCGAGATTGCGGTTACGGCGATCTGCGCGCCGATCAGAAGCCTGCGCGCGTCGATGATGTCGGTCAGCGCGCCGGCGGGCAGGGTGAGGAGAAACATTGGCAGCGTGGTTGCGACCTGCACCGCCGACACCATCCTCGGGTCGGAATTGAGACTGGTCATCAGCCAGTTCGTCGACGTGTCGAACATCGCAAAACCGACGTTCGACGCCGAACTCGCGATCAGAACGACCGTGAACGCCAGATTCCCGAAAACGCCCCAGCGCCAGTCCTGGCCTGCGGGCGCGTCCGGATTGACGCTGGACTCGCTGGACAACAAAGACCCCGCGGAAAAGCAAGAATTGGACGGCGAAAACGCGACGAAACCGCAGTTCAAATGGCGAACGAGAGCCGAATTTTCAAGGCGCCGCGGCAGTCCGCACGAAACGGAACCGACCCGAAAAGGAGGCTTCTGGCCGGTAAATCTTTTTTTGACCACGGCGTCTGGCGACCCCGGCGCTCGACGGCTATATCCTCGCAGGCCGCGCTTTGATTCGCCAGCCGGGTTCCACAACGGCCGGTTGTTCGGATTTGCGCGGACGCGATCGTCGTACCGACCGACCAATCGGCGGCGCAAGGCGTGCCGTTCAAGGGCGTCGACGCGCCCCCCATCCAAGCGGTCTGGAGCGCCGAGAAATCGGCCCGCGCCTGAATCGATGTGGATATCCATAACGAAACCCAGCGGCGACAAATTCTTGACGCGTTGCGAGCGCTACCGCGGACAAAGTCTGGGCCCTGGCGCGCCCGGCTCGCCGCCCAATCGGGCAGAACGGGCCGCCTCAACCCTGGCAAGCTTTTGAATTTACGATCCAGCCGCTATGTTTGGACGAGTTCTGGCGCAAAGAGGGCGCGGACGACGGACTCGCCTGATCCTGTTTGAGTCGACAGACGACGGCGCCTGCGTCCGATTCGGCCGTGGAGACTTGGTTGGCGACGATTTCCATCCTGATGGCCTGCATGCGGACGGATCGGTCGAACGCCGACCTGCTCGCGGTCGTCGCCGACATGGCGCGGCGCTTTTCCGCCGCCGTGGTCGGCGTCGTCGCCCGGCAGGCCTCGATGCATTCCGCCGTCATGGCGAGGGGGCCCGGCGAGCCGCCCGACCGCGACCTCGAGAAATTTCGCGAGCGCGCGGCCCCACTCGAGGCCGAGTTCCGGTCCGCGTTGTCGATGGTGGAAGATCTTCAGTGGCGCTCACAAATGACGGCTGGACCGGCGTCTCAGCATATCGCCGACGAGGCTCGCGGAGTCGACTTGATTGTGGCTGCCGCCGAACCGGGCGAGCGGATATTCCTTCCCTCGCCCGAAATCGATGTCAGCGATCTGCTGATGCGCGCCGGCCGGCCGGTTCTCATCGCGCCTGCCGGCGCGGCCGGCCTCAAATTGACGCGGGCCCTGGTTTGCTGGAAGGATTCCCGCGAGGCGCGGCGGGCGGTCGTCGACGCCCTGCCGATCCTCAAGGCCAGCAAAGGGGTCGACGTCGTCGAACTGGTCGACGGGCGCGAGATGGAGGCGGCGCGGCGGCGTCTCGCGGATGTCGGCGACTGGTTCGCTCGGCACGGCGTCGAGGCGAATTGTCTGGCGTCGCCGCTGAATGGGCCCGAGGCCACGCATCTCGCCGGGATCGCCAAAGATCTTGAGGCCGATTTGATCGTGGCGGGCGCGTTCGGGCACAGCCGTCTGCGCGAGTTTACGTTCGGCGGAGTGACGCGGGACCTTCTCCTGAAGGCCGACCGCTGCATTTTGGTCTCGCACTAGGCGGCCGCCGGTCCGACGCGAGGAGCGATTCGAAGATGGACTTCCACATCCCCCAAGAACCCGCAACCGACGCGCCGTCCCGGCTTGGCGCCTTCGCCCATCCGGCGTTCGCGATCGTTTGGGTGGCGAGCACGTGCGCTCTCCTCGGCATTGCGATGTATGACACGGCGTCGGGCTGGCTGATGACGACGCTCGACGTCGACCCGTTCGAGGTGTCGCTGGTGCACGCGGCGACGATGCTGCCGATGTTCCTCTTCACTCTTCCCGCGGGCGCGATCGCCGATATCGTCGATCCGCGGCGCATGATCATCGCGGTCTCCTACGCGATCGCCGCGCTGATGGCGGTTTTCGCCGCCGTGGTCTCGCTCGATTTCGCTTCGCCGGTTCTGTTGCTCGTGACCACGTTCGTCCTCAGCGCGGCCTGGGCGCTGAACACGCCCGCCTGGTTGTCGATCCTGCCGCTCCTGGTGCCGAAGCCCGAGATCCCCGGGGCGATCGCAGCGCACGGCGTCGGCTACAATTTGGGCCGCACGGTTGGTCCTGCGCTCGGCGGCCTGCTCATCATCAAATTCGGCCTGGTCGCGCCGTTCTGGATTTTCGTCGCCGCCAATCTGGGGGTGATCGCGGCGCTGACCTGGTGGCGCGCGCCGGCGAGACAGACCGCGTCGCTTCCCGCGGAGAGGCTCAGCAGCGCGCTCCGGACCGGCCTCAGGCATGCCGCCAACAATCGCCTGCTGTGGGCGACGCTGGCGCGGACGATGGCGATCTATCCGTTCACTGCTGCATATTGGGGCCTGTTGCCGTTGATCGCCCGGCGGACCGGAGAGGGCGCGGAGCACTACGGTCTGCTCCTCAGCGCAGTCAGCCTTGGCGCGATCCTAGGCTCGCTGAAACATGGAAAGCTGCGGGAGCGGCTGGGTCCCGATCGGCTTGTCGCCCTCGCAACGGTCATGACCGCCACCGCGCTCACACTGTTCGCGTTTGCGCACGATCTGCCGGTCGCGCTTTCAGCCGCCCTATTGGCCGGAATCGCTTGGGTCACCAACCTGACGTGCCTCTACACCTCCGCCCAGAACGTGCTGCCGGATTGGGTGCGCGGCCGCGGTCTCGCGATCTTCCTGACCGTCATCTTCGGGACGATGACCCTGTGCAGCGCCCTTTGGGGCGATATCGCCGACAAGACCGGACTCCCGGCCGCGCTCCTTCTGGCGGCTGCGGGCGCGATTGTGGCGATCCCCCTCACCTGGCGGTGGAAGCTGCAGCAGGGCGCGGCGCTCGATCTTTCGCCCTCCCAGCATTGGGGCATGCCGCAGACCCATGAGGAGATCGATAACAATCGTGGCCCGGTGCTGGTGAAAATCGAGTACCGGATCGACCCCAAGGACCGCACAGCGTTCCTGCGCGCCCTTGACGAACTTGGGTTCGAGCGCCGGCGCGACGGCGCTTTCGCCTGGGGCATATTCGAGGACGCCAGCGAATTCGGGCGTTACGAGGAGACCTATCTCATCGAGACGTGGCTTGAGCTCATGCATTTGCGCGAGCGGGTCACCAATGCCGATCGGGTGCTCGAGGACGAAATCCGGGATATGCTGGTCGCCCCGCCGCGGATCGAATTCCTCATCGCCGCCGAGCGCGGCGCGAGAGTTCGGCATCGGCGCGCCGAGCCGACTGGAGCATGAGCGAATTTGCGCATTCTCGTCGTCTATGCGCACCCGTTGGAAACGAGCTTCATCGCCGCGCTGCATCTGCGCGCAGTGGAGACCCTGCGCGCGGGCGGGCACAGCGTCGACGATCTCGATCTCTATGCCGAGCGGTTCGATCCGGTCATGTCGCGCGAACAGTTCGCCCATTACGTCGACGCCAGGGTCAACACGCGCGAGGTCGAATCTTACGTCAAGCGCCTGAGGGCCGCCGAGGCGCTCGTCCTGGTGTTTCCGGTCTGGTTCGACGGCCTGCCGGCGATGATGCAGGGGTACTTCCAGCGGGTGTTCCTGCCCGGCGTCGCGCTGCGCATCGACGAATCGGGCCTCTTTCACCCCACTTTGTGGCACCTCAAGCGCATGGCGGCGGTCTGCACCTATGGCGAGAGCCGGCGCGACGTGGCGGCGAAGAACAACCCGGCGCACCGCTTTGTCCGTTACAACATTGGCTTGCTGATCGATCCGAAGGGCCGGTTCGAATATCTCGCCCATTACGATATGAACTTCTCGACCGCGGCGCGGCGAGAGGCGTTCATGCGGCGCGTCACCCGCGCATTCGAGAAGTGGTGAGGGACCTAGAAGCTGTATTTGAATCCGGCGAAAGGCCCGTACATCCACTGCTGGTAGCGGAAGCTTTTCGGCTCAAGCGTAAGCTCATTGAAGCCGGTGTCCTGGTGGGTGTAGGTGTACATGACGCGATAGCCGATGGTCGTTGCGATGTTCTGCGTCCAGTTGTAGCCGACGGAGGCAAGCGCCTGCCCGGTTGCGGCGTCTGACCAGCCGCCAAGGTCGGCGAGGACATTCGTGAACCAGCGGTCGTTGTAGCGATACTGCGCGGCGAAGCCGGCGACCGGCATGACCCAGTCCTTGTTCACGGTTTCGGTCCCGTTGAACAATCCGAACGGGCCAGAGACAGTGAGCTTGTTCCCGCTGTAGAAGTTGCGGGCGCCGACGGTGCCGTAGAGATCGAGGTTCGGGACGCCAAGCGGCACGCGAAGGCCGCCGAAAGCGGTAATGGCGCTCTCGTTGAGAGTGAGGCTCGTCTTCCCGCCGTAGAGCGCATTGTCCGGGTTGCTAAGCGTGCTCGACCCGCCGATCCGCGCCCAGATGAAATCGATTCCGCCGATGAACATGTCGTTACGGGCGACCACGCTGCCCATGAATGCGCCTTGGAAGTGCTCGAGCACTTTGCCGAAGCTCGCGTAATAAGGCAGCGTCGGCAGGGAGCCGAAGCCCGTGCTTCCCGCGATGCTGGTCCCCCAGCCGTATCCGGTGATCTCGAAATGCCAGGTCGAGGGCAGCGGCGGAGCGACCAAAGGCTCGGGCGGCGGCTTCTTGGTCGGCAGGTCCGCGGCGACCGCCGGCGCCGCGCCGAGTGCGGCGGCGAGAATAAGCGCCCCGGAATATTTCAGCATTCCCCTCGCCCCAAGCCGCGCGATCGACCGCCGTTGCCCCCGGCAGGCCCGTTACGGGTCGCGGGACTTGCAACGCGCAATCGTTCCGACTCGAACCCTATTGACTCCATAGAAGGGAACGGCGCGGCCTGCAATAGCGCCGCTCAAAGCCCCAGGCTGTCGCAGCCCTGCGACCTCAGCGCTGTTCGCGGTTTATGGGAACCTCAAATCGGCTCGCCAATCATCCCGATCTCACCTCTGCCGACCTGAACCAACATCGACAGAACGAAATCCGGCGCGAGGAAGCGCGCGCACGCCTGGCCGCCGGCGACGAGCGCGATCATCGCCTTGCCGTCGGCGCTCGCCACCACCGCGCTGTCGCCCGGCGGAAGCTCTCGCGAAACCGGAGGAATGGCGATGTAGAGCGCCCGCACGAACTGGAACTGCTCGGGCGTGAGCTTCGTCAACCGAGACACCGAGCCGATCTGGGAGACGGGCACGCATTCGGGCGCGTCGGCCGTCAGCCACTGAGAAAAAACTCCTGCCTCTTGGCCGCTTTCCTGCGAGCTCAGATCTTGAGCGGGCGTCACGTCCTGTGTGCGAACGCCGAATCCGGCGAGGCCCGCCAATGCTGCGGCCGACGCGACCAAAAATGCACTGTTCATGACGTGCTCCTGTTTCCCGCACGCCCGCCATCGGATAGACGATGCGTCCGCCTTCGCCGCCCGCCGCGCCCGTGGCCCGTGCGCCCGGTCAAGCCAGCGATTCAAACGCTCACGAACGTTATTGGTTCCGCTCTTGCGGGTTCCGGACGAAGGCTCCCCGCCTTTTCTTGCGGCGCGCTCTTTCATGATCGGCAGCAGACGGACAGTGCGTGTCAGCATTGGCGACGATCGCGAAGGCTCGCGATCCGCATAATTTCTGCGGGATCACGACGAATTGACGCGAAACGCCCCGCCGAGCGGAGCAGGAGCTTCAGCCGCTCCGTCAGGATTTCACGTTGGCGCAACTTTTGAAAAAGTTGGCGCCGCCCTTTGCGCGGGCGGCGCCAAGCTTGAGTTGCAGGCGATTAAGGGCTCAG
>PLUH01000365.1:12311-21306 GCA_003164825.1 Hyphomicrobiales bacterium
CGCCCGGGTTGCCCGCGACTTGCGCGACGACCGGCGTCAAAGACGCGAAGAAGCCGATCGCAGCAGTGGACAGAGCGATAGAAAGTAAGCGTGTCATGTCGTTGCCTCCGATGTTTGGAGCTTGCAGCTTACGCCAATCATTGCACAATCTTGCTGAAACAGAACAGAAACCTTGAATGGCGCGACCATATCTCGGTAGCGGATATGGCATACTTTCGGTGAGCTGACCGACACTATGGCTTATCGGCGCCAGCGCCGCCGCCCTCGGCCCGGTGACCGGGGAGCCCGGATCGATGTCGATTCGGGGCGATCAGCGCCGAACCGAGACCGGCGTCTCAGGGTCCGACCGGGATCAGCTTGCCGACGAAGACCGGCGGCCCGGACGGTTGCCCGGTGGGCGAGCCGCCCGGCGGCTCGACGGTGACGGCGTAGGTCGCGTCCTCGACCACGGCGCGATCATATTGCGTGAGATTGGCGCGCCGGGTCGCGCTATCGGCGGCGATCACGCCCAGCGACCGCGGCGCGCCGATCTTGGGGTCGATGAGCCACAATTCGTACGCCTTGCCCGGCGGCGCGGTCGCCGCGACCGGACGCACCGTGAATTCGCGGGTGTCGAGATTGACGGTGATCGCGAAGGCGGGCGAAGCCGCGTCCTTCTGCAGCACGGCGACGTATTCATGCGGGACGGCCTCGCGCGTCGCCTCGCGGGCGATGAACCCGACCGCCAGAACGCCGGCGATGATCGAGGCGGCGATCGCCGCTGCGCGCCAGCGCGTGACGCTGCGCCTCAGCGAGGCGACGGCCGCATTCCCCGGCGCCTCGGGCGTCGCGCTGCGAATGCGCGCTTCGATCGCCGGCAGAAGGTCGCGCGGCGGCTCGATCGGCCCCGCCGCCTCGGCGAGCGGCGCAAGCCGCGCCTCCCAGGCGCGGATCGCCTCATCGAGGTCAGGCTCGCGCAGCCGCCGCGCCGCCATGACCGCGCGCTCGCTCGGATCGAGTGTGCCCAGCGCATATTCGGCGGCGGCGAAATCGTCGTCGGGAGTGACCGTCATGACGCCAAGCAATCCCTGAGTTGGGCGAGGCTGCGATGCAGCCACGTCTTGATCGTCGGCACGGGCCGCCCGAAGCGCAGCGCGAGCGCCTCGCGGCTCAAACCGCGGTAATAGGCCAGCAACACGACTGCGCGTTTTTCCTCGTCCAGGGCCTGAAGGCAGTTCAGCAGCTTAACCAGTCCCTCGGACCGTTCCCTTGCAGCGAGCGGGTCGACTTCATCCGCGGCCGGCTCGAAGCTCTCGGGCAAGTCCTCGAGCGACCCTGGACGAACCCGCCGGACCTCGTCGAGGGCGCGATTGCGGGCGATGGTCGCCATCCACGCGAGCGGGGAGCCCTTGGCGGGGTCGAACTCGCCGGCCTTTTCCCAGATGCGCACATAGGCCTCCTGAAGCGCGTCGGCGGCGGCGTCGCCTCTGGGAAGAATACGGGCGACGACCCCGTAGAGTTTCGCGCTGGTCGCCTTGTAAAGCGTCGAGAACGCCGCCGCGTCACGCGCCGCGATGCGGCCCAGGAGATCGGCGAGACTATCCGTGGCCTGAGCCGGCGATCCCCTGCCCGGCGCCTCTCCCCGGATTGTCATTCGGGCATCCTAGCGCCGCACGACTGGCGCAACCAGCGCTCCTTTCGCGCACGCGCGAACAGGGCGGGCGCTAATGGCGCCCGCCCACCGCTTCCCCCGTGAGCCGTAGGAGGAGGCTCAGCTCGGGAGCAGCACCTTGTTGATCACCTGGATGACGCCGTTCGATTGCATCACGTTCGGGATCGTGACCTCGGCCTTGTCGCCCTTGGCGTCGATCACCCAAAGGCGTCCGCCGGAGCGCTGGAAGGTGAGCTCCTCGCCCTGGACGGTCTTCAGCATCGCCTTGCCGCCGCCGTCGCGGATCATGGCGTCGATCTCGGCCTCGGTCAGACGGCCGGGCACGACATGGTAGGTCAGAATCGAGGTCAGCATGCCCTTGTTTTCCGGCTTGAGCAGCGTGTCGACCGTGCCGGCAGGCAGACGGGCGAACGCCTCGTTGGTCGGCGCGAAGACCGTGAACGGTCCGGCGCCCTCGAGCGTGTCGACAAGGCCTGCGGCCTTCACAGCGGCGACGAGGGTGGTGTGATCTTTCGAGTTGACGGCGTTTTCAATGATGTTCTTGCTCGGATACATCGGCGCGCCGCCCACCATCTTGGTCATTTCGGCGTAGGCCGGCGCGACGAAGGGCGCGGCTATCGGCGCAGCGAAGGCGACGGTGGCGGCGAGCGCCGCGGCGGTAAGCGAAATCTTGGCGTTCATGTTCGTCTCCGATGTTGGTTCGAACCGATCATCGCGTTCCCGCCCTTGACCGGCACGGGTTGGTTACGGGGCGCCTCCCGCAAGGTTTCAGAATTGGGCCAAAAAAGATGCCCAAACAAAAATGTTGGGTCACGGCGCGAAACACTTGGCCGCGACCGCCCGTATTGGAGTCGGCGCCGGAACCGGCGTATTGAAGCCCCAACATGAGGGAGAGCTTGTAGTGACGTCGCTTTCTTCCGCCCTGCGCGCGAGCGATGCGCCGACTGGCCGTGTCATTGTCCGGCATTCGCCGCTCGTGCGTATCTGCCATTGGGTCAATGCAGGGTGCTTTGTCGTGCTGCTGATGAGCGGCCTGCAGATCTTCAACGCCGATCCGGCGCTGACCTGGGGCCAAGCGACGAATTTCGCCCATCCGTTCTTTTCGCTCTCGGCGCGCGAGAACGACGACGGCGATCCGACCGCTGGCGTGACCACGATCTTCGGCCGCCCATTCAACACCACCGGTCTCCTTGGCGCCTCGCGCGGCGACGACGGGCAACTTGAAGAGCGCGGCTTTCCGTCCTGGTCGACGCTGCCGGCTTATCAGGATCTGGCGATGGGGCGGCGCTGGCACTTCTTCTTTGCCTGGATTCTCGTGCTCAACGGGCTCGTCTATTTCGCCTATCTCATCGGCCGTCGCCACATTCGCGACCTCTGGCCGAGCGCAGCCGACATCCGTGCGATTCCGCGCGCAATCGTCGATCACGCGCGGCTCAGGTTCCCCGAGGGAGATGAAGCGCTGCACTACAACGTGCTGCAGAAGCTGGCCTATCTCAGCGTCGTCGTCGCCTTTCCGATCCTGATCCTCGCCGGGCTCACGATGTCGCCGGCGATGGATGCGGCTTTCCCGTGGCTGCTCAGCCTCTTCGGCGGGCGGCAGGCGGCGCGCGCCGCGCATTTCCTGCTCGCGACCTATCTCGTCCTGTTCGTCATCGTGCATATCGCGATGGTGGTCCTCTCAGGGCCGATCAACAATATGCGCTCGATGATCACTGGCCGGTATCGCATCGGGGAGGCTCGGCGATGATTGGCGAAGGTCTGGCACGGCCGGCGCCGCTGCGCCTCAGTCGTCGTAGGCTCCTCCTCGGCCTCGGCGCGGGCGCTGCGGCGGCGCCGCTCTCGGGTTGCGATACGGGCTCACCGGCGGCGCTCTCGGTTCTGGACAAGGCCGAGGCTGTCACCAAAGCCGTTCAGCGCGCCCTGCTCGCGCCGCGCGCGGCGCTGGCGCCGGAATACCCGCCCGGCGCGATCACCCCGACTTTCAAGCCGAACGGCTCGATTGATCCCGACGATCCCAGCTATGTCGCGCTGCGCCAGAGCGGTTTCGCCGACTGGAATCTTGAGGTCGGCGGCCTCGTCGAACGGCCGATGAAGCTGACGCTCGCTGGCTTGCGCACCTTACCGTCGCGGTCGCAGATCACCCGGCATGACTGCGTCGAGGGCTGGAGCTGCATCGGGCAATGGAAGGGCGTTCAATTGTCCGCTCTCCTCGCGGCGGCGGGCCTCAAGCCGCAGGCCCGCTACATCGCCTTCTTCTGCGCCGATACGCTCGAGCAGACCCTCGACAACACGGGCCGCTATTACGAGACGATCGACCTCATCGACGCCTTTCATCCCCAGACCATTCTGGCGTACGAGATGAATTTCGCGCCGCTCAAAGTCGAGCACGGCGCGCCGCTGCGGCTCAGGGTCGAGCGGCAGCTCGGGTACAAAATGGCCAAATACGTGATGCGCATCGAGGCGATCGACGGCTTCTCAGGCATATCGCGCGGGCGCGGCGGGTTCTGGGAGGATCGCGGCTACGAATGGTACGCGGGAATCTGATCGACGCGGGCGGTCAGGCAAGCTGCGCGCGGCGAGAAGGGATCATAGCTCATCTCATGACCCCAACCCTGACCCACGTCGCGGATTTTCTCGTCGAGGTCGGCGCGCCGATCGCGGTCGGGGAGACCGCGCAAGGCTTGAGACGCGTGGTGCCGATCGTCGGCGGCGTCATTCAGGGCGTGAGGCTGAATGGGACCATCCTGAACGCCGGCGCGGATTATCAGGTCATCGGCCCGGACGGCTTTACCCGGCTCGAAGCTCGCTACGTCGCCCGGCTCGACGACGGGAGCATGCTGTACATCGAAAATTCCGGCGTTCGCTTCGGCCCGCCGGCGGTGATGGCGCGCATGACGCGCGGCGAGCCGGTCGATCCCGCCGAGGTGTATTTCCGCACTACGCCGCGCTTTGAGACCGCAGCGCCGCCCCACCAATGGCTGACACGGCCGCTCTTCATCGCCAGCGGCGCGAGGCATCCGGACCGCGTCGCCCTGTCCGTGTTCGAGGTCGGATAGCCTCGACAGGAACGCGGCCCGTACGCTAAGCGCGAACCCTCGCGGCGCGGGGCGCTGGCGAGGACAAGGCCGGCGGCCCAAGAGCCGTCGGCCTTTCTTGGAGTTACAGGCCGCACATCGCGGTGTACCTGCCGTTCCAGTCGTGCCACACCCCACAGCCGGGGTTCACAGGAACGAGAGCCCCGGAAGTCGGGCCGAGTGCGCCGTTTGCCGGCTGGAACATTTGGAACGGCGCCGCGACGACCTGGAATGGCAGCGCCAGGATGCCCAACGGGCCGCTGGCATACGACGGCGAACCCGTGATGTAGCCGTTATTGTCCACGGCCGTGTCCTGCGCAAACACCGGCGACGCCGCAGCAACAACTCCGAGGGCGCCCGCGCCCACGGCCAAAGCAATCAATCGTTTCATGGCATTCCTCCTTCATAAGGATATCGAACGAACGCGCCGACACCCTCGCGGTTCCGCGATTCCGATCACTAAAACTTGATCCTTCGTCAGAGCGCTTGCGTCTTTGCCGCCGCCGACAGGAAGACAGCGCGCGAGTCAGGCAGCGGCGCGTTGTTCGGCCCGAACAGGTCGCGGGCCAAGAAGAAGCCGGTCAGGCGGAACCCGTCGGCGATCTCGCCCGCGCTCGGCCGCGCCTCGACACGCGCGCCTTCGCGTAAGAAAGCGGGCAGCGGCAGCAGTCGATCGCGCCACGGCGCCCCGGCTTCGGCGCTCACCGCCCGCCCCGACCTGGGCGAGACATAGGCCAGGCCCTCGGTCGCGCCGGTCGCCGCGCAGCGGCTGAGATCGAGCCGAAACCCGCATTCGGCCAGGATCTGGGTCTCGAACCGGGCGACCAGCGCCGGGGCGAGCGCGCTGTCGTCAAGGGCGTCGGCGATGAGGCTCAGCGTCTCGTACACCCCCTCGTGGGGGTCGCGCTCGGGCAGGACCCGGATCAATTGGGCGAGATAGTTGAGTCCGGCGAGCGCCAGCGCGCTTGCCATCAGGCGCCCCGCCCTCAGCGACAAGGGTTCGACGGCGTAGGCGCCCAGATGCTCGTCGAGTCGCGCGCGCCAGACGAGGCCGATGGTGTTGCCGGGCTGCAGCGTCGGGCCGAACCGCGCCGAGCGCCCGCCGCGGACGAGGCCGAGATGGCGGCCATGCGCCCGGGTCATCGCCTCGACGATCGCCGATTGCTCGCCGTGCCTGCGGACGCCGATGATGAGCCCTTCGTCCCGCCACTCCATGCCCAGGCGCCCTCTTTACGAAGCGCGAAGATGCGCCGGCGGGGGAACCCGCGCCAGCTTCATCGCCACGAGCAGCGCGAGGACCGAGAGAGCGCCGACGAAGGCGGCCACTCCAGGCCACCCGTTGCGGGCGTAAACCCAGCCGCCGAACGAGCCGGCCAGGGTCGAGCCGGCGTAGTAGAAGAACAGGTAGAGCGCGCTTGCCTGCGCCTTCGCCGTCTCGGCCCGAAGCCCGACCCAGCTCGAGGCGATCGAATGGCCGCCGAAGAACCCGGCTGTGAGGACGCCGACGCCGAAGATCGTCAGCGCCAGGCTTTCGGGCAAAGTCAGCAGCGCCCCGATCGGCATGAGCACGATGGCGACGCCGATGACCCGGCGCCGGCCGTAGCGTCCGGCGAGCTCGCCCATGACCGCCGAGCTGACCGCGCCGACGAGATAGATCGAGAACACGAAGCCGATCGCCGACTGGCTCAGCGAAAACGGCGGCTGAGCGAGCCGAAAGCCGATGTAGTTATAGGTGGTGACCATGACGCCCATCAGCAGGAAGCCCAAAGCGAACAAGTATCTCAGGCCCGGATCGCTGAAATGCATCCGAATCGCCGGCAGGAGCGCTGCCGGCCGCGTCTTCGGCGGCAGCCGCCGCTCCCTCGGCAGGGCGAAAGCGAACACACACGCACAGCCTAGCGAAACCAGCCCGACGATGCCGAAGGCCGCGCGCCAACCGCCGACGTCGGCGACGGCCGCGCTCCCCAGGCGTCCAGCCATGCCGCCCAGCGTGTTGCCGGCGATGTAGAGGCCCATCGCCAGTCCGATCGCCGAACGATCCATCTCCTCGGCGAGATAGGCCATCGCCACCGCCGGAACGCCCGAGAGCGCAAGGCCGGTCAGCGCCCGCAGCGCGATCAGCGTTGTCCAGTCCGGCGAGAACCCGGCGGCGAGCGTCGTCGCCGCGGCGGCGGCTAGAGAAGCGGTCATGACGGCCTTTCGGCCCAAGACGTCCGACACCGTCCCGGCGAACGCCATCGCGACCGCCAGAACCCCGGTCGCCGCCGACAGCGAGAGGCTCGCGGCGGCGGGGGAGATCGAGAAGCCGCTGGCGAAGCCCGGCATCAGCGGTTGAACGCAGTAAAGCACCGCAAAGGTCGCGAAGCTGCCGAGAAAGAGGGCGAAGTTGACGCGCCAGAACCGCGCGCCGCCGCGCGCGATCAGCGGCGGTTCGCCGGCCGGAGCAGCGAGGCCCGGGAGCGATGAGGTCGACGTCACGGCCGCAGCCTTTCCGCCGGCGAGGCGGAAATGCAAGACAAATCCGGGCGAGGGTAGCGTCCCTTACTCTTTGCCCATGACCGCCAGCACCTGCTCGAGCGGGGCGGACGAGGTGCGGAATGCGCCCGAATAGGGATCGCTGAGGTCGAGGATCAGATAGACTGCGCTCGCAACCGCGATGGCGCCGACCACCCCGGCCGCGATCGACATCGGGTTGCCTTTCGACATCAGGCCGTAGCCGCAGAACAGAAACGTCGCCCATCCGACCACCATCAGTATGAGCGGATAGGAAACCGGGTTCGACAGCGCAAACGACATCTGCAATCGGGCCTTCCCGATTGCATCGACGGTCGAAGTCGCGGCGGCAAGCGCCTGCTTTTCGGCGTCGGTCGACGGATGAAGTTCGGCCAAGGCCTTGTCCCGGTTACGCAGGCTCTCGACCGCGGCGGAGAAGTTCTGGGCGACGAAACTCGAGTCGCTTTCGTTAGCGCCCCAGATCTCGTCGATCGTCTTGCCGAGATTCTGCCGCACCTGCGCGCGCAACGGCGTCGCGTCTGGCCCGTAGTCGGCGAGGGCGAGATCGAGCTGCAGAACCTTGGCGGCGAGGGTTTGCAGCGCCAGATTCTGGCCGCCGTAGACGCCATAGGCGGTCCAGATCAGTAGTCCGAGGACGAGAGCCGATAACAGGGTGAGGAGGCCGACGACCGCCGCGATCATGTCGCGCGGACCGCCGGTGGTGAATTTTTCCGGCAGGATGCGCTGCAGAAGGAGGCCGACCGCTCCCCCCACGAACACGGCGAGGGCGACGCAGAGCGCGAATTTTTCCGGACTCATAGGCCTCCCCGAGCCGCAAGCGTCCGCGCGAGTTATCGGTTGCGCCATCGGAACGCAACACGGGCTTCAGCTCCCCGCCCGCCCCTCGCCGACGCAGGCGTCGATGAAATCGTCCATCCGCCGCGCGACCGCACGGATGTCGAACAGCGCCTCGACCCGCTTGCGTCCGGCGCGGGCGAGATCGGCGCGCCGATCGGGCGCATCCATCAGTGCTCCGAGGGCCGCCGCCAGGCCGCCGGCGTCATTCGGGTCGACCGTAACCGCGCAGGGGCCGCAGACCTCGGCGAGCCCGCCCAGTCCGGAGCCGATCAGCGCCGCGCCGCTCGCCAACGCTTCGAGCGCCGTGCGCCCGAACGGCTCGGGCGTCTTGGTCAGCGCGAGGCCGATCGCGGATTTTTCCCAAGCCGCCTTGACCTCGGCATGGGGAAGATTGGCGTCGATCCGGACCCTGCCGCCGGACGCTTCGGCCGCATCGCGAAGCTTCCTGACGGTCCCGGGCTCCCGGTCGGTGGCGGAGAGGATGAAGCGGGCGCTCCAGCCCGGCCGCGTCTTGAGCGCGCTTGCGATCGCCGCCATCGCCTCGATGTGGCCCTTGTCGGCGAGCGCGCGGCCGACGCTGAGGATCGACGCGTCCTTGGGTTCGGTCGCCGACCAGGCTCCCATGTCGAGCCCGTTGGGGATCGCGCGCATCGGCGCGCGGGTGAACGGAAAATTGTCCCGGAAGCGCGCGAGGGCGTCCTCGCTGACGAAGGCGAGGCCGGCGAGCGGGGCAACCTTCAGACGCGCGCTGCCGACGCTGGCGGCCCCCCGGGGCGCGGTCTCGTAGGCGTGGCTGTGGAGGAGAACGCGAGCGCCAGAGGTCGCGGCGATCAGCGCGGCGGCGGGAAGATGGTTCTCGACCACCGCGATGTCGATGCCGCGCCGGCGCAGGAGCCGGGCGACGCCGAGCGCCTTGGCG
>PLUH01000160.1:0-4194 GCA_003164825.1 Hyphomicrobiales bacterium
CGAGCTTGCCGATCTCGGCGCGCAAGACCTCAAAGGCGTCGCCGGGCCGACGCGCGCGTGGGCGGCGTTGAGGCCGAGCGCGCAGGAAAGCCGTTTCGAAGCGCTGCACGCGGCCGGGATGACTGCGCTGGTGGGACGCGAGGAAGAGATCGAACTCTTGCTCCGGCGCTGGACCAGCGCGAAGGCGGCGGAAGGGCAGGTCGTGCTGCTCTCGGGCGAGGCCGGCGTCGGCAAGNNTGCTGGAGCGGCTTGCGGGCGAGCCGCATATCCGCATGCGATACTTCTGCTCGCCGCAGCATACCGACAGCGCGCTCTATCCGATCATCGGCCACATGGAGCGCGCGGCCGCGCTCTCGCGTGAGGACGACCCAAAAACAAGGCTCGACAAGCTCGACGCGCTGCTCGCCAAATCGTCAACGTCTCCCGAGGACGCCGCGCTTCTGGCGGACATGCTGTCCTTGCCCAATGACGGCCGCTATCCCACGCGCGAACTCGCCCCGCAGCAGCGCCGGCAGAAAACGATGGAGGCGCTGATCGGCCAGATCGAGGCGATTGCGGGCAAAACTCCGGTTTTGATGATTTTCGAGGACGCGCATTGGACCGATCCTTCGAGCCTGGAAACGTTCGGCCGGCTCGTGGACAAGATCGACCGCTTGCGGGTTCTGCTGTTCGTCAGCTTCCGGCCCGAATTCGCCGCGCCATGGATCGGCCGTCCGCACGTGACGGCGCTCACGATCAATCGCCTCGCCCCCCGCGAGGTGATGGCCCTCATCGATCGCGTCGCCAGCGACAACTTGCTTGCGGCCAACGTTCGGCAGGACATCGTCGAACGCGCGGACGGCATCCCGCTTTTCGTGGAGGAGATGACGAAGGCGGCGCTGGAGGCGGAGAACGAGGGCGCGGCGGCGCGAACGATTGCGGCCGTTCCGTCGCCTGCGCTCGCTGTCCCCGCCAGCCTGCACGCCTCGCTGATGGCGCGGCTCGACCGGCTGGGTCCAGCCAAAGCGATAGCGCAGATCGGGGCGGCGATCGGGCGGGAGTTCTCGCATGCGTTGCTCGCGCCCGTAGCGCGCCTGCCGGAGCCCGAACTGGCTGCGGCCCTCGACCGGCTCCTTCAGTCTGAGCTCCTGTTTCGGCAGGGCGCGCCGCCACACGCGACCTACCTCTTCAAGCACGCGCTGGTGCAGGACGCCGCCTATGGCACGCTGCTGCGCGAACCCCGTCGGGCGCTTCACGCCCGCATTGCCGAAGTTCTCGAAAGCCAATTCCCCGACGTCGTGGAGACCCAGCCGCAGCTGCTGGCGCGTCATTTGACCGCCGCAGGCGTGACTGGCCGGGCGGTCGAATACTGGTTCCGCGCCGGAGAGCGCGCGACGAAACGTTCGGCTAACCACGAGGCGGTTGCCCACTTGCGCGCGGCGTTGCGACTGCTCGAACAGATTAGCGACACGACTGAGCGTGCGGCTTGGGAACTCCGGATCTTGATCGCGCTCGGGCCGCCCCTCTTTATAACAACAAGGTCGGCGGCGCCCGAGATAGCGAGCGTCTACTCGCGAGCCCGCGAGCTTGCAGAACGGACTGGCCATTCGGCAGAGCTCTTCCAGGCCCTGTGGGGTTTGTGGATGAACCGCGCGATGGCTGGCGACACGGACGGCGCTGCTCCGCTTGTCGATCAACTATTTGCGTTGGCGCAGCATCAGGCTGGCGACGAACTGGTGCTTCAGGCGCATCACGCGGCATGGACGAAGGCGTGGTTGCAGGGCGACTTGTCTGCTGCGATGCGGAGCCTCGAAGCCGGCCTCCCAATCTATCGGAGCGAAGCGCATGCGCGCCACGCGCTTGTGTACGGGGGACACGATCCTGGCGTGTGCGGGCACGGCACGAGGGGCTGGATCTCAGGGCTTCTTGGTCGCCTTGAACAAGCTTTGTTTGAAGGCAATAAAACGCTTTCGTTGGGGCGCAGTTTGTCTCATCACGGCAGCTTGGCGCTCGCTTACTATCTGGCTTGCGAAGTCCATTATCTGCGGCGCGATGCGGCGGCGCTGTCCAGCCTCGCGGATGAAATGCTGCCTTTCGTCACCGATCACGGCTCACCCTTGTCGGTCGCCAATGCGACGATCTTTCAAGGCTGGGCGCTGATTGCGAACGGCGCCATCGAGGATGGCGTCTCACGTTTGCGGGCCGGGCTGATGCGGTGGAGGCCAAGCGGCTCGATCGTCTACGCCCCGTACAGACTATCGCAAGTCGCCGACGGGCTATTGCTCGCCGACAAAACGGACGAAGCCAAAGAGGTCTTGGCCGAGGCTGCTGCAATCGTCAGAGAGAAGCGAGGGCATTGGTCCGCCCCCGAAATTGAAAGGCTCACTGGCATAGCCCTTTCGCGGCCGTCAGATTCCGAGCAGGGGGAACAGCATCTCCGTCGCGCCCTCGTGATGGCGAGCGAGAGCGGCCTTCGATTAACGGAATTGCGCGCCGCCACAAACCTTGCGCGGCTCCGCCGGGATCAGGGTCGGCGCGCCGAGGCGCATGACCTCCTCTCGCCCGTCTACGGCTGGTTCACCGAGGGCTTCGACACGCTCGACCTGAAAGAGGCCAAGGCCTTGCTGGACGAACTGGCGTAGCGCTAACTGCGATTTGCCGAAAGGCTCGCGGATCAGAGCGGCGGACCATGCGAATGTTTTTGGACGGAGGGATCCATGTGATCCCAGGGTTGCGCGCTGGAGGTGAATACGTCCATGTCCGGGCGATAAATTGATGGGTCGTCCAGGCTTCCTGCCTGCACGCCGATGACATCCGCCAGCACTTCCGCTTTGAACGTGAGTTGACTGCCGCAGGACGGGCAAAAACCACGTTCGACCAACTTGCCCGAGGCGCCGACGATTCCGTGATAAGACGGCGTCCCGCGGATCTGGAACGCGGCTTTCGGCAGCGCCATAATCGCAGCATACGCGGCGCCATTCGCTTTCTGACAGTCCCGACAGTGACAATTCATCATAACAACTGCGTCTACGTTGCATTCGTAATGGATGGCGCCGCACGCGCATCCGCCCGAGATTTTCTGCGTCATGGCGATCCCTCCGAAATTGAAGGACTGAAAACAACTTTTCGCGGCTTCTCCTAGCTGCCGATAGTATCCTCATACGCTATCATGTTGGCCTCAAAATATCAATATTATTGGCATTGTTGGTCGCCGAACGTGCGGCGCGAGGATTGTCGTTCATGGACTCCGTCGCGCGCCTCATCGCCGAGACCTATCGGTGGCAGCGGCCGCTTGGCGCCCGCGTCTTCGCGACGCCGCATTGCTGCGTCGTAGCCGACGCGGCGCACCCAGACGTGTGGGATGCGAACCACGCCGATAACGTCACCGCGAAGACCGAAGCCGAAATGCAAGCCGTTTTCGCGGCGATGGACCGGCGCCTCGGCCACTCGCCTTGGCGCGTGGTCCATTCTGATTGCTTGACTTCCGATAAATTCCTGGCCCGCCTCGCGCTTGACGATTTCGAAGAGCGCTTCGTCGCGATCCAGATGGCGCTCGAGGGCGACGTCGCCGACCGCGGGGCGCCGGTGGAACTGCGGCCGGTGATGACCGACGGCGATCGGGACGCCTTGCTTCGACTGGTCATGGCCAACCACGCGGAGCGACGCGATATCGACGGCTTTGACTTCCAATCCGAATTCAGCGCGGCGATGGTCGAAACCTATCGGGCGAAGGCGACGCCTATCATTTCCACCTCACGATTGAGGGCGGCGTTCCTATCGCCTATGGCGGCTACGCCGCCGCGCCCAACGGGGTGGGCATGATCGAGGACCTCTTCACGCTTCCGTCCGCCCGGCGCCGGGGCGTGATCACCGGGGTCATCGCGACGTTCGTCGATCGTCTGCGCGCTTCCGGCTGCCGCCCGATCGTCATCGTGGCGCTCGCCAACGAGCGGCCGAAGCATCTCTATGCCCGCCTGGGCTTTCGCCCCGTGACCCTCGCCCGCACCCGGACACGCAAATTGCCAGACTGAGCGCGCCGAGAAATCCGCTTGCATCGGGAGGGCGAACACGGCAGCGTTGAGGCCGAGGGGCCGCAACGGTTCAGGGAGGAACATAAATGGCGCGATATGAAATGGCTGCGGCGCGCGCAGCAGGCTTGCTCGGCGCGGCTTCGGCCGCTCTCATGCTCGCATTGACCTCGCCGGCCTGGTCCGA
>PLUH01000160.1:4225-5202 GCA_003164825.1 Hyphomicrobiales bacterium
TACGACAACCATTCGTCCTCGGCCGAATCGGTCAGGGCGTTCCAGCGCGCCGTCAACGAGGATCACGTCAATGCGGTGATCGGCAGCTACATCAGCGAGGTCGTGCTGGCGCTCGAGCCGTGGGCGGGGCGGCTCAAGACCGTGTTCATCACGCCGGGCGCGGCGTCCGACGTCATCACCCAGAACATCGCCAAGGACTACGAGCACAACAAATACACCTTCCACGGCTACCTGACCTCGGGCGCGCTTTCCGGGCTCGTCTGCGACGCCGCCAAGGACATGCTGGTCGACGGCCTCAAGATGAAGACGGCGGTGATCATGAGCGAGGACGCCGCCTGGACGACGCCGCTCGACGCCGGCTACGAGGCCTGCCTGCCGAAGATCGGGCTTAAAGTTCTCGACCACATCCGCTTCTCGCCCGACACCACCGACTTCACCCCGATCTTCAACAAGATCGAGGGGGAGAAACCGGACGTGATCATCACCGGCGTCTCGCATGTCGGAGTGCAGCCGACGGTGCAGTGGAAGAGCCAGCAGGTGCCGATCCCGATGTTCGGCATCGCCTCGCAGGCGACCAACTCGACATTCTGGAAGGACACCAACGGCGCGACCGACGGTGTGATCTACCAGGGCGTGTCGGGTCCGGGGGTCGCGGTTACGGAGAAGACGCTGCCGTTCGTCGACGCGTTCGTGAAGAAATTCGGCAACGATCCATCGTATTGCGGCTATACCGCCTATGACGACGTCTACATCATCGCCGAGGCGATCAAGCGCGCTGGCAGCCTCGACAGCGACAAGCTCGTCGATGCGATGGAGAAGACCGATTATGTCGGCACGATCGGCCGGATCGAGTTCCTGCCGCAGGGCGATCCCCATGTGCACGGGCTCAAGACCGGCCAGGGCTTCATCACCGGGCTGATGCTGCAATGGCAGAACGGCAAGCAGATCAACATGTGGCCGGCGGCGCTCGCCAACGG
>PLUH01000012.1 GCA_003164825.1 Hyphomicrobiales bacterium
CGGGGAGAAAGCGCCACAACCGGACCTTCCTGGGAGAAGCTTCGAACTTCGAACCCGTCAGCTCGCCGCGGCTCACGATATTCGCCTCGAACGATTCTCCGGCGGGTGTCGACGACGTAAAGCTGCCGTTTGCTGAAGAGACTTCGGTACTTGTTGAAAGGAGCTTGACGCCCGAAAGCCCACGCCCAAAGGCCCGCGACGGCCGAACTGCTTCGCTCTATTCCGCTTCGCCTGACCTCCCCTTGGGGAGTGGCGGCGTGCCGTGGGTATGGAAGCTCTCGATCGTCTGCAGACCCCAGGCCTGCCCCTTCTTCCGCTCCGCCTCCGTCCAGCGGATGGGCCTCCAGTCGGGCGCCAGCACGAGCCGCGCTCCTGCATTCGCGACTTCGACCCGATTGCCGCCCGGTTCGTATACGTAGAGGAAGAAGGTCTGTTGCACGGCGTGTTTGTGCGGTCCGGTCTCGATATAGACGCCGTTCTCGAGAAAGACATCCGCCGCCCTCAGGACATCCTCGCGGCTGTCCAGGGCGTAGGTGACGTGGTGAAAACGTCCCTTCACTCCGTGCGCCTCCCGGGTATAGGCGAAGTCGTAGCTCTTGTTGGTGCAGGTCAACCACATGCCGGCTTCCGTGCCGTCGTCCAGCACGATGAGTTCGGTGAGGCGGAATCCGAGGTAGTTCTGAAAGAACTCACGGTTCGCCTTGACGTCGACAGCGAGGCAGTTGAAGTGGTCAATCCGACGCACATTGACGCCTCGCGCCGGGAATCGTTGAGCCTGGTTTTTCAGGGCTGGGCGCAGCTCGGGCGGCGCCTCGTACCATTCCGTCTCATAGTAGATTTCGATCAGGTGACCGTCCGGATCGTGGAACCGGTAGGCAGGGCCGTGACCAAACTCGCTCTCGTGCCAGCCGCGCTCGTAGCCTGAGCCCTTCAGAGCCTTCACGCGTCTTTCGAGCGCCTCCGGACTCCGGGCGCGAAAGGCGGCGTGGCCGAGGCCGGAGGTTTTTGATCCGGTAAGCTGGACGGAGTACCGCTCGTAGTCGTCCCAACCGCGCAGATAGACAGAGTTTCCCTGCCGTCCGCTCTCCGTCATGCCCATTACGTCAACGAAGAAGCGCAGACTTTCCTCAGGCTTCGGGGTCAGGATCTCGAGGTGGCCCAGATGCGCGAGATCGACAATCGGCTCGTCGTGCATGAGCATTTCCCTTCAAGGCTCTTTTTGTGCTTGCATTGCGGCCCATTGATTATTCGAGTGTGAGGCATCCCGCACAGACGCGACGTCTATTGTTTCGCAGACTTTCTGCCGCTCCTTGGCGGTCAGTCAGATTGGCCGCCTCGGTGTAACGAGTCGCAAGGCAGTCATACCTGGCTCGCCTCCTTCGTCGCCAGCCGATACATGATCCGCCGCGCCATGAGCCCCGGCTTGTCCGGAGCGAAGCTGAGGTCAAACTGCGCCTCGCCGTCGTTCCGGACGACCTCGTTGATCCATTCGAGCGCCTCGACGTCCTCATAGTAGGCTTGTGAATGAGCCTCGAGCATGAACTTGTCGATGTCGGGATCCCGCTGCCGATAGTCGCGCGAATTGAACCACCAATAGTGGATCGAGGTATTGGTCTCCGGCGTGAAGACATGGGTGATGTTGTAGCGGTATAGCGTCGGCTCTCCCGGATCAGGCTCGACGACGCGCACGCGCGCGAACGCTATGTGGAGCGCCGGCGAGACGAAGCGCGCTTCGGAAGTCCGATCGACCCGCTTGTGCATGATATTCGCGGGCTTGCCATAGACCCCGGGGGGCGAAGCATTCTTCAATTCGCGCCGGATCACGACCTGGTTGTTCTCCGTCGACGCGGTCAGTTTCGACCGCGCGTATTCGGGGGTGCCGACGGTGTCGGGGTGCAAAAACGGGAAGTGCGTCTGGTCGATCAGGTTTTCATGCATCGCCACATAGTCTGACTTAATATGGAAGTTGCCCGTAACCGTTCCCCAGGCGGTACCGTCGCAGAGCCAAGACGTGTCGGGGATCAGAGACTCGTCGGCGAGGTCCGTCGCCCCCATCCATATCCAAGTGAGCGGCCCGCGATCCGCCGTCGGATAGGTATGGACCATGGCGGTCGAGGGGGCGCGAGCGAGCGCCGGCATGTGCGCGCACACGCCGTCGGGTCCGAATTCCATGCCATGGTAACCGCAAACCAGTCTGTCGCCGACGAGCTTCGCGCGAGCGAGGGGAAAGGAGCGATGCGGGCAGCGATTGCGCATCGCCACCGGAATGCCGGCTTGCATCCTCCACAGGACCACATCAACATTGAGAAGCTTGCGCGCAAGCGGCGTTCGGCCAATTTCCTCATAACGCGCGGCGACGTACCAGCAGTTGCGGATCAGCGGAGTGGCGTGATTGGCAAAGCTGCCAGGATCATGGGGCTCCATCGCCGCGTAGACCGCGTCATCGTTCGGATGCGGCAATTCGGCGTGCGGCAATTCCAGGGCTGTAGTCGACATTTGATCTCTCCGTTGACGTTCAGATGTCCAGCTCAAGGGCCTGTCCCCTGATCCGGGAACAACAGATCGTGATCTGTTCGCCTCGCGCATGTTCTTCTTCTGTGAAGAACCGATCGCGGTGATCAAGGCTGCCGTCACAGCCGACGACGTCGGTGATGCACAGGCCGCATTCGCCACGGCGACAGTCGGACAGTGTGTCGATGCCGGCGCTCTCCAGCGCGTCGAGGATTGTCGTGCCGGCTCCGACCCGGATTGTGCGGCCGGACCTTACCCGGACCGAGAAGTCCAAGTCGTCCGGCTTGTGGGCCGCATTGAAGACCTCGAAGCGAATGCTCGCATTGTCCCAGCCAAG
>PLUH01000430.1 GCA_003164825.1 Hyphomicrobiales bacterium
CGACTGCCGTGCGTTGTTTCTCTAACTCCTCGCGCGCCAAGTCCCTCGCGCTGCCGGCGGCATTTTGCGCTATGCCCCCCAACCGCTCGGCGACGCCCTCGGCCGCCAGTTTCGGATTTCCGATGACAGCGCCGATACCTTGGATCAATGCGCCTTTCGCTTGATGGGCGATGCCCTTCACGCGATCGGCGTCCACTCCGATCAGCTGATCCGCGCCATCCTTGGCGACGTTCTGTTCGTCGCCGATTGCCCGCTCGGCGGCTCCGTCGGCCGCCAGCTTCGCGTCGCCGATGGCTTTGCCTAGACCCTCCATGACGGCCCCTTTGACTTGATGGCCGATGCCCTCGATGCGATTGCTATCCATGAGAATGTCCTAACTTTGTTCCTGTTAGACCAGAGTCATCGCGCTGCCCGTTCGCTGCTAACGCGTGCAAACCGCATAAGCAGCAAAATGCCTCGTTGTTCTCGGCGCGCCGTGACCGCCTGCGGCGCGAGGCGATCCCGACATCGCAGGCCTCGCCAGCAAGACGGTTTGCCGGCCGAAGTCTAGACGTTTAGGACTTGACGGTTACGCATAGGACGCGTCCGCGACAATCATCGGAAACTACTCATGCCAGGCGATATGTTACCGGCGTTGTCGCATCGCGCGGAGCAGCTGACTGATCGCCGGTTGGCCTTTGGTGATCGAGTAGAGATTGCGCGTGACTGCGGAGCCCGCGGCATCCACAACGGGCGCGCTACCCCTCACCGCGCTCCTTCCTCAGCCGCGCCCAGTATTCGAGCCGCTTGCGAAGCTCCCGTTCGAAGCCGCGCTCGACCGGCTCGTAGAGGGTGTGGCGGCCGACCTTCTCCGGCCAATAGTTCTGGCCCGAGAAGGCGTCGGGGGCGTCGTGGTCGTATTGGTAGTCGGCGCCGTAGCCCTCGCGCTTCATCAAGCGGGTCGGGGCGTTGAGGACGGTCTTGGGCGGCGCCGGCGAGCCGTGCGCCTTGGCGAGCGCCTGCGCCGCCCCGAACGCCTTGTAGACCGCGTTCGATTTCGGCGCGGCGGCGACATAGACCACGGCTTGAGCGATCGCCAGTTCTCCCTCCGGGCTCCCAAGAAAATCATAGGCGTCCTTGGCGGCGTTGGCGATGACGAGCGCCTGCGGGTCGGCGAGCCCGATGTCCTCGGAGGCCATGCGCACGACCCGCCTTGCGATGAACAGAGGGTCCTCGCCGGCGTCGAACATNNTGCAGGGCCGAGATCAGGTTGTAGTGGCCGTCCTGCGCCTTGTCGTAGATCGGCGCCCGCCGCTGCACGACCTCGACCAGACGCGCCGCGTCCAGCGTCTCGCCCGGGCGGGCGGCGCGCCAGACTTCCTCGGCGAGCGTCAGCACCGCGCGGCCGTCGCCGTCGGCCATGGCCGTAAGCGCCTCGCGCGCTTGCGGGTCGAGCGGCAGCGGCTTCGCCGCCAGGCGCTCGGCGCGGACGAGCAGCGCTTCGAGCGCCTCGGGCGCAAGCGGACGAAAGACGAGCACGCGCGCCCGTGACAGCAGCGAGGCGTTGAGCTCGAACGACGGATTCTCGGTCGTCGCGCCGATCAGCGTGATCGAGCCATCCTCCATCACGGGCAGGAAGGAATCCTGCTGCGCGCGATTGAAGCGATGGATCTCGTCGACGAACAGGAGCGTGCCCTGCCCTTGCGCACGGCGCGTGCGCGCGGCGTCGAAGATCTTCTTCAATTCGGCGACGCCGGTATGGATGGCCGAGACCTGGACGAAGACGTCGTTGCGCGAAGCCCCGATCAGCCGCGCGACCGTCGTCTTGCCCACGCCCGGCGGCCCGTACAGGATCACGTGCTGTGGAAACGGCGATGAGATTTTCGCGAGCAGCGAATCGATCGCCGATTGCTGGCCGACGACTTCGGCCAGACTCCGCGGACGCAACAGCTGCAGCGCCGAAGCCGACAGCCGGCGCGAATCGAGCGCGACCAGGTCCTCGAGTTTCTTGCGCGTCGCCGGCGTCTCGGGGCCGCCGTCTTCGCGGATCGCTTCGAGCTTGAGATCCTTGAGGTACTCTTGGTGACGCTCCGCCATCTTTTCGTTGACGCGTCGTTCGATCGAATCCTCGGCGTGGCGCTGGGCGATGACGTCGGCCATGGCTTCTTCGATCTCGGCAAGCGCCTTGCGTTGTTGAGCGCGCGTCGTCGCGCGCTCCAGTGTCGGGTCTTCGAAGACGAGACGCTGCAGACCGCAGAGCCGGTCGGGAAGATTCTGCGAGCGCATCATCTTCAGCGCGTTGACCTTTCCCGCTCGCAAGACCACTTTGTCTTGACCCAGGACCGACGCGAGCATCTCGTAGAGCGCGCTGACGTACCGGCTCAGCTCGTCCTCCACCCCGAACTTGCGCCGAAAGCGCGTTGTGTAGATCTGCTGCGCGTTTGCCACGGCGTTTACGCCGGCACGACGTCCACGACCGCCTTCGCGACGACGTTCTTGTGCAGCCTGATCTCGACCGGGTACGCGCCGAGCGCCTTGATCTGGCGGTCGAGCTCGATCCGGTGCTTGTCGACGGCGACGGAGAGCGACGCGGCAAGCGCGGCGGCGACGTCGGCGTTGGTGACCGCGCCGAAGAGCTTTCCGCTCTCGCCGGCTTTCGATTTGACGGTGAGTTTTGCCGACTCCAGCCGCGTCGCCAGGGCGCGAGCATCGGCGAGCTCTTGCGCTTCGCGCCGCGCGTGCGCTTTGTGTTGAGCGTCGAGCTGCGCGAGCGCGCCCTTGTCGGCCTCTCCCGCCAGCTTACGCGGCAGCAGGAAGTTTCGGGCGTAGCCGTCGGCGACCTCGACGACGTCGCCGCGTTTGCCGAGCGCCTTAACGTCGCTGTAGAGAACGAGCTTCACGCCGAGGTTCCGCAGCTATTCGGAGGTGAACGGAAGGAAGGCGATGAGCCGGGCGCGTTTGACGGCCGTCGTCAGCATGCGCTGATGCTTGGCGCAGTTGCCCGAAATCCGCCGGGGAACGATCTTACCGCGCTCGGAGACGAATTTTTTGAGCCGGCCGATGTCCCGATAGTTGACCGCGATGGCCCGTTCCGCGCAGAAACTGCACGGCTTACGCTTGGTGCGCCGCTCCTTGACGGCGCGCTTGATCTTCGTTGGCATGGTATCCTCTCGACTAGGTGGTTGCCGGTTTCGCCTTCGTGGGAGGGCGAAACCCTAGCCAGGTGACGCGTCAAATCGGGCCACCACCGGCTACGAGAGCCGGATTTCGGAACGTATGTTCGAGGCAGGCCGGAAGCCATCCTGCGGCTGGTCCGCCGTGACGGTCGGCTTGGAATAGTGTATAGTAGGTTGGTTACCGAGGTTTCGAGGTCCGCGCGGTTCTGAGGCACTGAGCGAATCGGATCCGGAGAACAAAGTCAACCAATCGTATTAGGAGATTCGCTCACTTAATGTATACAGACGAAACGCTCACCTGCGTTGACTGCGGACAGCAGTTTCCCTTCACCTCCGGCGAGCAAGAGTTTTTCGCAATGAAGGGCTTTACCAACAAGCCCAGCCGCTGCACGGAGTGCCGCGCGGCGCGCAAAGCCGGACGCTCGTCCAACGGCGGGCGCGNNCGCGCGGCGACAAGCCGGTCTATTGCCGCGACTGTTTCGCGACCCGGCGCTCGTACCACTAAACCGCACGGCCGGCGTGGCCGGTGCTTGAGGAGAGAGCCTGTTTCGGCAGGCTCTTTTTCCTTCGACGAACAAAAACGATAGTGGTTCCTTCACGAGTCTTGCGAACGGAGCGGCATGGATCGACTAGCTAGATACGGTACGGGCATCGGGCTCGCAGCTATTCATGTCGGCGCCCTTTGCGCGTTCTTGCCTGCGCTCTTCCGCCTTTCCGATCTGGCCGTACTCGCGGTCGCCTCGTATTGTACCGGTGCCTTGGGCGTCACGCTCTGCTATCACCGCGTGCTGACGCATCGAAGCCTGCGTTTGCGAAAGCCGCTCGAGTATTGCTTCGCGCTCTTCGGAACGCTCGCGTTGCAAGGCGATCCGATTCGCTGGGTGGCCGTGCATCGCAAGCATCACGCTCACGCCGACCATGACGGCGATCCGCACAGCATCCAGCTCGGCTTCAAGTGGGCGCACGTGGATTGGCTCTACCGCCACAACGTGGCCTACCCAACGGAGGACGAGATCGCGCGCTACGCGCCGGATCTCTCTGCCGATCCCTTCTATCGCGCACTGGCCCACCTGGCGCTGCCGCTTCAACTCGTGCTCGCCGTCGCGCTGTTCTTTCTCGGCGGCTGGTCGTGGGTCGTTTGGGGAATCTTCGTTCGACTCGTCGTGAGTTACCATACGACCTGGTTCGTCAACAGCGCGGCGCACATGCTCGGTTACCGCACCTACCGCACGCACGACCGCTCGACGAACTGCTGGTGGGTCGCGCTACTCTCTTTTGGCGAGGGATGGCACAACAACCACCACCGCTACCAGAGCGCCACCCGGAACGGCTTCTATTGGTGGGAGATCGACATCACCTACTATTTGCTGAAGTGCCTCTCGTGGACCGGCCTCATCTGGGGCCTCAAGCCCGTCCCGGCCTCGGTGCTCGCCGAGGGCGAGCGCCTGGACCACCAGGAGTCGGTCGCCGCGGCCCATCCGCTCGGCTCGAGGCGGCCGGACGGCCCCGTTGTCCACGGGGACGTGAGCGGGCTCGCCCAGGGCCCGCGGCAGGATCTCCAGGCATAACGCTGCTTGAGCCTTTCGCCGATCTGGAGTATCGTTTTCGCTTGTTGA
>PLUH01000111.1 GCA_003164825.1 Hyphomicrobiales bacterium
GTCCAGGTCTTGTAGTCGTCGTCCGATGCGCTCGGCAGCTTCTTGATGAAGGCGACGATCGACCAGATGTCCTGATCGGACGCCCCGGCCAGGCCGAAGCTCGGCATGCCGGTGAACTTGATGCCGTTCCTGATCACCCAGAAGAGCTGGGGCGCAGTCCGCTCCTTCGCCATCACCTTGAGATCGGCCGGAACCGGCTTCAGCCCTTCGGACCACTTGGCCCAGTTGGCGTCCGGGGGTCCGCCGTGACAATTGACGCAGCCGATGGTCGAATAAATCTTCGCGCCGGCCTTGACGGTCTCGGGGTCGTCGAGATTGGCGGGCGGCGCGTCGGTTGCGTGGCCCGCGACCGAGGCGCCGCGGACGCTCGCCAGCGCCCAGTCGACGATCGCCGGATTATCGACGTTTTCAGCGACGCTGAAGAAGCCGCCGAAGAGGTAGATCGCGGCGGCGATGGCGCCCAAAATCGCAAGGGCGCCGATGAAGGCGAGAAACCGCATGGGAGCTTCCCCTCTCCTTTTCGAAGGCCGCCGCGGCGCCACAACGCCGCGAGGCGATGCGCCAACGATCGCGCCACCACAGCATCGGCCGGGGCAAGGCCAAGGGTCAAGCCCCGAACAACGCGACGCCTTCGGCGACCGCCACCTTTTCGAGGGCCCGATCGAGGGTCGCCAGCGGCAACCCTTCGCGCAGGGCGAGCTCAAGATAGGCGGCGTCGTAGATCGTGAGTTTTCGCTCGCGCGCCAGCGCCATCAACACCTCCTCGTCGGGTAACGGGGCGAGCAGGATTGGCAGTCTCGCCAGAACTCGGAGGAAATCGGCCGAACCCTGCGGCGTAGCTCGGCCTCTTTTCTCATTGACGATAAGCGCGTTGCGCACCTCAAAGAAGAAGAGAATTGGCGTCAGCGCCTCGCTTACGGCAAGCTCGTCAATCGCTGACGAGATCTTCGGACTGTGCGTCTCACCGAACGCAAGACCAGCGATGATCGAGGCGTCGATCACGAACCTCAATATTTGTGCCCCTCGTGACGGCTCGCGAGCACCTCGTCGAGCGGCGCTTTGCCAAACGTGCGACTCAGGGCCTTGAGCCGCGCGATCGCCTCGGCGACTTCACCCGCGCGCACTTCGGCCTCGGGAACAATCCGCGCTATCGTCTTACCATGGCGGGTGATGCGCACGGTGCGGCCGCGCTCCACCTCGTCCAACAGTTCCGCCCATTTCGCCTTGGCGTCGGAGGCTTGATATTCGAGAACGTCCGCCATCGGTTTGACCAGTCCATTTGACCGGTCGATAGTTATCATGAACTTGCGACCCGCGCGAGTCGCGGAAGCGTTCGGCAACCGGGCCTTAAGGCTCCATTCCCATATTGCCCGCAAATGACCCGGATCTCACACCCCAAACGCCCTCCCTCTCTCCCCGCCGCGCCGGACCTCGCGGCGGCGGCGGCCGCGTGGCTTGCCCATCTGGCCGGCGAGCGGCGGCTGTCCGAGCGCACGATCGAGGCCTATGAACGCGACGCGAGGCAGTTCCTCGCCTTTCTCGGCGAGCGGTTCGGCGCGCCGCCGGGGATCGCCGATTTCACCGATTGCGCGCCTGCGGACTTGCGCGCCTTTCTCGCCCGCCGGCGGGCGGAGGGCGTCAACGGCCGGTCGCTCCAGCGCGCGCTCTCGGGCTTAAGGTCGCTCGGCCGCCATATCGTCCGCGAAAGCGGGCAAACGGCGGCGGCGCTCGGCGCCCTTCGCGCTCCGAAGGCCGCGCGACGCCTGCCGAGGCCATTGANNGTGCTGGCGCTCCTCTACGGCGCGGGATTGCGCATTTCCGAGGCGCTGTCGATCCGTCGCGCCGACGCGCCGGTCGGGACCATGGATGCGATCACCGTCGTCGGCAAAGGCCAGAAGTCGCGCTCGGCGCCGATCATCGCGCCGGTGCGCAAGGCGATCGAGGATTACCTCGCGCTTTGTCCCTATCGGCTCACACCTGACGGGCCGCTGTTCGTCGGCGTAAAAGGCGGGCGATTGTCGCCGCGGATCGTCCAAGTGGCGATGGCGCGGATGCGCGGCGCGCTCGGCCTGCCCGACAGCGCGACGCCGCATGCGCTCCGCCATTCCTTCGCCACCCACCTCCTCGCGCGCGGGGGCGATCTGCGCACGATCCAGGACCTGCTCGGCCACGCCTCGCTGTCGACGACGCAGGTCTATACCGGCGTGGACAGCGCCCGCCTTCTCGCCGCCTACCGCTCCGCCCACCCCCGGGCGTGAGGACGGCTGCGGTCAGTATTGGCGTTCATAGTATCGGTTCTCTTGGATTCATCGACGGTGCTCCGCGATCAAGGCGGTCACCCAAATTCTAGCGTCGGCCCGGTCGCCAACATCCGCCACGAATTCCTGACCGCGGGCAGCAACCTTCACGTTTCCATTGCTCAGCCAACTATCTGGCGAATGATAGGTCATCTTCTCGACACCACCACGTTGCGGGTCCAACCAAGCAGGCACACTCCACTCAGATGGCCCCTTTGCGTTCTCCGCTGTAAGCATAAAGGGACGACGAAATACTCCGTAACCGGGTAGCGAGCCGTTGCCGAAGCTCAGGACCTCGCGAGCAAGGAAGAGTGCGTTCTTGGTCCGCCATCCAGATCGCGCGTGGGGGTGCTGCGCGAGCCACGGACACCGCGCCAGCAGCTCGGAACAGTCAGTTCCCAGCTTGACGATCGACTCAACCTGGAGCCAGCCGAATATCAAGTGTCGCCTCGGTCCGACGTAGCGCCATGCTTCCCCACGCATTTCGACTTCTCGGAATAGACCCCAAAACAGGAACATGTCGTCCTCTGCAACTCGTTGATTTTCAAGATGAGACAGGGCCCTCGAGGCTTGTCCGAATGCGCCACGCCACCCCTGGGGCCTTCCACCCGCCAAAGCGTCCGGATCGATGTCGGGGTCGAGATGGCAAAGCCGGTCACCGGCAAGCTGGCCGCCCGAGAGGTCTCGCGCCATGGCCTGCAACAACGCCGAGAGATCGCCATAGCGCGTCGACGATGGCATGTTATTGGACGGGATCGGGAGGCTGTATGGTCTTCCGTCGATCAGCGGGCTCGCGCAACGGCCAGAAGCGCTGTCAACCCCTTTTCGGCTGAGGATGATCCTCACAGCTGAGCCTTTAGCCCGGAGCGGATTCCCTATTGCTGTTTATCGCGCCGATGCGCAAGTCCCGTGCCTAGCCCGCTCAGGTTGGTCGCCGACTTCCACCTTTCACGTAGTCGACCTATGGTTGACCCCCACCACCTCGAGGTTTTCATGTCCGGCAAGCGCATTGTGTTCACCGGCGGAACCGGCAAGGCCGGCCGCCACGCCGTTCCGCATCTCGTCGCTCATGGCTACTCCGTCCTCAATGTCGACCTGAAGCCGCTCGACCTACCGGGCGTGCCGACGCTGATCGCCGATCTCACCGACAGTGGGCAGGCGTTCAATGCGCTGACCACCCATCCCACGTTTGCCGGCTTCGAGCAGGGCCATCCGCCGCGCCCGCCAGACGCAGTGGTCCATTTCGCCGCCATCCCGCGCGTCTTGATCGAACCGGACAACGTCACCTTCGCCACCAACGTGATCAGCACCTACAATGTGATCGAGGCGGCGATGAAGCTCGGCGTGCGCAAGGTCGTCATCGCCTCGAGCGAGACCACTTACGGCGTCTGCTTCGCCGAGGGCGACAAGGACTTCCATTCGTTTCCGCTCGAGGAGGACTACGACATCGATCCGATGGACTCGTATGGCCTCTCGAAAGTCTGCAACGAGAAAACCGCGCGCGCCTTCGCCATGCGCTATCATGCCGACATCTACGCGCTGCGCATCGGTAACGTAATCGAGCCGCATGAATATGGGCCATTCAAGGGCTATGCCGCCAATCCGCCGGTGCGCAAGCGCAACGCCTGGAGCTATATCGACGCGCGCGACCTCGGCGAAATCGTCCGGCTCTGCCTCGAGAAGGATGGGCTCGGCTTCCAGGTGTTCAACGCGACCAACGATACGATCACGCTCAACATCCCGACCAAGGAGGCGCTGAAGCGGCTTGCGCCAAAGACGCCCGTCACGCGCGAGATGGGCGAGTTCGAGGCGCCCTTGTCGAACCGCAAGATCCGCGAAGTGCTCGGCTTCAAGGAGGCGCATGACTGGCGCCGATACGTGAGCAGCTGAGCGGCTGGCCGGCGCCAGTCGTCATTGCGAGGAGCGGAGCAACGAAGCAATCCAAGAGTCGTAGGCGCTCCACGTTCCTCTGGATTGCTTCGCTTCGCTCGCAATGACGGCGCACTCGCTTCGATCTGGTCGGAAACCGCTCCAGAAAACAGAATGGGCCCCGACGCCTTGGGCGTAGCGGGGCCCTGTTTCGCTGCTTGCGAAACTTCTGGGATGTTGCAGATGATATCTCGGCGGAGAAAACGCTTGGCCTTCGCGTCCGCCGCCAAGCATGTTTGGTCAGCGATTTTACAGAGCGCCCTTCCGCTCCGGCATGTCGAGCGGGGACGGCGCTTTGACCCTGGTCACGCCAGGGTCATTCCTTTTGGTCCGGCGGAGTCATGGCTACCCCGTCTTTCTGCCGCGCCTTCAAGTTCGGCCGGCGGTTGCGTCGCCTTCGCATGGCCTGTTCATGACGACGCGATGAGATTGTCGCCCGAAGGACGCGCCTGTCAAATCAAATTTCGCCCGCTTGTGAATAGACGGTTGCGGCGAAACGAAGCGCCTATCCGCTCGCGGCTTCGACGGCCGCGATCGCCGTCATGTTGACGATGCCGCGCGCGGTCACCGAGGGCGTCAGCACATGCGCGGGCTTCGCCGGGCCGATCAGAATGGGACCGACCGGCAGGGCGTCGGCAATGACCCGGGTCAGCTGCAGCGCGGTGCTTCCGGCATCGAGATTGGGGAAGATCAGCACGTTGGCCTCGCCTTGCAGGCGCGAGTTCGTGATCACGCGCTGGCGGGCGACCAGCGACAGCGCGGTGTCGGCCTGCATTTCGCCGTCGACTTCCAGATCGGGCGCGCGCTCCTGCAAAAGGCGCAGGGCCTCGCGCATTTTCAGCGCTGAGGGCGTATCGGCGGAGCCGAAGTCGGAATGCGAGATCAGCGCGATCTTGGGCGCGATGCCGAAGCGGCGCACGTGGTGCGCACACGCGATCGCCGTATCGGCGATCTCCTCCGCGCTCGGATCGTAACGCACATGGGTGTCGGCGAGGAAATAGACGCCCGCTTGAGCGATGACGAGCGACAAGGCCGAGAGATCCTTCACTCCGGGAGCAAGGCCGATGATATCGCGAATATGGTCGAGGCGAGAGGTGAACCGCCCCTCAAGCCCGCAGATCAGCGCGTCGGCCTCGCCGCGATGGAGCGCCAGCGCGCCGATGACGCTCGGCGACGAGCGCACGACGATGCGCGCCACGTCCGGCGTCACGCCCTTTCGCCCCGCCAACTTGAGGTAGGTCGCGACATAGTCGCGGTAGCGCGGATCATCGCTCGGGTCGATGATCTCGAAATCGACGTTCGGATGGATCGTCAGGCCGAAGCGCTTGATGCGGTCGCTGATCACCTCCGGCCGGCCGATCAGGATCGGCTTGGCGAGGCGTTCCTCCAGCACCACCTGCGTCGCGCGCAGCACGCGCTCGTCCTCGCCCTCGGAATAGATCACCGTTTTCATCGCCGCGCGCGCCTTGGCGAACAGCGGCTTCATGATGAAGCCGGAGCGGAAGACGAACCGGTTGAGCTGATCGGCGTAGGCGTCGAAATCGGCGATCGGCCGGCGAGCGACGCCGCTCTCCATCGCCGCGCGCGCGACGGCCGGCGCGATACGCAGCATGAGGCGCGGATCGAACGGGCTCGGGATCAGCGAGGTCTTGCCGAACAGCGACGATTCCCCGCCGTAGGCAAGGGCCGCGACTTCTGACGGCGTCTCGCGGGCCAGCGCCGCGATCGCCGCGACCGCGGCCTTCTTCATCGCCTCGTTGATTTCGCTCGCGCCGGCGTCGAGGGCGCCGCGGAAGATGTAGGGGAAGCACAGGACGTTGTTGACCTGGTTGGGATAGTCGGAGCGGCCGGTGCAGATCATGACGTCGGGCCGCGCTTCAAGCGCCAATTCCGGCATGATCTCCGGCGTCGGATTGGCGAGCGCCATCACCAGCGGGTTGCTCGCCATGAGCTTGAGCATCTCGGGCTTGAGGACGCCTCCGGCCGACAGGCCAAGGAAGATATCCGTGCCGGGAATGGCGTCGGCGAGCGTGCGGGCGCTCGTCTCGCGCGCATAGACCGCCTTCCAGCGGTCCATCAGTTTCTCGCGGCCCTTGTAGACGACGCCCTCGATGTCGCAGACGGTGATGTTCTCGCGCCTGGCGCCGAGCGAGACGAGGAGATTGAGCGAGGCGAGCGCCGCCGCGCCCGCGCCGGAGCAGACAATCTTGACCTCGCCGATCGTCTTGCCGGTGAGTTCGAGCGCGTTGACGATCGCCGCGGAAACAATGATCGCCGTGCCGTGCTGATCGTCGTGAAAGACGGGAATGCCCATCCGGGCCTTCGCCTTCTCCTCGACCTCGAAACACTCGGGGCCCTTGATGTCTTCGAGGTTGATGCCGCCGAACGTCGGCTCGAGCGCGACGATGATGTCGACGAGCTTGTCGACATTCGTTTCCGCAACTTCGATGTCGAACACGTCGATGCCGGCGAATTTCTTGAACAGGACCGCCTTGCCTTCCATCACCGGTTTGGCGGCGAGCGGACCAATCGCGCCGAGACCGAGAACCGCGGTGCCGTTGCTGAGGACGGCGACCAGATTCTGCCGCGCGGTGTAGATCGCCGCGGTATCGGGGTCGGCAGCGATCGCCTCGCAGGGAAAGGCGACGCCGGGCGAATAGGCGAGCGCGAGGTCGCGCTGATTGGCGAGCGGCTTGGTGGCGACGACCTGCAGCTTGCCCGGCGGGGGGGCGCTGTGAAACTGCAGGGCGTCCGCCTTCAGATCGGCCGCGCCTTCCTTGGTCATTCGCGCCTCCCGTCGAGGGCTATGCGGAGACTGTTGCGCCATTCAGCCGGGCAGGACAAGGGCGTGCGAGTCAGACGTGTACCGTGGCGCGCGCGCCGTCCTATTGCTGCTGGTCGTCCTGCTGCTGTGCGCCGGCCTGCTGCTCGAGCGGCGGTTGCGGCGCGGATTGCTGATCGGCGGGCCGCGCGGCGACAGCTTCCGGCGCCGGGGGCTGCGCCGGCGCTGCGTCCGGCGCCGCGGGTTGCGGCGCGTTCGGGCCTCTCGCGTCGCCTGTTCTCACGACCGATTCCTCGTCGCGCAGAAAAGCTTCCCACTGCTTCTCGGTGCCAAAAAAGGCGTCGCGATCGACATGAACCTGGATGCCGGCGATCGAGCCGTCGGATTGGTATTGCCAAAAATGCCAGGGCCGCGGCCCGTATTTGACGGATGGTTGATACTTCGTCGATCGAACCCAGATCGGGTAATCCATGAAGGCGCCGTCCGCAAGGATCGCCTGGTAGAAGTCGACCGTGGTGTAGATAACTGGCCGCTTGCCATAGTGGCGCTCCATCTCGTCCAGCATCACCTTCATTTCGGCAATGGCGCTTTCCTGGGTAAGATGCCGATGGCAGGTCTTCGATGTCGGGGTCGCCTCGACATCGAGGACCGGCGGCAGCGCATCGTTCTCGACCGGGGCGTTCTGCTCGAAATTCGCCATCTCCTCCAGCGGCGGCCGGCACCAATAGACGAAATGATAGGCGCCGTGCGGCACTCCGGCCGCCTTCGCGCCGGTCCAATTGGCCTGAAAGCGCGCGTCGGCGTTATCGCCCCCTTCGGTCGCCTTGATCCAGGCGAACTTGACGCCACTGTTGGCGACCGCGTTCCAGTCGATGTCGCCCTGGAACTTGGAGACGTCGATGCCGTGAATCGGGTAGTCGGTCGGCCTCGGCAAATCCGAACTGAGCGCATCGAGGGGGCCGACGCCGCTGCCGCAACCCGGGAGCGCGGCGGCGAGCGCGAGCGCGACAGCGCTCAGCACGCGGGAAATGAGAATCTTGCCGTTCGGCATCGTCAGCCTGTCAAAATCGCTCCGTGAGCCGTAGTCTCGCCGGACGATCGAGTGTAGCGGTTGGCGCAAAACCTAGAGCGATCCCCGTAACGCTTCGTTAACACGCCCCGCGCGCGCCGTCTCCCGACCCGGGCGGACGCGCAACCCACTGGAACCCCTCTATGTCTTGCCGACTGAACCTGTCAATGCGGATTGCGGTTGCGCTGATGGCGGCGGCCGCCGGAGTGAGCGCTGCGGAGGCGCAGGCTTGCGGACCTGACAAGCTCGGAACCTCGCGCTTCGTCGAGGTCGGCACGCACGGCGGCCTCGAGGTGGGCTTGAAGACCTATCCGCAAACGATTCCCCTCGCCGACCATGAACTGATTCTGACCTTCGACGACGGCCCGGCCGCCAAGACGACGCCGGAGATCTTGAACGCGCTCGCCGATGAGTGCGTTCTCGCTACATTCTTCGACATCGGCCGCGACGCCGAGGCCCTGCCTGAAATCGCGCGGCGCGAAGTGCTGGATGGCCATACCGTCGCCCATCACACCTATTCCCATCCCCAGCCGACGCTGCGCTACATGTCCGACGCCGCGGCGCGCGACGACCTGCTCAAGGGCATGATTGCAGTCGAGAAGGCGGCCTACGCCCAGGAGTTCGGCGCCGGCGAGCCGAAGGATCTGAAGGACCTCAAGCTGCACGCGCCGTTCTTCCGCTTTCCCGGCTTCGCCGACACCGAGAGCCTGCGCCAGTGGCTCGCGGCCAACAACGTCGGCACTTTCGGCGTCGACCTCTGGGCGTCCGACTGGATCAGGATGACGCCTGAGGAGGAGCTGAAACTGGTCATGAGCCGGCTCGACCGGCTCGGCAAGGGCATGCTGCTGCTGCACGACAACCGCCAATGGACCGCCGACATGATTCCGATGCTTCTCAGAGAACTGAAGGCGAAGGGCTACAGGATCGTTCACATGGTCCCGGGTCCCGGCACCGGCCCGACCGCGCCGGCGCCGAAGGGCTGGTTCTCGGAGACGGGCCGGGTGACGAACGCCTTGAGGCCGCGGTTCGAGAAATCCGCCGCCAAGGCCGGCGACGGGCCGATCGAGGTCAAGCCGGCGCCGTCGGAATAGCGAAACGGAGGCCTTCGCGGCGCGGCCGGACTTTATGCGCCTCTTATGCCGGCGGCCCATCTTCCGTCTCGAACGCTTACGCGGCCAAGCGCACATTCCCCTCGTCAAAGTGAGGAGCGGAGAGCCCGATCATGTCAAATCTTTCGTGGGATCCGATGACATCGGACGGATATGAAGATCCGCCAGAACGAGGTCTCGATCGATACGATCCCTGCGAAATCGACCCGCCGGAGCCGATGCAAATCCTCACCCGTCTGGGGCTGTTGCTGATGATCGCGCTCGCTTTCGGACTGGCGGCGGAACTGCTCGTTCGGCTGCCGCCCCACTAACAGCAGCCGAACAAAGACTTCACGCGATGGGCCCGCCCGAAGAAAGCGTCGGGTCCCTCGTCGGTGAACGAGGCAAACTCATGATCCAGCAAGATACAAGATATAAGAGCCGCGGGCCCCGCCTGCTTGTCCTGCTTGTTCATCGGGCGGGATCGAAGCGGGCATTGGGTCGTTAAGGACGCCCGAAGCCTGTGCGGCGGCTTGCTCACGAACCGGACCGAGGCAATCCGGTTTATGATGGTTGAATGCCAACGCCGCCCTCAATCCGTCATTATGCTGCCCGATGGTCTCGAACTCGACGGACCGCTCGACGAAGATCATCCGAGCGATCCGGCGAAGCAGCGCGCGGCGTAAGGGAGACAGCGAAAGCTCAGCTCCGGCCGCCCCGAGGAAACGTCGAGGCCTGGCAAGCGTCCGAATCATCGGGCGCGGGCGGGAGGGTGCAACGATGGCGTCTCTGCCGGCCGACGAGGACTATGCGCGCAGCGTGCTGGCGATCTTCGGCTTGAAGAACGTGAGGCCGCGAGGGAGCCTGGCGGTCAGCGACGTGAAGGCCGCATTCCTGGTTCAGAACATGGGAAGGCCGGCCGATTTCGAGGCCGCTCTGCAGCATGCGGCAAGCGAGGGCTGGCTCACGCGCTCGCTCGACTGGATCCGCCTGACCACGCTCGGCGCGGAAGAAATGCAGACAGTGTCGTGGCCCCTCCGGGGAGCCGATCCGCTCTCATCGGGCCCGCGAATCCTGCGGCATTGAGCAATAGCGACGCGCCACGCTCGAATGGAATTGGTGCGGTCAAGAGGACTCGAACCTCCACTCCGGTTAAAGAACTAGCACCTCAAGCTAGCGCGTCTACCAGTTCCGCCATGACCGCACTTTTCGCTTTCGTGCGGGCGAGCCCGAAGCGAAGGCGGTCGTCTAACAAATCGCTTCCGCGAAGACAAGCATGACCGCGCCGATCAAGCGTCAGCCGGCCGCGCGGTCGTCACGGGTCTCGCGCATGCTTAAGATCGCGAGGAAGCTGATCGCGGCGGCGACGGCGATGTAATAGCCGACCCAGGCGATGCCGCCCGCCGCCTCGAGAAGCTGGGCCAGCGACGGCGCCAGCGACGCGCCGAGAATGCCGCCGAGATTGTAGGCGCTCGCCGCGCCGGTATATCGGACCTCGGTCGGGAACAGTTCCGGCAAGAGCGCGCCAAGCGGCGCGAAGGTCAGGCCCATCACGCCGAGCGCGAGCGAGAGGAAGGCAAGCACGCCGCCCGGCCCTTGCGCCAAGAGCGCCGGCATCATCAGCCCGACCGCGGCGGCGATGACGGCGGAGACCAGCAACACCGGACGCCGGCCGACGCGGTCGGCGAGCGCCGCCGAGATCGGCGTCGCCACGGCCATGAAGACGACCGCCACGCATAGCATCTCGAGCAGGCTCACCCGCGACAGCCCAAGCGATCTCACGCCATAGCCGATCATATACACTGTAGAAATGTAGAACAATGCATAGCAGACGACGATCGCGAGCGAGCCCTGGATGAG
>PLUH01000375.1:0-2494 GCA_003164825.1 Hyphomicrobiales bacterium
GTGAGCAAGCGCGCTGTCCTTGACCAAACCTGCAAATTCCGCAATCGAAAGTCGCTCATGCCGCCGCCGCGTCAATCCCGGTCCTGTGTCATCGTCGTCGAAAATCTGCCGGTCCCGTTCGATCGGCGGGTCTGGCAGGAGGCGCAGGCCCTTGCCCGCGCCGGGTGGCTGGTCTCGGTGATCTGCCCGGCCAACGCGGCCTATCCGAAGCGATTCGAGGTCATCGACGACATTGCGATCTACCGCCATCCGCTGCCGCTCGAGGGGCGCGGGGCGCTCGCTTACTTCCGCGAATACTCGGCGGCCCTCCTTCACGAATTCCGGCTCTTGATCAAGGTTCACCGGGAGCGCGGCTTTTCGATCATCCAGGCCTGCAATCCGCCCGACCTCATCTTTTTGGCCGCCGCGCCGTTCAAGCTCATGGGCAAGAAGTTCATCTTCGATCAGCACGATGTCGGGCCCGAACTGTTCGTTGTCAAATACGGCCACAAAGGCTTTCTCTATCGGGCGCTCATGTTTTTCGAGCGCATGAGCTACGCCATGGCGGATTTCGTCATCACCGCCAACGCGACGTTCAAGGATTTGGCCGTCAGCCGCGGCGGCAAGGCGCCGTCGCTGATCGAAGTCGTCTATGGGGTGCCGGACCGCAAGCGCATCCATCGCGTCGAGCCCGAGCCCGGACTGCGCGCCGGGCGCAAGTTCGTGCTCGGCTATCTCGGCATCATCAACGAGCAGGATGGCGTCGATCATTTCGTGCGCGCGGTCGCCGATCTGGTCAAGGTCAAGGGATTTCGCGATTTTTCCGCCGTTGTCGTCGGCTCCGGCCCCGCCCTCGAATCGGTGCGCGAGCTCGCGAGTTTGCTCGGCGTCGAAGACTTCATCCGCTTCACCGGCTATCTGAGCGGCGAGCGGCTGCTCGCACATATCAGCGCCTTCGACATCGGCGTCATTCCCGATCCGTTCAATGAGGCCAACGACGTGATGAGCATGAACAAGGTGTTCGAATATTGCGCCTTGGGGATTCCGACCGCTTGCTATCCGCTTCGGGAGACCAAGCGGCTTCTGGGCGAGGCGGGGGTGTACGCGCCGACGCTCGATCCGGCCGGGCTCGCCGCCGCCTGCCTCAGCCTGATGCAGGACGACGGCTTGCGCCAGCGCTCCGCGGCGGCGGGGGCGAAGCTTTCGGCGGAGACTTTCGTGTGGGAGAACGAAGCGCGGAAGTATGTCGAGACTTATGAACGGGCGCTGGCGACGCTGTCCGCGGGCGCCGTCGAGCCGGCGGGTCCGAGCGCCGGCTGAGCGGGTCCGCCAGGGCAGGGGAGAGCGCGCGCGTGGCGTTCGGAGCGGTTTGGGTTCCCGTCACGCTGCTCGCGTCGAGCGCCCAGACGCTGCGCAACGCGATGCAGCGCGACCTGATCGGCGCGCTTGGAGCGGTGGGCGCGGCGCAGGTGCGATTCCTGTTCGGCCTGCCGTTCGCGGCGACGTTCCTCGCGGGGCTGTTGGCCGTGACCGGCCTTGGCTTGCCGAGGCTCACAGCGCTCAATCTCGGCTGGACGGCGTTCGGCGCGATCTCGCAGGTGATCGCGACCGCGATGATGCTCGCGGCGATGCGCACCAAGAGCTTCGTCGTCGCGGTCGCCTATACCAAGACCGAGGCGGCGCAGATCGCGCTCTTCGGCCTCATCGCGCTCAACGATCCGCCCACCGTCGCGCTGATCGCGGCGATCGCGCTGGCGACGATCGGCGTCGCCCTGATGGCGGTCAGAAGCCGCAGGGAACTGGCCGCCGACTGGCGGTCGGCGGCGCTCGGGCTGTTCTCCGCCACCTTCTTCGCCTTCGCTGCGATCGGCTTCCGCTCGGCGGTGATCGGCGTCGCCAGTCCGTCGAAGGTGCTCTCCGCTTCGGTCATCGTGGTCACAGGTCTCGCGATCCAGTCGGCGGCGCTCGGGGCCTATCTTGCCCTCTTCGACCGCGCCGGGGCGCGGGCGATCGTCAACGCCTGGCGCTCGTCGCTATTGGCCGGCTTCATGGGCGCGCTCGCCTCGCAACTCTGGTTCATCGCCTTCGCGCTGACCGAGGCGGCGCCGGTACGGACGCTCGCGCTGATCGAGGTGCCGATGGCCCAGGTCGTGTCGCTCAAGATGTTCCGCGAGCCGCCGAGCCTGCGCGAGGGATTGGGCATGAGCCTGATCGTCATCGCCGCCGGGATCCTCGTCTGGACTTCGGCGTGACGCCGCCCGAGGCGCCCAATGATCAACAAATCGTCGATGTTGAACATTACAAAGCCAGCGAAAAAAATTCAAAACAGCAGAGACGAAGTTTTTTCGTCGCCGGCGATCTCGCGCATGTTCCAAATTCTCCAAAAATGCACTTTAGCACGAGCAATATTTCTGGAAAAGGAAAAAATAGCCGGCGCTTCGAAGCAATGAGCCAAGCCGTTGAAAAGATGAGAATTTACCCTCCTCCCTCAGGCCTCTCTGAAAACCAAAAAGAG
>PLUH01000375.1:2505-9066 GCA_003164825.1 Hyphomicrobiales bacterium
TGGCCTCGCGGCGGCTACGGCTTCGCCGGCGCGGGCGGCCCGAGAGGCGGGAGACTCTTGAGGTAAACGGCGATCGCCTGGCGATCGGACTCGGGCAGCTCGGCCAGATTGCGGACCACCGCCGTCATGCCGGCGCCGAGGACGTCGCCAACGGGCGTGAACCCGCTGGTCAGCGCTTCGACGATGTCAGCAGTGGTCCAGTCGAGGAAGCCGCCGCTTCTCAGGCTCGGCGACTTCCCATGGCCGTCCGGCAAGGGCGCCCCGGCGAGCGCCCGCGTCTCGTCCATTTCGCCGAGGAGCCCTCGCGGGGTGTGACATTCTCCGCAATGGCCGGGGCCTTCGACGAGATAGCGGCCGCGGTTCCATTGCGCGCTTTGGCCGGGATCGGGACGAAGGCCGGCGTTGTCGAAATAGAAGAGCTTCCACAAGCCCACGGCGCGGCGAATGGAAAAGGGAAACGCGAGGTCGTTCGCCGGCGCCCGGCCTGGAACCGCCGGCAGGGTGCGCAGGAACGCGATGAGATCAACAACGTCCTGCGGCGTCATCCGCTGGTAGGACGAATAAGGGAAGGCGGGGTAGAGGTGCGAGCCGCCCGGGGAAACGCCCGAAAGCACGGCGTTGGCGATATCGACCGGACGCCAGCTCCCGATGCCGTCGGCCGGATCGCTCGAGATGTTCGGCGGATAGAACGACCCGAACGGCGTCTTGAGCTCAAGCCCGCCGCCGAGCCGCAACGGGTCATCCTGGCCTGGCGACTTGTGGCAGGATTCGCATCCGCCGGCAAAGAACACGAGCCGCCCGGCGGCGGCGTCGCCGGAGAGGCCGAGCGCCTGCCACTCAGCCTCGGTGTAACGAGGTTTCGGCGCCGACAGGACCCACGCCAGCGCGGCGCCGGCGACAACCAGCAGCGCGAGGACGAGGACGACCCGCTTCATCCCCGCGCGAGCTCGAGTCTCAGCCGCTCTTGGCCTTGTAGAGCTCGTGACAGCCGCCGCAATTCTGGAAGACAGCCGGCGCGAGCTTCTTGAAGCTCGCCTCATCGACAATCCCCGCCTGGGCGGCGGCGACATCCTTGGCGAATTTGACGAAACGGGCGTCGAAGTCCGCCTTGTTTTGCCAAATAGCCGGCAGCGCCGCGGTGCCGCCGCCGGTCTTGCTGTCGTCCGGAAACAGCGCCGCCGATTTCGATGCGCCGTCGTAGAGCGTCTTCAACGAGTCCTGCACCGTCGCCAGATCGAACGGAGTGGCCCCCTTCGACATGTCGAACATCTTTTTCGCCGCCATGCCGTCGCTCTTCATCAGCGCGCGCCGCTGGGCGATCGGATCGGTGTCGGCCCAAACAGCGCCGATGCCGCAAGCCAAAGCTATTACCACAGTCGTCAGGCGTTTCATGACCCTCTCCCGAACAGTAAATCAGCGCTCAACACCGATAGACCCGCATTTATTCTTGTAACTCGGCAACAATCCGGCGGCAACCCAATCCAGTTTTTCTATGTCCAAACTTTTGAGTTGAGAGACTGTCGCCGGCGGCCTGCCATCGGCCGGGCGCGGAAGCGCGCCGGCGCTCGTCGGATGCGCGCGCTTGGGGCCGTAGACTTGAGGAGCGTCGGACACTATGCTCCCGACGGCTTTCCTGCCGCGGCCGCCGCGCGATCGCGCATCCGACCGGATCATAGCCCAAAATCGCGATCCCGCTGGTCGTGGCCTTATCTTCATTTGGCGTCCCGCGTCGGGGGAGCCGACGGGTTCGCCACCAAATCCGAAAAACGAGAATTACAATAGAAATCAAAGGCGGTGTGATCGCCGAGTGTCATCAGGGATTTGAGATGCCAAATGAAACTTCATTGCGCGGGGGCGAAAAGAAGATCCAGGACTGGATAAGCCTGGCCTGTGGCGTGCTGCTCTTCATCTCGCCGTGGCCCCTCGTTTTCGTTTTTGATGTCAGGGCGGCGATAACCGTATGGGTTGGCGGAGTCGTGATCGCAGCCATAGCCGTCGCGGCGCTCGTGCAGTTCGCCGAGTGGGAGGCGTGGGCGCTCCTGGTCGCCGGCCTCGCGACGGCGGCCTCGCCATGGGCGCTTGGCTTCTACGTCTTGCACCGCGGGCTGGCGGTCTGCGTCGTGCTGGGACTGATCGTCGCGCTCGCTTCGGCCGCGAAAATCTGGTCCCTCCGTCATCCTGCGGCCATCGCCAGGCGGTGAGCCTGGCAGGACCTGGCGGATCGCTTTGCGAAGCCGGTCTTGCGCCATCTTTTCCGCCGGCGGCCGGAGCGCGTTCCTCTATTGTCGGGTCGAGACTCGGTCCCTCATTGCTTCGCGGGCGCGTCGTCGAGGCCGAGCACCGCGATCTTTCCGGTCACGGATTCGGTTGGCCAGGTGGGGCCGGTGAGGCCGGTCGTCACAGCGATTTTTTCTCCGCCGCCGGCCTTATACGCGATGACGCCGCCGCCGATCGCGCCGCCGATCTTCCGGCCCCACAGCTTTTCGCCGGTTGCGGCGTCAACCGCATAGAAATTGCCGCCGACGTCGCCGAAAAACACCAGCCCTCCGGCGGTCGGCGTCACGCCGCCGACGACCGGATAATTGGACCTGAGCCTCCACTTCCAGACGCCCGAGTCGGCGTCGACGGCGTAGACCCAGCCGCCCCACGATCCCTCTTGTTGGCCCAGGATCTGAAACGGATTTCTCGTCGCCATCCCCATCCACAGGCCGCCGGTAGGCACATCGCGGAGTTGCTGGTTCGTCTGCAGTTTCACGGTCGTGCACCATTCGGTCTCGCCGGTGAGGATAAGGTTGGTCTGCGGATCGTAGGCCGGCCCGTTCCACTCCGAACCGCCGGTCGCGCCCGGACAAAAACGCACCGAGGCGTCGACCGAGAACGGGACGTCGGCATTCTCCATTTTGGTCACGGGCGCCCGATAGATGACGGTGTTTTCGGCAAGGTCGACGCCGTAGAGATATCCGTCCTTGGGCGCTGTCGCGAGCAGCTTTTTGCCGCCCGCTGTCTCTATCACGCTCGGCGCGCTGGCGACGTCCCAGTCGTGCCAATCCCTATGCACAAGCTTGAAATGGCGTTTGTAAGCCCCGGTCTTGGCGTCGAGCACGACAATCGAGCCGGTAAAGAGATTATCGCCCTCGCGCACGCCGATCACGTAAGCCGGCCCGGGATTGCCGACCGGCACGTACAATTCGCCGGTGGCCGGGTCGAGCGTAGTGGACGTCCAGCTGGCGCCGCCGCTGATCGGGATTCCCGGGGCGTTGATCCAGGTCGAGGTATCGAGCGGCGAAGCGCCCTGCGGTCCGCGGACCATATCGCCCTCGGTCTTCGGCACGAGGAAGAATTCCCAGACGATCTTGCCGGTCTTGGCGTCGAGCGCGAACATGTGCCCTTTTCCGCCTTTGGCGTCGCCGCCGGCGTTGCCGATGAAGACGAGTCCGTTCCAGGCGATCGGCGCGCCCGGGACGAACTCGCTCCTTCTCACGTCGCCGATCGTCGTCTGCCAGATGCGCTTGCCGGTCTTGAAGTCATAGGCCAGGACCCGCCCGTCCTGGGTGCCGCGAAACAGCATCCCATCCAGGTAGGCCACCCCTCGCATGGCCGATAGGATGGAGGGGGGGAAGTCCTCATGCGTGCGCCAATTCTCGGCGCAGGTCGCGGGGTCGATCGAGAAAATGTCGGAAATGGTGGTCCCGATCAGCGCGCCTTCGACCATGATCAGGCCGGACTCGAAGCTCGTGTACTGCTTGGTGTCGTAAGTGCAGAGCACCTTCAGCTTGCCGACTGTGCTGGCGTTGATTTCGGCCACCGGCGCGTAGCGCTCTGAGGTGAGCGTCCGGTTGTAGCTTGGCCAGTCTTCGTCGGCGCCGCTCGCCGCCGCTGAGGAAGGCGAGGGCGGGGCTGCGCCCTTGTACGCCGGGTTCAGCTCGGTCGTCGTCGCGCCTTTCGGCGCCGACAAGGAACGAAGATAGTTGCGCGTCATGGCGGCGAACAAGGACATCCGCACAGGATAGGCGCGGAAGAGAGCAACCGCGCCCGCCGCGCCCGCCACAACCAGCGCGGCTGCGACGAGGGCGGCGATGACCAGACGTCTCATCATCGGGCGCTCATCAGCCCGATCGGCCTGGCGGGCGCCGGGCGCGCAGAAAGGATAGCGGGGGCGTCAGCGGCGCTCGCGCCAGCGAGAATCGCCGCCCCGGTCAAACCGGCAGAATTCATGCTTGAAGTGAACCTTTCGCTGAGGGACAAAAAGTCGCGACTCCAACCGGGTCGTTGTCAACGATCCAGCGGGATGCGCTTCCGGCCCGCGCGCCCGAATCAGCAGAGATCGGAGCGTCGCGCAAGAGCGGCTTCCGGAGTCACACTGCCTCTCGCAGCGCCCGCGGCAGCGGAAAGGCCTCGGATTCGCTGGCTGTCCTCAGCGTCTCGATCGCGATCGCGAACCGTTCGCCGAGCGCTTCGATGATGCGCTCAACCAGCACCTCCGGCGCAGAAGCTCCGGCGCTGAGGGCGACCGAACGCACGCCTTCGAGCGCGCCCCAGTCGATCGCGCGCACATCGGCGACCAGCTGCGCGGCGCAGCCTTCGCGCTCAGCGACCTCGCGCAGGCGCAGCGAATTGGAGGAATTGGCGGCCCCCACGACGATGACCGCTTCGACCCCGCGCGCGGCCGCCTTCACCGCCTCCTGGCGGTTGGTGGTCGCGTAGCAGATGTCCCCGACCGGCGGGGCGTGGATCGTCGGAAATCGCCGCTCGAGCGCGGCGACGATCTCGCGCGTGTCGTCGACCGAGAGCGTTGTCTGGGTCACATAGGCGATCTCCCCGGCGGCCGGCGCGAGCCGTTCGACGTCTTCGATCGTGCTCACCAGCGTCACCGCGCCGGGCGGCAATTGCCCTATCGTGCCGATCACCTCGGGATGCCGGGCATGGCCGATGAGAATGATGCGCCGGCCGCGCTTGAAATGCGCCTGCGCCTCGCGATGCACCTTGGTCACCAGCGGGCAGGTGGCGTCGACGGTGAAGAGGTTGCGCGTCTTCGCCTCCTCCAGCACCGTCTTGGCGACGCCATGGGCCGAGAAGATGACCGGATGCGGGCCAGGCGGCGCCTCGCTGAGTTCCTCGATGAAGATGACGCCCTTGGCCTTGAGCGCGTCGACGACGGTTCTGTTGTGCACGATCTCGTGGCGCACATAGACCGGAGCGCCGTAGATCTCGAGCGCCCGCTCGACGACGTCGATCGCCCGCACCACGCCGGCGCAAAAGCCGCGCGGCGCGCACAGGACCACGCGAAGGGGAGGCTTGGTCGGCGCAACGGTCATTGCACGGGACTCCGGGACCCGAGGCGCTGGCGTGTTTGCGAGGGCAGGGGCGGTAAGTCAAGCGCGGAGATGAATCGGCGCATCGGCGCAAACGCTCATCGGGTCTGACGTTGCGCGCGCAGTCCGTCCATGAGGATATCGATCAGGCGCCGGGCGCTCGCCTCCCAGTCGGCGCCGGTATTGAAATGGGTGAAGCCGGCAAGCGCGCGCAGGAGGTCGGCGGGATCGGCGTCGGCGCGAATGTCGCCAGCGGTTCTGGCGTGCTCCACCATCCTCGCCATCGCTTCGGTAATCCGCGCGCCAGAGGAGGCATAGAGCTCCGACGCGCCGCCCACCATCGCCTTGAGGGCCGGCGCGATGACTCTTTTGGTCGCAATATAGTCGACGAACAGCCGCATCCAGGCATGCAGCGCCTCGCCCGGCGGCAACGTCCCGGTGAGATGATTTGCCGCATCCGCCAAATGCTCGACCTCCCGGCGATAGACCGCTTCGACCATGGCGTCGCGGCTCGGAAAATGGCGGTAGAGGGTGCCGATCCCGACGCCAGCCCGCCGTGCGATCTCGTCCAGGCTGACGTCGGCTCCGGCGTCGGCGAACGACGCCTTCGCCGCCTCGAGCAGCCGATCGCGGTTGCGCAGCCCGTCGGCGCGCGGCTTGCGCGCGCCCGCCGCCTGCTTTCCCTCAGCGCGTTCCAGCGAGGCGCGGCCGGCTCGCCCTCTCGACTCGACGGCCACGATTTCATCCCTCTTGCTAAACGGAGTATGCCTCCGTATATAAACCGGAGACCACCTCCGTTAGACGCTCGGCGGCGTCTTGGCAATGGCGCCCGCGCGACGCGCGCGCCATGATATTTCATCATCGAGGAGATCCGCTATGGCGATGACCGCAGCAATCACGGCGACGAAAGCTTTCGGCGCGACATCGACCACCGACGAAGTGCTGGAGGGCGTGAATCTCGCCGGCAAGCGNNTCGGCGTCGAGACGGCCCGCTCGCTCGCGGCTCATGGCGCAGAGGTCGTCGGCGCGGCGCGGGATCTCGGCAAGGGGAAGGGCGCGACCGAAAAGGCCTTCGGCAAAACCAATGGGCTGACTCTCATCGAGCTCGACCTTGCCTCGCTCGCGAGCGTGCGGGCCGCCGCGGACCGGCTCGTCGCCGACGGGCGCCGGTTCGATCTCGTCATCTGCAATGCGGGCGTCATGGCGACACCGTTCGGCAAGACCGCCGACGGGTTCGAGACCCAGTTCG
>PLUH01000253.1 GCA_003164825.1 Hyphomicrobiales bacterium
GCATGCAAGGCGGACTGCGCCCCAACATTGACGATGCGGCCGGCCCCGCTTTCAATGAGATAGGGCAGCGCGGCCCGGCAGGCGTTCAGCGCCGTCATCAGGTTCAGCGCATACATCCGCTCCCAGGCATCGTCCTTGCCGCCCTCGACCGTCTCCCATTGAAAGCCGCCGGCGATGTTGAGCAGCGCATCGAGCCGGCCGAATTTCGCTTTGACATTGTCCATGGCTTTCGTCGCGACATCCGCTGAAGAGAGGTCCAGACCGCCGATCATGAGCGCATCCGGGCCGAGGCGTTCGGCCATCCCGTCGGGGGGACCCGGGGCATGATCAAGTATGGCGACGGAGGCGCCGCGCGCAGCAGCGACCTCGGCCACGACGCGCCCCAACGCGCCGAACCCGCCGGTGACGACGATCGTCTTTCCCTGCATCTTGGCCTCGCTTCGCGACAGGCGGCCGCGACGGCGCCGAAGCCCATCGCGGGCAAAAGACTAGCGACGACGGCAAGAATCATCAATCGGCGATGCCGACGATGACAGCGAGCATGTGGTTGAGCGCGATCCGCTCGTTGAGGTGGCCTATGACGCTCCCGCACTTCTTTCGTGGGATTGCGACGATCTTGTCAATCATAACCTGCGATGGGGCCTTGAGGCCGTTCAGCTGGCTCGGCTCGATCGTGAGACGGTACAGCGGCGCCTCGACGCGCGCGCTCGTGAGAAGCGCTACGAGCACGCTATCTGTCGCAGTCAGCCAGTCCGATTGGATGACAACGGCTGGTCGCGGTTTGCCGTAGTCGCGCGGCGCGGAGACGGTGACGAGATCGCCTCGCCTCACTCGTCACCCCAGGAGAAAGCCGCTTCGATGAAGGCCAGAGCTTCCGCTTCCTCCGGCCGGCCACGCAGCAGCCGGCCCTGCCGCGCGGCCTCCTTGGCGAATTCCGGCCGCGTCGGGTCAGGGACCCATACCCGCAACAGCTTCATGCCCTTATCGGCCTGGGTGCGGCGGTAACGCTGGAACTTGGTGAGGCCATCCTTCGGCGCGGGTTTAACGCGCGGCATGGGCGCATCCTCTTTGGTTGCGCGCTACCTTGGCATGAGAAACTCAAAATGACCATGTCTTCTGCGAAGAAGCGCCCTTGTCCGGGTGAACACGGTGTCGCGATAGAGCCATGCAACTCGAACATCGACGTCGTCGCCGGCGCCTGGATTGAGGCAGCATTGCGAACGCTCCTGTTCCGAACAATTATTGTCTCTGTTCGGCCAATTATTATCCCTGTTCCGGCGCAAAAACGTCCCTGTTGCGCGCGCGGGGAATTGTGGCGCCGATCTCGCGCTGAAGCGATGCAAGAAGCGCATGGTTTCTCGATTTCACCGCAATCTCCGCTGTGGCGCGACCTGCCTCCGAGCGCAGATACGGCGGCGGCTTTGGCTGTCTCGCGGGGGAGGACCTACGAGGTCGCGCGGTGGCCGCTTAAGAAGAGACGTCGGTCTCCATTGCTGGCGCCCCCCGCTCCTATCCGCCCAGCGGCTAAGCCGCTCTCTCCACAGTCGCTCGCGCGCCGCTCGTGAGTTCGGCGAGCGCCCCCGCCCGCGTCTTCGCCGCCTCTGCTGCGTTCGCCTCTTTGACGTGTCCGTAGCCGCGGATCGTCTCGTATGCCCCGACGACGCGCACGGCGGCCGCGTGGGACGCCGGCGTAAGCCGCGGCACGAGATCAGCGACGTCGGCTTCGAATTCGGCAAGGAGGCGCTTTTCGAGCTTGCGCTCGTCGCTCAAACGGAACGGATCGAGCCACGTTCCGCGAAGGAATTTGAGCCGCGCCATGACCCGGAACGCGGTCATCGCCCAGGGTCCGGCTTCGCCCTTTTTCATCCGCCCGCTCGCCGGATCGGGCCGCGCGAACGGCCAGGCGCCGATATGGAAATGCAGCCGATAGTCGCCTTCGAACTCGCGCGCCAGAGCCTGGGCGAATTCCGGCGCCGCGAACAGGCGCGCGACCTCCCACTCGTCCTTGACCGCGAGCAGCTTGTGATAGGCGCGCGCGGTCGCCGCGGTCAGCGCTTCGCCGAGTCCTGCTTTTGATTCGGCCGCGCGCACCCGTTCGACCAGCGCCGAATAGCGCGCGGCGTAAGCCGCATTGCTATGGTCGGTGAGGTGGGCGACGCGACGGGCGATGAGCGCGTCGAGCGGCGGCGGTTCGTCCGCCGGCTCGTCGAAGCCGACCAGCGTTTCGACGCTCACCGGATCATGCGCCGCGCGCCGGCCCCAATCGAACGCCTGTTTGTTGGCATCGATGGCGACGCCGTTGAGCTCGATCGCGCGTTCGATCGCTTCCCGCCGGATCGGCACGAGGCCCTTCTGCCAGGCTGCGCCGAGCATGAACATGTTGGAGGCGATTGGGTCGCCGAGCAGCGAGGCGGAGAGGCGCTGGGCGTCGAGCACCAACGCCTTGTCGCCGAGCGCGTTTTTGAGCCGCTCGATCAGGTCGTTCTTGTCGACGCTCCAGTTCGGATTGCGGGCGAAGTCGGCGGTCGGCGTCAGATCGGCGGAGATCACCGCGCTCGTCTTGCCGCGCTTGAGCTTCGAGACCGCTTCGTCGCCGGCGGCGACGATGAGGTCGCGCTCGAGCCGTGGTTGGGCCGGACCTTCCGGATAGACGAAGCTGAGCTTCTTTGTACCCGTCTCGTCGGCCGTGACCACGACCTTGACCACGCCGCCGCTCTTCAATCGTCCGAACAGCACTTCGTCNNACCAACCATTCGCGCGCTTCGTCGGTCAGCTCGATCGTGACGTTGCGGTCGCTGAGCTGAGCCTCGAGTTGGAGGATGAACTTGTCGACGACCCGGGCGATGACCGACTCCGGCAGGCGCGAGAACGGCACGATCGCGTCGAGCCGGTTGCGGAACTCGGGCGCAAACAGCCGGTCGATCGCTTCGCGGTCGTCTCCCTCGCGCTTCGACTTGTGGAAGCCGAAGGCCGCGCCGGCGAGATCCCGCGCGCCCGCGTTGGTGGTCATGATCAGGATCACATTGCGGAAGTCGATGGCTTTGCCCGAGTGGTCGGTCAATTTGCCGTGATCCATGATCTGCAGAAGGATGTTGAACAGATCGGGATGCGCCTTCTCGATCTCGTCNNGCGCCGATCAGGCGCGAGACCGTATGGCGCTCCATATATTCCGACATGTCGAATCGGATCAGCTCCAGTCCCAGGCTGAGCGAGAGCTGGCGCGCGGCCTCGGTCTTGCCGACGCCGGTCGGGCCGGAGAACAGGTAGCAGCCGATCGGCTTCTCCGGGTCGCGCAAGCCGGCGCGAGCGAGCTTGATCGCCGACGCCAGCGCCGCGACCGCTTCGTCCTGGCCGTAGACGGCGCGCTTCAGGGTCTCCTCGAGATGCTGGAGCACCTCGGTATCGTCCTTCGAGACCGACTTCGGCGGGATGCGCGCCATCGAGGCGACGGTCGCCTCGATCTCCTTGACCCCGATCGTCTTCTTTCGCTTGGGCTCCGGCACCAGCATCTGCGAGGCGCCCGTCTCGTCAATAACGTCGATCGCCTTGTCGGGCAGCTTGCGGTCGTGGATGTAGCGCGACGACAGCTCGACTGCGGCCTTCACCGCTTCGCCGGTATAGCGCAGCTTGTGGAACTCCTCGAAATAGGGCTTGAGGCCCTTGAGGATCTCGATCGCGTCGGCGACGCTCGGCTCCTTGACGTCGATCTTCTGGAACCGCCGGACGAGCGCCCGGTCCTTCTCGAAGTACTGCCGGTATTCCTTGTAAGTGGTTGAACCGATGCAGCGAAGGGTTCCCTGCGCCAAGGCCGGCTTGAGCAGGTTCGACGCGTCCATGGCGCCGCCCGAGGTGGCGCCGGCGCCGATGACGGTGTGGATTTCGTCGATGAAGAGAATCGCATCCTTGTGCTGCTCGATCTCCTTCATCACCTGCTTCAGGCGCTCCTCGAAGTCGCCGCGATAGCGGGTGCCGGCGAGAAGCGCGCCCATGTCGAGCGCGAACACGGTCGATTCGGCGAGCACCTCGGGCACGTCCGAGTTGACGATCTTGCGCGCCAGGCCCTCGGCGATCGCCGTCTTGCCGACTCCGGGGTCGCCGACCAGCAGCGGATTGTTCTTCTGCCGGCGGCACAGCACCTGGATCGTGCGCTGAACCTCGGCATCGCGGCCGATAAGCGGATCGATGCGCCCCTCTCGCGCCTTCCGATTGAGGTTGACGCAATATGCTTCCAAGGCGCCTTCCTTTTTCTTTGAATCCGAGTTGTCCTTCGATTCCTTGGAATCGCGGGACTCATGCTCTTCATCGGTCCCGCGCGGCAGGCGCGAGGGATCCGCGTGGCCCGGACGCTTGGCGATCCCGTGACTGATGTAGTTGACCGCGTCGTAGCGGGTCATATCCTGCTCTTGCAGGAAATATGCCGCGTGCGTCTCGCGCTCGGCGAAGATCGCGACCAGCACGTTGGCGCCGGTCACCTCCTCGCGACCCGACGACTGGACGTGGAACGCCGCCCGCTGCACGACGCGCTGGAAGCCGTTCGTCGCCTTGGCCTCTTCCTGGCTGTCGACGACGAGGTTCTCGAGCTCCGTATCGAGATAGTGAACGACGGTCTTGCGCAGCCCGTCGAGGTCGACGCCGCAGGCCCTGAGCACCGCCGCCGCGTCGACGTCGTCGATCAGCGCCAGCAGCAGATGCTCGAGCGTCGCATATTCGTGACGGCGCTCATTGGCGAGAGAGAGCGCCCGACGGAGGGTCTTTTCGAGCGCGCGGGAGAAAATCGGCATCGGGCGCCTTTCACTTCTTTTCCATGATGCATTGAAGGGGGTGCTGATTCTTACGCGCGTGGTCCATCACCTGCGACACCTTGGTCTCCGCGATCTCATAGGTGTAGACGCCGCACTCGCCGACGCCGTTGTGGTGCACCTGGAGCATGATCTGCGTCGCCTCCTGGGCGTCCTTGTTGAAGAACGCCTGCAGAATTGAAATCACGAATTCCATCGGCGTGTAGTCGTCGTTCAGCAACAGCACGCGATACATGTTCGGCCGCTTGGTCTGCGTCCGGGTGCGCGTGATGACCGCCGCGCCGGCGCCCGGCGTTTCTCCCCCTCTCTTGGTTTCGCGCGCGGCCATCAGNNGGAGTCTGGGCCGAGGCCGCGCCGAAGGCCGGATAGAACCAGCGCGCCAGCCGAGCCATCCCCGCTCGCAGCCGAACAACCAACGGATTTGAAGCGGCAGCCACGGAAAGACCCCGATTGATGCCGGTTGGGCCTGAACGCACATTCTTACGCGCACACGAAACTGAAGCAACCCAATCTATGTACGACGCGACACCGACGCTAGATGCCGTCGCCGAAAGGCAGCATTGCCAATTTGTCCGTCACGCGCAAGACCCTCGACGCGTCGAATGGCAAGAAGCTGAATACGCGCGCTTTTGAGCTTCCGTCTCGCGCTGACTCGCGGGCTTTGCGGGAAAACGCGGCGATGACGGGAATCGTTCGCAAAGGATGAAAATAAAAAAAGCCGGCGCTTGAAAGGCGCCGGCGTCGGCTCGAAGCGATTTATTTTCGCCGCGCCCGGCGGCGACACGATCGCCCGATTACTTCTGGACGCTCGCGTAGGCCGTGGTGACCGGCTTCAGCGCGTCGGAGGCGACTCGGGTGTAGAGCTCCGAAACCTTGGTCGCCTGAGCGACAAAGCCCTCGTAAGCCTGCTTGGCGAATTCGGTCTGAATCTGGACCGCCGATTCAACGCTGCGCGCGCCGAGAAGCTTCTCGAACATCGCAGTGCTGGCGGCGAACGCCTTCTTCGAATAGTCGGTCGACTCGGTGGCGATATCCTGCAGGCCCTTCGACAGGGTGGTCGAGGCGGCGGTGAAGGCTTCCAGCTGCTCTTTGGAGAACTTCTGGAACTCGTCGAACGTCGGTGTGGTGGCGGTCATGGCTGCTCCTCTATCGTTGGCGTCGGTTTCGCTCCTCCGCGGTGGATGTGGGAGGCGAACTCGCGATAGGGCCAATATGTGCAGTGCACAATGAAAGTCAAGACCATTTTATTGCATTGCAGCATTTTTTCGCCGCCAAGGGTTTCGCACCCGGGAGCGGCCCCGATCAATCTGATAAAATCTGATTGATTATAATCAATTATGCCGCAAAATTTAACTGACACTTCACCGGATCAAGTCGTCGCCCTCAAGCGATGGGCGGCGATTCCAACAGCTTGCCGACGATGACGTCGCTTACGCCGCGTCTTGTTAACCGCCGCGTAACCGCGCCGACATATCGTTCACGGCCGTGTGAGTTGCGCAACGGTGGACGGCTCGGCCTCAGCCGTTGAGTGAAGTCGAATAGGGCGCGTTCATGGCGTTGCGTAGCAGTTGCTCTCGAATCGGCTGGCTTGCCCGTCTGGCGACGGCGGCCTTGATCTCCGGTTCTGCCCTTCTCGCCGCCGGCGGGCCCGCAGCCGCCCACCACTATCGCCACGCTCGCTATTACCCGCGCGTCGCCCATGCGTACCCGCGTGCCGCGGATCATGCCACGCATTACGCACGCTACGCGCATCGCGGGCGCGTCCATTCCGTCCGCCAGACGGTCGCCGCGGTTTCCGGTTCGCCCGCGTTTTCGGCGCTCGTCGTCGACGCCAATAGCGGCAAGACGCTCTATGCGGCGGACGAGAACGGATTGCGCCATCCGGCCTCGATCACCAAGGTGATGACGCTCTACCTGTTGTTCGAGAAGCTCGATCGCGGCGCGATGACGCTTCAGACCGAGATTCCGATCTCCGCGCACGCCGCTGCGCAAGAGCCCTCGAAGCTCGGCCTTCAGCCGGGCGATACGATCAGCGTCGAGGACGCGATCAAGGCCGTCGTGACCCGTTCGGCGAATGACGTGGCGGTCGCGATCGCCGAGGCGGTCGGCCAGACGGAAGACAATTTCGCCGACATGATGACGCGCAAGGCGCACGAGCTCGGCATGTCGAGCACGCTCTATCGCAACGCCTCCGGCCTCCCTAACGACGAGCAGTTGACCACGGCGCACGACCTCACCATCCTCGGGCGGACGCTTGAGGAGCGGTTTCCGCGCTACTTCCATTATTTCTCGACCGCCGAGTTCCACTACGACGGCGAGATCATCGGCAATCACAACCATCTGCTCGGCCGCGTCGACGGCGTCGACGGAATCAAGACCGGCTACACCAGGGCGTCGGGCTTCAATCTCCTGACCTCGGTCCATCGCGACGGACGGTCGCTGATCGCCGTCGTCATGGGCGGCCGCAGCGCCGGGGGGCGCGACCGGATCATGGAAGGCCTGATCGCCGACCACCTCGCCGAGGCATCCACCACTCGCACCGCGACCATGATCGCCGACGCTGCACCGGCAGCAACGGCTGAGCCGAGCGTCGAGCCGGCCGCGGCGCCGCCAGCGCGCGAGCCTCCCGCCGTGGTGGCCGAGGGCAGGATTCAACGCGTTTCCGCCGCGACGAGCGCGGCGAACGCGGCCGGAGAAGGCGACGATGGGGCGGGAGACGAGGAGACTCCGGCCCCGCCGATGCTGAAGGCGCCCGCCGCCGCCCCGCGCGCAGCGCAGCCGACTGCGGCCGATCTCGGCCTGCTCAAAAGTCCCGCCAGCACCAAGCCGTCAGCGAAAACTCAGGCCCGGCTGGCGGCGGCGAGCGCGCTGGTCATGCCGCCGCTTGGACGGCCGAGCCCAGTCGAGGACCAGCGCCGCTCGGCGCGCGCTTCCCAGCAAGACCAGGACAACAACGGTTCCCGCGCGCGCGGAAGCTGGATCATCCAGGTCGGCGCCGCCGACAATCCCGTCAAGGCCAACGCCCTTTTGACCCTCGCCCGGGAACGAAACCCTTCGACCCTCGCCTCGGCCAAGCCAGTCACCGAAAAGGTGCGCAAAGGCGACGCCACCCTCTATCGCGCGCGCTTCGCGGGCCTCGATTCAGCCTCGGCAGAAGCGGCGTGCCATTCGCTCAAGCGCAACGGATTTTCCTGCTTCACCGCCCACGACTGATGCGTATTCTTGCGGAGCCCGTCTAGCCTTGTCGCTCCATCAGAACATCCTTGGCCTGATTGACCCGCGCGGCAAGCGCGGTCGAGCCGCCATGATCTGGATGAAACTTTTTCATCAAGGCTCGATGGGCGCGGATGATGTCGGCCGCGCTCGCGCCTTCCGCCAGACCCAGAACTTCGAGCGCCTCCTTGCGCGACATCGCGCCGCCGGCGCCGCCCCTCCCCCGCCCCTGCGGCTCACCCTGGTCTGCCTCACGCCAGCCGGCGAACCGGCGGTCGAGATACGCCTCTAAGAGGTTGACGCCGTCGGGATCGTCGCGCGCGAGCTCCTGGCGAAGACCGAGAAGCTCCGGCCGCGACAGGGTTTCGAGCGCCCTGCCCGCGTAAGACCCGGCGAGCACCGACCCGGTCATCGCGCCGCTGTCGAGGTCGAGCCGCATCTCGATCATCGCCGAGCGCGCCGACGAAGCGCGTCCCGGGCGGGCCCCGAAGCCGGCGTTGCGAAGCGAGGACCAGCCCGCCCCCGTCGTGCGCCAGCCGGCGAACGTCGCGACCATCCCGGCGACCGCAGCCGCGAGCCCGACCCGCCCGCGCAGGAGCAGGAGAAGCGCGCCGAGCATCCCGATGACGCCCCCGCCGTGGCGCACCAGCCGCGCCGCGGCGGCGGTATCCATGCGCGCGAACTGCTTGATCGCCGACAGGAGAAGGAACAGCAGGATCAAGCCGATGATGAAGTTCATCGCCGCAGCGCTTTCGGTTCCAACGGGAGTCTCGCCAGGGTCCGGCGGCCCCAGGGGCAAGACTCCGCCGTGGCTGAGACTACGCCAACTTCACTTGCCCTGCATCTGCGACAACAGGAGCCGCGCCGCCGGGTCGGCGGCCGCCTCGCGCGCGAGCGCCGTCTGGCCGCCCGCGGCATAGGCCGCCGCCGCCCGCAACAGCGCCGCCAGGCGCGCCGACGCGCCGGCGTCGAAGGCGCTAAAGGCGCCGCCGGTCAGGCG
>PLUH01000042.1 GCA_003164825.1 Hyphomicrobiales bacterium
GGCGGCGGGGGCGGCGGCGGCGGCTTCGGCGACGTCACCGCGGCCGATATCAACAATTCGGGAACGCTGACCGTGACCGGCGGCGTTGGCGGCGCGGGCGGCGGCGCCGGCGGCGCGACTGGCAATGGCGGCGCCGGCGGCGCTGGCGGCGACGGCATCCAGACTTCGGCCAGTTTCTACAACAGCGCGCTAAGCACCAGTTCAACCGTGACCGGCGGCGCCGGCGGCGCCGGAGGAACGGGCGTCCTCGGAGGGGTCGGCGGCGCCGGCGGCATTGGCGTGTTCATATCAGGCAATGGCGCGACGCAATCGACAATCACCAACCAGCTTGGCGATTCGATCAGCGGCGGCGCCGGCGGCACGGGCGGATCCGGCGCGGCGGACGGCCTGGGCGGCGCGGGCGTCTCGGGTTCGAACATGACCGTCGAAAATCTTGGCGCGATTAATGGCGGCGGGCAGGCGGACGCGATCGATTTCAACGGCGGGACGAATAGTCTTTCGCTTGGCGCGGCCCAGTCGATGACCGGCAATGTGCTCGTTGGAGGCGGCGCGACCCTCACCATCGACCAGACGCTGGTCGGAGCAAACGGCGTCCTTTCGAATGCGCTCGCCGGCGCGGGACCGGTGACGATCACGACCGGCGCGTACACGCTCACTCTCTCCGGCGACAACACCTATACCGGCGGCACGACGCTCACGGCCGGCAGCACGGTGATTGTCGGCAACAACAGCGCCTTCGGAACAAACACCGTCGCTATGAACGACTCATCCTCGCTGAATTTCACCGGCGGCGTGGGGATAAGCAATGCGATTACGGTGACCGGCGATCCGGACTTCAGCGCCGCGCCCGCGACAACGTCGGTGATTTCCGGCGCGATCACCGGGACCGGCTCCGTCACCATCAACAACACCGCCGGCAACACCGGCACGATCGAGTTCACCAACACGGGCAACGCCTACACCGGCACGACGACGGTCGAGGCGGGAGAGCTAATGGGCGGCGTGGCCAACGCGTTCAGCGCGACGAGCGCGACGACGGTGAATTCCGGCGCGATTCTCGATCTCGGGGGCTTTGCGCAGACGATCAACAGCGTCACGCTGACTGGCGGCACGATCCAGGATGGTTCGTTGACCGGAGCCATTTCGTCGGCCGGCGGCACGGTTAACGGGATCGGCGGGTCGGCCTCGCTGGAGGCGACAGCCTCCGCCACGCCGACGACGATGGAGGGCTCGAACACCTACACCGGCGCGACGACGGTCGACAGCGGCGCGACCCTCTCGGGCGCCGCCGGGGCCGACGTATTCAGCGCGGCGAGCGCGACGACGGTGAACGGCACGCTCGACCTTGGCGGCAACGCTCAGACGGTGAGCTCGCTCGCCGGTACAGGCACGGTGACCAACAGCGGGGCTTCAGGGACCGCGACCCTGACCAATCAAGGCGCGTCGTCGGAGTTTGACGGCGTGATTCAAGACGGCGCGACCGCGACCACCGCGCTGACCCAGAATGCGCCCCTCAACACCCTCACTCTGACCGGCGCGAACACCTATACCGGCGCGACCACGATCACCGCCGGGACGCTGGCGCTGTCCGGCTCGGGCAGCATCGCGAATTCGAGCGGGGTTTCTCTCGCGACCGGCGCCGTATTCGACATTTCGCAGACGACCGCGGGCGCCTCGATCGAGTCCTTGGGCAACATCGCCGCCGGCCAGACAGGGACCGTCTATCTCGGCGCGCAGACTTTGACCCTCACGGGCGCGTTGACGACATTCGGCGGCGTGATCGCGGACGCGGGCGGCATCGACAGCGTGGCTGGAGGCGGGTTGACGCTTGGGCCGACGGCGACCGGAACGGAAACGCTGACGGGCGTTAACACCTATACCGGGGCGACAACGATCAGCGCCGGCACGCTCGCCCTCGCGGGGACCGGCTCCATCGCCTTGTCGAGCGGCGTCGCCGACAACGGGACGTTCGACATCTCCGGACTGACCAACGGCGGGACGACGATCACCACTCTCTCAGGGACAGGCGGCGTGACGCTCGGGGCGAACACGCTCACTCTCTCCAACGCCAGCAGCACATTCGGCGGCGACATCAGCGGGACCGGCGGCCTCACCTTGACGGCGGGCACGGAGCGGCTCTCGGGCGCAAACACCTACACCGGCGTGACCAACGTCGACGGCGGAAAGTTGCTCGTCTCGGGAAGCATTGGTTCGCTCGCGACTCCAAGCGGCCCGGTCAATGTCGCCTCCGGCGCCATTCTCGGCCTGCGCGGCTCGATCACGAGCAGCGGACTGACGAACTCCGGAACCGTTTACGCCAGGGGGATGCTCAATGCGCCCGTGGTCAATAACAGCGTTTTTAACGTAACCGGCAATCTCACCGGCACGACCACGTTCACGAATAACCCGACCGCCGCGCTGAACGTCAACAATGGGACCTATGCGATGTCTGGCCTCCTCACCAATTTCGCGAGCGTGAATGTCGCCGCGGGGGCGGGCTTGAGCGCCGGGAGCCTCGACAATGTCTCGACCGGTGCGATCGTCAATCTGGGAACCGTGACGGACGATCTCAACAACGCCGGCACGGTGATGAACTACGGAGTCTATAACGCCAACGTTGCTTCGAACACCGGCTCGATCACCAACTTTGCGTCCGGAGCCTGGAACGGAAACGCGGTCAACACGGGCGGAACGATCGAGAACGATGGCCTGTGGACCGGCTCGCTGACCAACATGGCCGGCACGCTGACCAATAACGGCGAGATCGTCGGCAACGTCGTCGCAAGCGGCGGCACGGTGAACAGCTTCGCCTCGACGAGCGCGATCGTCGGCAACGTGACGCTGCCCGGGAGCCCGGCGGTGGTGAACGCCCTGGGGGTCATCACCGGCAATGTCAACGTGATGCCGGACTCGAGCGGTTTCTACCAGGGCGTCTTCCGTGTCGGCGACGACACCGGGATGTTGAACCCGGTTGGAACGACGCCGAAGACGCTGACCGTGAACGGCTCGGTTTCGGGCCCGATCACGATGCCTGTCGACCTGACGAACGGCAATTCGAACTATATCAAGGTCAATGGTTCGACCAGCGGCGCGTCGATCGCGCTGGCCGGCGCGCTGACGAACCCGAACAACCTGCTCTGGACGAAAGCTCCCAACGGGACGCTGCTCTATTCGAACGCGTCGATCCCCCTCACTCTGACCTCGGATCAGCTCCTGGCGGGCGCTAGCCGCTATGGGCTTTTCGACTACGTCCCGACGCCCGGCAACAACGGGATCGCGCAGCAATTGAAGCTCGGCGTCGTCGCCTCTCCGGCCAACCAGATTTCGGCGCTCATCACGGGACTCGACACCTCTCTCTTCCAGAACGGCGCAGCAGTCCTGCCGACTCCGGTGAATCCAACGCCTAACATGTGGCATGCCGGCGTGTGGTCGCGCGGCGGCGCCGAGTCGATGACGACTGAAACCACCAGCACCGGAGGCGGCGCATTCTACTCATCTTCGGTCGACAGCCGCTTCCAAACCAGCCTCGGCGGCGTCCAGTTCGGACTCGACGGAGGCATCTACAACATCAACGCCTCCGGCATAAACGCGCATGTTGGCGTCACAGGCGGCGACGCCTGGGGCTACTCGTCCCTCAACAGGTCCAACGATCCCAGTGCGCTGCTCAACGTCTCGGGCAGCGCCAGCATGCCCTTCGTAGGCGTCTATGCAGCGGTGACCGGCCTTGGCTTCGCAGGCGAGGCGAGCTGGCGCCACAACTCATTCGACATGAACCTCAACAACACCAATCTCGGCCTGAATGGCGCCCAGCTGAACGCAAACGGGGACACGTTCACGGTGGACGGGTCGTATACCCAGCCGCTGTTCTACAATCTGTTCGCCACGCCTTCCGCGGCGGTTTTTGTGTCCAACACGAGAATCAACAACCTTAACGCGTCGCCTTGGGTCGCTCCGAATACTTGGTTCGCCTTCGACAATCTCAACAACACCCTCTTGAGGGTGGGTCTTCGGATCGGAACCGTTTATTCGTACAACGACAACCTGCAGGTCCAGCCCTATGTCAGCGGCGACTTCTGGCATGAGTTCGACGGCGCGACGACGACCAACTTCTACCAGTATTCAACCGCCGGGCTGTCGACGGTTCCGGGGATCTATTCGACCGGCCTCGGGTCGTTCGGGCAGTTCGCCATCGGCTTCTCGACCCAGTCGCCGAAATCGGGCTTCACCTCCTTCGTCCAGGCCGATCTCCAGACCGGCTCGAACATTCAAGGCTGGGGCCTAACCGCCGGACTGCGCTATAGCTACTGAGACGAAGGCGCGTCGGGGCTGCGAGTAATGAACCTTCATAAGGTTGCCTGTCCCGCACAATTCCCGGGGTTCGCCAGCTCTGATCTTCAAGCGTCGCGCACGCGGAGCGTAGGAACTTCTTCCCGAGCGAGATCGAGGCGATCCGTCGCGCGATCGCGCGCGCTACTCGACGCTATTCGCGTCCAGATCGTCGGCCCCAATGGTCCGTCTGGGGTAGACGAAGATTACCGTCAGGCGAACGAGAGCCACTGACAGGATGGCCAAGACGATATAACTCACGCTTCTCTCCCAGGAAGGAGCCGTCCGAGCGAATCATTTTCCATGCCAATGGGTAACTTTCCGTCAACACTCGGGCCGTTCCTTTCAGCCTCCCACGACCGCCGCAAAGGCCGAACCGCGACGGCGGCCTTTTCAGTCGGCAAGGACACTCGGTTAGACCGCCATCGGCGCGCGGTCGGTGAGCGCCTNNACAGCCGTTCGATGAAGACGTTGTCCATCCAGCGGCCGCGGCCGTCCATGGAGATCGCGACGCCCGCTTCGGCGAGCGCGCCGGTGAAGGGCGCCGAAGTGAACTGCGAGCCTTGGTCGGTGTTGAAAATCTCGGGCTTGCCGAACTTCGCCCGAGCCTCCTCGAGCGCCGCCAGACAGAACGAAGCGTCCATCGTGTTCGACAGCCGCCACGCAAGCACCGCGCGC
>PLUH01000373.1 GCA_003164825.1 Hyphomicrobiales bacterium
GGCATCTCGGTCTCGGCGATGGCGATCTCTTTTCGCCCGAAGGCGGCAAGCCCCAGATCGGCGATGGCGTAATCGGCGGCTTTAGTCGCGGCTTTGGTCGTGGCGGTCATGGCGGACGTAATTCCCTCACAATGTTCGGGCGTCTCTTAGCAGCGCCACCGGGAGCGTGCAATAAACATATAAGCAACTCTTTATATCATTTTTCGCCCAGAATTTTTGCCTTCGACTGTGACACAAGCGTGACATTTGCCTTAATTAATTGATGCGACTGGACAATCTCGTCTGTTGCAGTGCAAAGCTAACGCCGCTAACAATGGACAGACGCGGTCGGCGCGATCGTTGCGGTCGAATTCGATCCGGGTCATGCTATGAAGCAGAATGCTTTAAGCAAAAAACGAGCCGCGGCGTCGATCGCGGGTTTGTGCGGGTGTGCGGTGAAGGGCTTGCGGTAGGTATGGCGCTCTCGGCCAAACTGACGATGCGGCAGGGTCAGACTATGGTTCTGACGCCGCAGCTGCTGCAGGCGATCAAGCTGTTGCAGATGCCCAACCTCGAGCTGACCCAGTTCATCGAGAACGAATTGGCGAGCAATCCGTTGCTCGAGCGTGCGGAGGAGCGCGAGGACCCAAACCCCGAGCCGCAGGACGGCGCGGGCGTCGCGGATGCGCCAGCCGAGCCCGGCGACTGGGCGGGCGAGGCGCTCGAGACGGACGCCGGGGGCCTCGCCGCCAATCTCGGCACCGAGGTCGACAACGCCTTCGACTCGGACCGCACTGCGCCGGCGCTCAAGCCCGCCCCGGCCGACGGCTTGAGCGCCCACGCCTGGACGGGCCTCGGCGTCGGCGCGGACGCCGGCGAAGCCCCCGACCTCGAAGCCTATGTCGCCGAGGCCCTCAGCCTGCGCGACCATCTTCAGCGTCAGGCCGCGATCCTCCTCGCTGATCCGGCCGAGCGCATTATCGGCGCAGCGTTGATCGACGGCCTGGACGAGGCCGGATACTTCGACGGCTCGATCGCCGAGATCGCCGACCGGCTCGGCGCCGCCGTCGAAGGCGTCGAGCGCGTACTCATGCGCATGCAGGGCCTCGAGCCGACTGGGGTGTTCGCGCGCTCTCTCGCCGAATGCCTCGCGCTCCAGCTCAAAGAGCGCGACCGTTTCGATCCGGCGATGCAGGCCCTGATCGAGAACCTGCCCGCGCTCGCCAAACGCGACTTTCCACTGCTGCGCCGCGCCTGCGGCGTCGACGACGAGGACCTCAGCGACATGATCGCCGAGATCCGGCGCCTCGAGCCCAAGCCCGGGCGCGCCTTCGGCGATCCGCCGGCGGCGCCGGCGATCCCNNGAGGTCTATGCGGCCGAGATCCGGCGGGGCGCCAAGCGCGACGAGGACAGGCAGTACGTCTCAACCCAGTTGCAGGCGGCCAACTGGCTGACCAAGAGCCTCGAGCAGCGCGCGCGCACCATCCTGAACGTCGCCAGCGAGATCGTGCGGCGGCAGGATTCCTTCCTGCTCGAAGGCGTCTCGCGCCTCAAGCCGCTCAATCTGAAGATGATCGGCGAAGCCATCGGCGTCCACGAATCGACGGTCTCGCGCGCGACCGCCCACAAGTTCATTCAGACGCCGCGCGGTCTGTTCGAGATGAAGTATTTCTTCACCGCCGCGATCGCCTCGAGCGAGCCCGGCCAAGCTCATTCGGCCGAAGCCGTGCGCCAGCGCATCCGACAGATGATCGACGACGAAAACCCGGAAGAGGTGCTATCCGACGACGTGATCGTCGACCGCCTGCGCAAGGCGGACATCCTCGTCGCCCGTCGCACGGTGGCCAAGTATCGCGACAGCCTCAGAATCCCTTCGTCGGTCGAGAGGCGCAAGATGAAGATGGCGCCGATGCGCGCTCGGGTCGAACGCGACAATTCCCTCGCGGCCGAGCTCTAAGGTCGATTTTTATTGCAAAATGAATGGGTTACCACAACGATTGACACGGACCCTCGACGCTCCTAACCCTACCCGCGATCCGGATGCTGCGGGACCGACCGGGGCGGAGCGGTACGGGGGTGGCGGGAACGCGTGGGTGGCGGCGAGCGACGAGCGGCGAACGATATTCGCCCGCCTCGCTTGAAAGGTAAGGCCGGCGTTCGATGACCTTGAGGGTATCCGGTAAGAACCTCGACATCGGGGAAGCTTTGCGTCAGCATGTCCTGGAAAAAGTCGAGGCGACGGTCGCCCGCTACTTCGGCGGCTCCGTCGACGGCCATGTGGTGATGACCCGCGAGGGCTCCGGCTATCGCGCCGACTGCTCGTTGCTTTTGAGCTCGGGGATCAGCCTGCACGCCGAGGGCCGCGGGCATGAACCCTACCATTGTTTCGACCAGGCCGCCGACAAGATCGAAAAGCGCCTTCGCCGCTACAAGGCGCGCCTCAAGGATCATGCCGGCGTTCCCGGCGTCGAGCGGGGCAAGATCGCCAATTATGTCGTGGAGCCGCCGCAGGAAGAAGAAGAACTCGCCGGGGGCTTCAATCCGGTCGTCGTGGCGGAGGGAACCGACGAGCTCAAATCCCTCTCGGTCGCCTTCGCCGTCGCCGAGCTCGATCTGTCGGGCGCCCCGGTGGTGGTTTTCCAGCATGCCGGCAGCGGCCGGGTGAACGTTGTCTATCGGCGCCGCGACGGCGCGATCGGCTGGCTCGATCCGCAGGCCTCGCGCGATCCGCCAGGCGCTGCATAAGCGGGACGAACATGTCGTTATCGCAACTCCTCAAGCCGGACGCGGTCATGCCCGCCCTGCGGGTGAACGGCAAGAAGCAGGCGCTGCAGGAAATGAGCGAGCGCGCCGCGCTGGTCTCGGGTCTGCCCGCGCGCGAGATCTTCGATGCGCTGCTGCAGCGCGAGCGCCTCGGCTCGACTGGGGTCGGCGACGGCGTCGCCATCCCGCATGGCAAGCTCGCCAAATGCCCGCACATCTTCGGCGTCTTCGCCCGGCTCGAGCGGCCGATCGATTTCGAGGCCCCTGACGGCCTGCCAGTCGATCTCATTTTCATGCTGATCGCCCCCGAAGCGGCGGGCGCGGACCATCTCAAGGCGCTGGCGATGAGCGCGCGCCTGCTGCGCAACGCCGCGATCGCCGCCCAATTGCGCGCCACCCGCGATCCGGCGGCGCTCTACGCGCTCCTGACCATGGCGCCGACCTCGCATGCGGCCTGACCGGCCGGGAGCCTTGCAGCCGATGAAAGCGCGCGTCATCGTGACCCTGAAATCCGGAGTGCTCGATCCGCAGGGCAAGGCGATCGAGGGCGCGCTCAGGGGCCTTGCCATCGACGGGCTTAAAAGCGTGCGCCAAGGCAAGATTTTCGACATCGAGATCGATGGCGAGGACCACGCGGCCGCGCGCCGGAGGCTCGCCGAGGCTTGCGAGCGCCTGCTCGCCAATACGATCGTTGAAAACTACGCGATCGAAATCGGTTGAGGGACGTATGCGCGCGGCGGTGATCCTGTTTCCGGGCATCAATCGCGAAGGCGACGCCGCGCGCGCGCTCAAGCAGGCGACCGGGGCGACGCCCACGATCGTCTGGCACGCCGAGCGCGAGCTGCCGGCGGGGGTGGATCTCGTCGTCCTGCCGGGCGGATTCTCCTACGGCGACTATCTGCGCTGCGGCGCGATCGCCGCGCGCGCCCCGATCATGAAGGCGGTCGNNGGGCTCTTGCCGGGCGTGCTGATGCGCAACGCCCAGCGCCGATTCCTGTGCAAGATGCAGCACGTGCGGGTCGAGAACGCGCAAACCCCGTTCACGCGCCGCTATGCGCCCGGACAGGTGGTCAAGTTCGCCATCGCCCACGGCGAGGGCAATTTTGTCGCCGACGACGAGACGATCGAGAGAATCGAGGCCGAGGGACGGGTCGCGTTCCGCTACGCCGACGCCGAGGGACGGGTTGTCGACGCGACCAACCCCAACGGCTCGACTCATTCCATAGCTGGCGTATTCAACGAGCGGTTCAACGTGCTCGGGCTGATGCCGCATCCCGAAAACCTGATCGATCCACTGGTCGGCGGCGTCGATGGGCGCGCGCTTTTCGCTTCCCTTGCGGCATGAAGGCCGGCATGGTCCGACCCCGGCAAGCGCTCAAGCCCTTGCCCACCGGCCGAAATCGCCGCCGTACGCATTAATCCCGAGGCTTTTGAGAAAAAATTTATTTCTGTAGGCTTTTTGTCATAGTGCGGGAACGCTTGCCCGGCATTATGTGATTTGTTTAAGGATAATTCGAACACATGGCTGATTCGCTCGACAGGCTGTTCGCCGCCGTTCTGGAGGCGCGGGACCGAAACCCTTCGGTTTCCCGCACCTCCAAGCTGTTCCGCGACGGGGTGCAGAAAATGGCCAAGAAGCTGGCCGAGGAGGCGATCGAGGTCGGGCTCGACGCGGTGCAAATGAACCGCGAGTCGGTGATCCTGGAGAGCGCCGACGTTCTCTATCATCTCCTGGTCATCTGGGCCGAATGCGGCGTTTCCCCCGCCGACGTGATGAGCGAAATCGACCGCCGGGAACGCGTCTACGGCATCGCCGAGAAGTTGCCGAAGCAGGCGAGCGCGGCCCAGATGAGGCGCATGACCCCGTGGGCGACGCGCCGCAAGGCGCTCTCCTGAGGTTGAGCCGCGCTCGCTGAGCGTGGCCGGCGCGCTCTTCCGCGAACTCAGAGCACCACCGGGTTCTGGCCGCCGTCGACTGACAGGGTGACCCCGGTGACATAGCTGGCTCTCGGCGACGCCAGGAACAGAACAGCGTCGGCGATCTCGCGCGGCGACGCCATGCGGCCGATCGGGATCCGTCCGACGCCGCGCTGGCGCGCCTCGTCGACGGTTATCCCGGCGAGCCGCGCATCCGCCGCGAGCCCCTCGGCCACGCGGCCGGTTTCGGTCAGGCCCGGACTGACGCCGACGACCCGAACGCCTTTGCCGGCATAAGCCGCGCCGAGCCCGGCGGTCGCCAGCATCAGCGCCGCATTGGCCGCGCCGCCGGCGAGATGCGTCGGCGAGGCGACCTTGCCGCCGCCGCCGATGACGGTGACGATCACCCCGCTCCCGCGCGCAGCCATCCGCTTCACGACCGGATCAACGACATTGACATAGGAAAAGAATTTGGCGTCGAACGCCTCGCGCCACGCGGCGGGCGTCAGCTCGTCGACCGGCGTTCGTTTGGCGGCCCCGGCGGAATTGATGAGGACGTCAACAGGGCCGAGGCGGTGTTCGACCGTCTCGACCATGTTCGCCGCCGCGGCGGCGTCGACCAGATCGGCGGCGACGCCAAACGCGTCTCTCAGCTCCGAGCAGGCGCGCTCGACGTTATCTTGCGAGCGCGAGCAGATTGCGATCCGGGCGCCCTCGGCGGCGAAGGCGCTCGCGCAGGCGAGGCCGATGCCCTTCGACCCGCCGGTGACCAGAACGACCTTGCCCGCAAGACTAAGCTCCATCGCCGGCGCCTCAGCCGAGCTTCGAACCGTTGGTCATCAAGAGCGCCGCGTAGAGCGAGGTTGTGCCGCAGATGAACAGACGATTGCGCTTGACGCCGCCGAAAGTCACGTTGGCGACGATCTCGGGGATCAGGATCTTGCCGATCAGCGTCCCGTCGGGGTCGAAGCAGTGTACGCCCTCGGCCGTGCTCGTCCAGACCCGCCCATCCCGGTCGACGCGAAAGCCGTCGAACGCTCCGGCGGCGCAGACCGCGAACACCTCGCCACCCTTGACGCTTTTGCCGTCGGGCGACACGGCGAAGCGGCGGATATGGCGCGGCGCGCCGGTGTCGGCGACGTAGAGCAGTTTCTCGTCGGGCGAGAAGGCCAGCCCATTCGGGCGAACCATGTCGTCGATGATTCGCGCGACATCGCCGGATTTCGGATCGACGCGGTAAGCATGACAACCGTCGATCTCGGGGGATGCGCGATCGCCCTCGTTGTCGCTGTCGATGCCGTAGGACGGATCGGTGAACCAGATCGAATCGTCCGACTTGACGACGACGTCGTTGGGCGAGTTGAGGCGCTTGCCTTGCCACTTGTCGGCGAGGACCGTGATCGATCCGTCGATCTCGGTTCGCGTGACGCGGCGCATCAGGTGCTCGCAGGTGACGAGCCGTCCCTGGTTGTCGACAGTGTTGCCGTTTGAATTCATCGATGGCTGGCGGAAGACCGAGACGTGACCCGACGCGTCGTCGTAGCGCAGCATGCGATTGTTGGGAATGTCTGACCAGATAAGATAGCGCCCGGCAGCGAACCAGGCCGGGCCTTCCGACCAGACCGCCCCCGTCCACAGACGGTCGACCCGGATATGGCCCGCGAACAGCTCACTGAAGCGCTTGTCGAGGACGACGAAGTCCGTCCCTTCGATCTGTCCGTAGAACATAGCTCGTTCCCCCCATTTGCGGCGACGGCCGTTGAAACCAAGGTTGGCGCCTCGGGCGCCGAACGGCAAGGGCGGCATAGCAGGGGCGTCACGAGGCCTCAGCGCCCTTTGAGCTCCGCGGCGAGTTTGGGGATCGCCGCGTCGAGGTCCGCGTCGGCCGGTATGACGATGACGTTGGGCTCCCCGTCGGGCGGCTCGAGCGTCGCGAACTGGCTATCGACAAGCGAAGCCGGCATATAGTGGCCGCGGCGGCCGGCGACCCGGGCGCGCATCAACTCCCGATCCGCTTTGAGATAAACGAAGCGCAAGCCGGCGCCGGCGCGCTGGCGCAGCCAGTCGCGGTAAACGCGCCTTAGCGCCGATGAGGCGACAACTGTCGTCACGCCATGGCTTACGCCGTCGCTGAGCGCCGCGGCGACGCGGTCGAACCACGGCCAGCGATCGTCGTCGGTCAGCGGCTGCCCATGGCTCATCTTGGCGCGCGCCTCCTCGGTATGCAGATCGTCGCCGTCGATGAATTGGCCGCGAAGCCCCTCGGCGAGCCTCAGCCCGACCGTCGTCTTGCCGGCGCCGGCGACGCCCATGACGACGACCGCGAGCGTCTGAGGCGCGTCAGAGGACGCCGGTCCGGAAGCACTCGCCATGGGCCGCCCGCGGCTCTCGATGGTCCCCGCCGCCCTCCCCGGATCAAGGAATAACAGTCGCGCGCGGCGTGACAAGCCGGATCGTTCCGCGGAGGCCGAGGCTTGCGGCGCGGGCCG
>PLUH01000309.1 GCA_003164825.1 Hyphomicrobiales bacterium
GCGGAGCGAAGCAATCCAGGGGGCGCAGGGCTCCCTGGGGACTCTGGATTGCTTCGTCGCCATAGCCCGTCGAAAGACGGGCGTCTTTCGACGCCCTATGGCTCCTCGCAATGACGGTGCGGGCTGGTCGGACATCGCTCTACAAATCTGGCTGGGCGGCGGGCGGCTGGCCGAGCGCCCGCGGCAAGTGGTTCTGATACCAGAGCGCAAGCGGCCGAAGCAACGGATGGGCGAGATTGCGGTTGAGGTAGCGCTCGATCCGCGGCAAGTGCCGCAGATACTCCGGCTTGCCGTCCCGCTTGTCGAGCCGGGCGAAGATGCCCAGGATCTTGGTCGCCCGTTGCGCGCCCATCGCCGCATAGGCGGCGGCGAAGCTCGGGGCGTCGAAGGCGGGGTCGGCCGCCGTCCGGCGCCGCATATAGAGGGCGGCCAGCCGCATCTCGAGATCCTCCGGCACGTCGACGCGCGCGTCCTGCAGGAGTGAAGCGACATCATAGGCCGGGGGCCCGAGCACCGCGTCCTGAAAATCGATCAGGCCGATCCTTTTCAGCCCCTGCCGCTCCGCCAGCCAATGCAGGTTGGGCGAATGAAAGTCGCGCAGCGTCCAGGTCGTCGGCTGAGCGAGGATCGGCCCAAGGAGCTCGCGCCAGATCGCCAGGAATTGCATCCGCGCGCCGGTGGGCGGCGTCGCCCGAGCGACCGCCGGCGCATACCAGTCGAGCGCCAGCTCGACCTCGACCAGCATCGCCTCGATGTCGTAGATCGGCAGGGCGTAGGATTCGTCGCCGACCGGCAGGCTTTCCGGCAATTCGCGCCCGTGAAGATCAACGAGAAGCGCAATCGCCTCCGCATATCGCGCGCCGTCGGCAACGCCGCCCTCGGCGATGGTGGCTGAGCCGAAGTCCTCGATCAGCGCCAGGCCTTCCTCGACGCTGAAGGCGATCAGGGCGGGCGCGGAGTAGCCGAGGCCTCGCAAGCCGTCCGCCATGGCGACGAAGGCGCGGATGTCCGGCGAAAGCTTGGCGATCGCCGCATACGGCTTGCCGTAGCGCAGGATCGGCCCGTCGCGCCGGGGCGGCGAGATCATCAGGATCGCCGTTGCGCCGCTCAGCCGCGTGAGCCGCTCGTAGGCGCGAATCGACGCGTCCCCTTGGAGGAATTCGAGCCTCGCGCCGCTCCAGCCGGCGCGCTTCAAGAGCCGCGCGACTCCGAGCGCCAGCGCCAGGCGGCGGCTCACCGCGCCCTTTCCACGCAGCGTGAGCCGGCGATAATCGGGACCTCGGCCCGGGTCGAAACGGATCTCGACTTCGAGCCGGTCGGCGGGCAGGGCTTCGGCGACCCGCTCCGGCCACTCGACGATGGCGATCGCGTCGGCAACCGCTTCATCCCAGCCGAGATTTTCGAGCTCGCGCGGTCCACGCAGCCGATAGAAATCGGCGTGGACGACCGGGCCTCGCGGCGCGTCATAGACCTGCATCAAAGTGAAGGTCGGGCTCGGCGCCTCGAGATCGCGCACCCCCGCCAGGGCCCGAATCAGGCCCCGCGCGAAGGTCGTCTTGCCCGCGCCGAGATCGCCGGTCAGGCCGACGAAATCACCGGGCTCGAGCCAGGCCGCCTGCGCCGCAGCGATCTCCAGCGTCGCCGCCTCGTCCGGCGCCTCCAGGCTCCAAACATCGGTTCCTTCGGTCTGGTCGGCGCGACCGGTCATGCCCTTCTACTGCGCCGATTGCTGCTCGGAGGGCGCCGCCAGTTGCGGGCTTGCCGGCAGCGCCGCCGTTGCGTCCACGGGAAAAATGCAGGTGACCGTAGTGCCCTCCCGGGGAGCGGTATCGATCAGCACCCGGCCGTGATGCAATTCGACCATCTCTCTCACGATCGACAGGCCGAGTCCGGGGCCGCGATGACGCGAGCCGTTGGGAAAGGTCTCGAACCGATCGAAGACCCGATCGATCATCTCCGGGGGAATGCCGCGTCCGCGATCGCTGACCTTGAACACGATCTCCGAACCGCGCCGCATCGCCGCCAGCGTGACCGTCTGGCCCGCCTCCGAATAGTTGATGGCGTTGGAGAGCAGATTGAACAGAACCTGGCGCACCCGCCGGCCGTCGGCGCTGAGCGACCCGACGCCGTCGGTCATGACGATGCGCAATTCGATCGCGGCGTCGCTCAGCCGGTCCTGGACGCCCGCCGCCGCGGCCTTCATCGCCTCGGCGACGTCGACGTCCTCGAGCCTCAGCTCGAGCGCCCCGGCGTCGATCGACGCCAGATCGAGAATGTCGTCGATGATGGCGAGCAGCGCGTGCGACGAATCGGTGATGAACCCGGCATATTCGAGCTGCTTGGGATTAAGCGGGCCGACGCCGCCCGCCGCGAGAAGCTGGGTGAAGCCGATGATGTTGGTGAGCGGCGTGCGCAGTTCGTAGGAGACGTGGTTGACGAAATCGTTGCGGAGCTTTTCGGCCGCGACGAGGGCCTGATTGCGCTCGGTCAGCGCGCGCTCGACATTGACGCCGGCGGTCACATCGAGCGTGGTCATCAGCGTCGCCCCGTCGGGCAGCGGCAGGGCGGCGCAATCGAGGATCAGCCCGTCGGTCCGTTCGATCCGCGCCGTCCGGCTTTGGCGATGGTCGGGAAGATCGACGATCATCGCCCTGAGGTCGTCGAAAAGCTCGGGCTTGCGGCACAGCGGCTTGCAGGCGCGCGCGATCTCGTCGATGTGCGGGCGGGCGCTCAAGACGGCCGGGTCGAAGCGCCAGAGCGCGGCGAAGGCCGGATTGAACAGCTTCATGCGCCCGTCGGCGCCGAACGCCGCCACGCCCTCCTTGAGCGCGTCGAGCGTCTCGCCCTGCACGTGGGTGAGCGCGTTGACCTGCGAGGCGAGCGCGTAGCTCTGCGTGGCGTCGTCGTAGAGATAGGTGACGCCGCCTTTCGGATTGGGGGCGGTGACGACGCGCAGCGCCCTGCCGTCAGGCAGATGCCAGACGGTCTCGCTTGGCTCGATTGCGCGATAGGCGTTCAATTGCTGCGCCTTCCAGGCGGGAAAGTCGACCTGCTCCGGCAGCTGCCGCTTGGCGCGGAGCGAATCGAGGATTTCGCCGTCGCTCGGCCCCTGGTCGAGGAAGGCCGGCTCGAGCGGCCAGATCTGCCGGTAGGCGGCATTGTACAAGGTCAGCCGCTTGGACTTGTCGAAGATCGCGACCGCGGTCGACAGCCGATCGATCATGCGCGAATAGTCGTCCTCGTTGCGCTCCATCTCCGCCTTGAGCGCTGCGATTTCGGAAATGTCGCGGGCGACGCCAGCGGATCCGGCCGCGGCGCGCGCCTCGACGGCGTCGAAGGTCCGGCGTTCGCCGCCGACGACCGCCGACGTGCGGCGGCTCCAGGCGCCGGTTTCCTTGACCGCCGCCGCTGCTTCGCGGCGCATTGCGGGATCGAACAATTCGCCGCCCTTGTCGATCGCCGCCTGGTCGTCGGGCGCATCGACGGCGCGGGCGTAGGGACTATTGCACCAGACGATCCTGCCTCCGGCGTCGCGGGTCCATGCCGGCATGTCGGCGGCTTCGAGCGCGCGGCGGAGCGCGTCGAGGGCGCCCTCGACGCGCTCGAATTGATCGCGCAGTTTCGCCAGTTGAAGCCGCTCGCCCGACACGTCGCGAATCCGCATGACGGCGCTGCCCGACACCGGGCGCCCGTCGAGTTCGAGATGGCGCCCGCGCAGGCTGACCACGGCGGCGGCGAAAGCTTC
>PLUH01000242.1 GCA_003164825.1 Hyphomicrobiales bacterium
GCGCCGCTCGACCAGATCACCCCGGGGAATGTCGATCAACTGATCCCGGCCTGGACCTATCATACCGGCGATCTCAAGAGCCGCGCCGCGGACGTGCTGAAGCGCTCGAAATTCGAAGTCACGCCGATCCTCACCGGCGACAAGCTCATCGCCTGCACGCCTTTCAACGCGGTGGTGGCGCTCGACCCCGGCACGGGACAAGAACTGTGGCGCTACGACCCTGAGATCAAGACCGATTACCGCCCGGGCAACATGTTCAACTGCCGCGGGGTGGCGGTCTGGCGCGGCCCGTCCGGCGCGGCCGGGCCGTGCGCCGAGCGGATCCTGACCGCGACCGCCGATCTGCGGCTGATCGCCCTCGACCTCAAGGACGGCCGCCCATGCGCCGATTTCGGCCAGGACGGCGCGGTCCGCATCGATCCTGGCAAGCCGCTCATCTGGCCCGGGGAGTTCCAATTCACCTCGCCGCCCGCCGTGATCGGCGACCTGGTCATCCTTGGCTCCTCGATCGCCGACAATGTGCGGGTCGCCGCGCCGCGCGGCGCGGTGAGGGCCTTCGATGTCCGGACCGGCGCGCCGCGCTGGCAGTGGGACCCGGTTCCGGCGCGCGCCGACGACCCGGATGCGGCGAGCTGGGGCGACGGCTGGCGGACGACCGGCGCCGCCAATGTCTGGGCGCCGATCGCGATCGACGAGGCGCGCGGCCTGGTATTCCTGCCGACCACCAGCCCGAGCCCGGATTTCTACGGCGGTTTACGCCCCGGCGACAATCGCCGCGCCGATTCGGTGGTCGCCCTCAAGGCCGAAACCGGCGCGCTGGCGTGGAGCTTCCAGCTCGTCCACCACGATGTCTGGGATTACGACATACCGGCCCAGCCCAGCCTCGCCACGATCACCCTCGACGGCGAGAAGCGCGACGTCGTCATCCAGGGCACCAAGCAGGGGCTGGTCTTCGTGCTCGACCGCGACACCGGCCAACCCGTCTTGCCGGTCGAAGAGCGGCCGGCGCCGCAGGGCGGCGTCGAGGGCGAGGCGCTGTCGCCGACCCAGCCCTTCCCGGCCGATCTGCCGCCGCTCGGCCCCGACCGCATCACGCCGGATGAGGCCTGGGGGCTGACCCCTTGGGATCGCGGCGCATGCGCCCGGGCGATAGCCTCGGCGCGCAGCGAGGGCCGCTTCACCCCGCCGAGCCTCGAGGGCACGCTCGTCATGCCCTTCACCGGCGGCGGCGTGAACTGGGGCGGCCTCGCCGTCGACGGCGGCAAGGGCGTGGTCTACGCCAACAGCTCGAACCTGGCGCACCGGGTCACGCTCTTCCCGGCCGCCGACTATGCCCAAATGAAGCAGCAATTCCCGGACAAGGAGGTCTCGCCGCAGCTCGGCGCGCCCTATGGCATGAAGCGCGAGCTCCTGGTCTCGCCGCTGGGATTGCCCTGCAACCCGCCGCCCTGGGGCGTTTTGACCGCGCTCGACCTCGCGAACCGCAAAATCCTCTGGCAGGTTCCGCTCGGCACGACTGAGGAAACCAACCCGCTGGGCCTTGCCCGCCGCCTCGGCCTGCCCACCCTCGGCGGCCCGCTCGCCACCGCGAGCGGCCTCATCTTCATCGGCGCCGCGCTCGACGACTATCTGCGCGCCTTCGACGCGAAGACTGGCGCCGAGCTCTGGACCGGCCGCCTGCCCTCCGCCGGCATCGCCACCCCGACCAGCTATCTCTGGCAGGGCCGCCAATATGTCCTGATCGCCGCTGGCGGCCACGGCGAAGCCGGCGCCCCGGCCGGCGACACACTGGTCGCCTTCGCNNGCTGTGGTGGTCGTGGCGGCGCAGGCGACCTCGGCGGCCGGACTGAGCAGCCGAGCAGAGCCGGCGGAGCGCCGCCGGCCGAGCCGGTCGCGGGCGCCGGGGCGCGGGCCCCAAACCCATTCGCTCGGCCGGACAAAATAAAGCGCCGCCGCGGCGGGGGCCGGGCGTCGCTCGTCGAGTTTCTTCCGTCGCGAAAAACGGCGGCGCGCGACCCTCCCAAGTCGGCGCGCCGCCGTCCGTCCCGTTCAGCGTGGGATTGCGATCACGCCTTGGGGAACGGGACGGCCACGAACCGGTCGCCCTCGGCGGTCTGGATCCGCATCAGCACCGACTTCTTGCCCTGGCTCTTGGCGTTCGCGACCTCGGACTTCACCTCCTGAGGCGTCGACACCGGCTTGCCGCCGACGTCGAGGATGACCTGGCCGGTGGCCAGGCCTTGCTCCGCGGCCGCGCCATTCGGATCGACGCCGACGATGGCGACGCCCTTGTCTCCGGAGCCGGCGACTTCGCTCGCAGGCGCGAGCTGGATGCCGAGCGCCGGGGCGGCCTTGTCATTCGTCCCGGATTCGTCGGCCGACGCCGTCTTCTCGGCCTTCTGCGGGGCGAGCGTCGCATCCGCGGTCTTCTCGGCGCCGTCGCGCATATAGGTCAGCTGGACCTTTTCGCCGGGCTTGAGCATGCCGACCTGAAGGGTCAGATCCGAGGCCTCGGCGATATCCTTGCCGTTGAGCTTGGTAATGACGTCGCCGGTCTTCAGGCCGGCCTCGGCGGCCGGCGTTCCCGGCATGACCTTGTCAACGATCGCGCCAGCGGCGGACTTGAGCCCGAGGTTCTCGGCGATATCCTGGCTCACCGGCTGGATCTCGACTCCGAGATAGCCGCGGGCGATGCTGCCGCCATGCTCGAGCGCCGCCTCGACGGTGCTCACGGTCGAGGCCGGAATGGCGAAGCCGATGCCGACGCTGCCGCCCGACGGCGAATAGATGGCGGTGTTCATGCCGACCACCTGGCCCTGCATGTTGAAGGTAGGCCCGCCGGAATTGCCCCTGTTGATCGGCGCGTCGATCTGCAGGAACCGGTCATAGGGGCCGTCGCCGATGTCGCGGCCCTCGGCCGAGACNNAACGGGTAGTCGCCGGGCTCGTTGACCTTGATCACGGCGACGTCGGTCTTCGGGTCGGCGCCGACGACCTTGGCGTCGAGGGTCTTGCCGTTATCCATGGTCACGGAGACGGTCTTGGCGTTCTCCACCACATGATTGTTGGTGACGATGTAGCCGTCGGCGGAAACGAAGAAGCCCGAGCCCTCGCCGATCATCGGCTGCGACTTCTGCTGCATGCCGCCGTTCATTCCGCCGGCCCCGCCGAAGCGCTTGAGGAACTGCTGGATTTCCGGCGGCAGGTTGTCCATCTGGACGCCGTTGTCCTCGGATGAGGCATTGGCGATCTTGACCTTGACCGAGACCACCGCCGGCTTGACGCGCTCAATCAGCGTCGCGAACGACGGCGCGCCCTGGGCATTGAGGTCGGACGTCATGACGGCCGCCGCATGGGCGGAGTGAGAGCTCGTCAGCGCGCCCTCGGCGAACGCGCCCGCGGCGGCAAGCGCAGCAACCGCAACCGAGGCGAGGATCGTGCGCCGCGCGCGCGGGTTGGCGAAAGTGGGATAAGACATGGAAGCCTCCAGATTCGTGAATGACCGCGTTACAGCGGCTGAATGGCGGGATCATCCGCCCCCACGCCTATCCGGAAGTTGGCCGTCGCATTAAGCTTTCTCAAGGAAGCGGGACCGTCCGTGTCGTCCCAACCTCCTCGATCTGGTGGAGCTTAACTGTCCGCGGGCGTAAGCATGACAAGTTTGTAATCGGGCCGCTCCGACGGGGCGAAAGTGTGCTGAGTGAAGCTCAGGAGCCCGCCGCGGGAATGATTGAATGTACGAAGTCCGCCTTCGCGGATCTGAACGGCTTGCTCATCCCAGGCTTCCGCGAAGAATGGGCTCTCACTGCGCAGCGTTTCGACGAAGGTCTTGACTTGCGCGTCGCGAAACGTGTGGGCGAAATCGGCGCGAAATTCGGCGAGCAGGCGTCGCGCCCTGTCTTTCCACGCAGGAATCAGCACGCGGGCGGAATGTTCGAGAAACACGTACCGCAACAGGTTGCGTTGACAGTCCCCGTCCAGCCAGCCGTGAAAGAGTCGCGCGGCCGCGTCGTTCCAGCAGCAGGCGTTCCAGAGCCGGTCAAGTCCATAGGCCGGGGGCTTGATCGCCTTGACCGCGGCGATCAGTGCGGGGGGCGCATACGCTGAAGATCCGGTCGGTCCTTCCGGATCGAGACGCCCGGCAAGCTCAAACAGGTAAGCACGCTCGGCGCGCGATAGCGACAGCGCCCGGGCGATGCGCCCCAGCGCCTCCGGGGAGGCTTGCACCGGGCGGCCTTGCTCTATCCACGTACACCAGGTCACGCTGATGCCGGCGCGGGCGGCCAGTTCCTCGCGCCGGAGGCCCGACGTTCGCCGACGGCCAGCCGCAGCCGGCAGCATCCGCTCGCGATGAGCGCGCACGAACTCGCCGAGGAGTCGCCTTTGATCCGAGTCGAGCATGGCAGCAAACATAATAGGATAAGATTCAACCTTGTACCAGTTTCGATCGGAACGCAATCCAGGACGGCGAAGGAGCGGATTCATGGTTGACGCGCATCAGAAAGTCGTCGAGGCGCAATTCGGTCCTCAAGCGAGGGCCTATGTCGAAAGCGCGGTTCACGCGAGCGGAGCGGACCTTGACGCCGTCGAGGCGCTGGTACGCAAGCTGCGCCCGGAGCGGGCGCTCGATCTCGGCGCCGGCGGGGGCCACGTCGCTTATATGATGGCGCGCCACGCGCGCCTGGTCATCGCTGCGGATTTGTCGCGCGAGATGTTGGCGGCTGTCGCGGCGACGGCGCACGCCAAGGGCCTGAGCAATATCGAGACGGTCGAGGCTCCCGCCGAGCGACTCCCATTCGAAGATTCAACGTTTGACTTTGTGGCCTGCAGATACTCCGCTCATCACTGGCGCGACTTCGACGCTGGCCTGCGGGAAGCCCGCCGTGCGCTGAAACGAGGCGGCCGCGCCGCGTTCATCGACGCCTATTCTCCGGGACCGCCGCTGTTCGACACGCATCTCCAGGCGATCGAGTTGTTGCGCGACCACTCCCACGTCCGCAACCACACTTGTGCGCAATGGATCGACGCGCTCGTCCGGTCAGGCTTCGCCGTGGAGGCTTGTCGGACCTGGCGCCTCCGGATGGATTTTCCCGTCTGGACGGCGCGCATGCGTACCCCAGAAGAGAATGTGAAGGCGATCCGCTCGCTTCAGATCGCCGCCTCGTCGGAGACAAAGACGCATTTTGCGATCGAACCCGACGGGTCGTTTCTCCTCGACGTTCTTATGATCGAGGCATCGACCGCGTGAGCGCCGAGGCTACCTCCGAAACTCCTCCTTCACCGCACCGTAGAGCGCCTTGAACCGTTCCCGCTCAGCGGCGAACATCGCGGCGAGCTTCGGGTCGGGCGCGGTCACATCGGCGATTTCGGGCGGCCGGCAGACGATCTCGGGCGGTTCTCCGGTCGCCGCCATCCGCGCGAGCCGCGCGGCGCCGTAAGCGGGGCCGGTTTCGCCGCCCTGCATGCGAACGACGGTAAAGCCGGTCGCCGCGGCGATCATGCGCGTCCATAAGGCGCTTTTCGCGCCGCCGCCGGTGAGGCCGACGCGCTCGATCGAAGCGCCCGCGGCGGCGAGGCAGTCGCGCGCGTCGGCGAGCGTCAGCGCGACCCCCTCCATCACCGCGCGCGCGACGTCGGCGCGCGACGTCGTCTCGCTCAGGCCGAACAGCACGCCCCGCGCATAGGGGTCATCGAGCGGCGTGCGCTCGCCGGAAAGATAGGGCAGGAACAGAAGGCTGCCTGGCCCATGATAGTCGGCCGCCGCGTCGCGCTCGAGCGTCTCCGGCGGCGCGCCGAGGAGTCGGCCGGCGAAAGCGAGCGCGCCGGCGCCGTTGAGCATCGCCGCCATGGCGTACCAGCGGTTCGGCAGCGCGTGGGCGAAGCTGTGGACCAACTTTTCCGGCGCGGCCAAGTAGCGGTCGGTCGCGACGACGAGCTGGGTCGCGGTGCCGAGCGAAATGAACGCTTCGCCCGGCGCGATCAGTCCAAGGCCGATCGCTCCCATGGCTGCGTCACCGCCGCCGGCGGCGAGAGCGACGCCGCGCGGCAGTCCGAACTCGTCGGCGGCCTTGGGTCCGATCCGCCCGGCCGGGGCCGACCCCTCGATGAGCCGCGGCGCCCAGGCGGGATCGGCCTCGCAAGCCAGGAAGGCTTCCGTCGACCAGGCCCGCGCCGCCTCGTCGAGGAGCCACGTCCCGGCCGCGTCGCTCATGTCGGTGGCGAGCTCGCCGCCGAGCTTGAGGCGCAAATAGTCCTTCGGCGACACGACCCAGGCGGTTCGGCGGCGATTGTCCGGCTCTTGCCGGGCGATCCATTTGAGTTTCGGCCCGGTGAAGCCGGGCATCGGCTTCACGCCGACGATCCCGGCCAGCTCTGGATGATCGGAGGCGAGCTCGCGCGCCTCGCGATGGGCGCGGGCGTCATTGTGCAGGATGGCGGGGCGAACCGGCTTCATGGCGCGGTCGAGGAGGACCGCGCCGTGCATCTGGCCGGAGAAGCCGATCGCCTTCAGCGCGCCCAGCGCCCTGCCGTCGGAATTCTTGATGTCCGCGATCGCGCCGGCCATGGCGGCCGCCCAGACGTCGGGATCCTGCTCCGACCAGCCGGGGCGCGGACGGTCGGGCGAATAGGCGCGCTGGGCGCTGGCCACCGGCGCGCCGCGCTCGTCGGTCAGCAGCGCCTTGAGCCCGGAGGTTCCGCAGTCGAGCCCGAGATACATGGCGCGAGTACTGCGCCCCGCCGCGAGCGTTCACAAGCGGGGGGGCGAGATTGTCGTTTTTTTCCCTTGCGGGAGTCGGTGATGACGGATCGCGCCGTCAGGCGGGCTTTGCAAGGCGCCCTTGCGGCGCTACCCCTCATCCGGCCCTTCGGGCCGCCTTCTCCCGAGGGGAGAAGGGAATGGCGCAGCCCGCTTCAGTGCCGCCAGGCTTCGCACCGGGAGAACGACGGCATGGGTGCGCGCCAGTCCTCCGCGGGGTCAGGATCGGCTTCATCCAGTTCGCGGACCCGNNCCGGCTTGGCGCGAGAAGCGGCGAACGAGCCCGGCGGCGAAGGCGCCGCTTGTCAGGTTGCGCTTGGCCGCGTCGCGCGACAATCGGCGGGCGAAATCGCCGCCGATCGAAAGAACCGCGGCGCGTGCGACATGAGGATTGGAGCAGGTCAGAACGATCTCGCGCACGATCATAAGGCAGGCTCCTCTCTTGGCGTACGCCCGGAGAAAAATCTTATGACCAGCGAATTTGTTCTCAGCGTGTCATCAGGCAAAAAAATTCTTTCAATTTGGCAATGGTCAATGTTTAGACGGCGCAACGTCAAGGAATTGTCACATTGCAGCGTGTGCGCCGCAGCATCAATTTGGACTTTTGATCTCGCGTGGCGACAATCGTTCAGGGCATATGCTTCGCATAAGCCCATTTGCTCAGGTGAGCGCTTTGATATTTACTGTATGATTGCCGGATTCTGTGGGATACTTAGAAACGGCGCCAGCGAGGCCGGTCAGCCGCCGCGCCGCATCAACATCCCCCGCGCGGGGTCGTAGGCGATGATTGCGGCGGCGAGAAAGACTGCCGTGCAGCCGGCGACCACGGCGAGCGAGACCGGCTCGATCTTGCCCCAGAAAGCGAAGCGGATCAGTTCGACCGCGTAGGTGAACGGATTGAGCCGGCAGACGGTCGCAAGCCACGGGCTGCCCTCCTGCACGCGCCACAGCGGATAGAGAGCGGAGGAGGCGAAGAACATCGGGAAGATGACGAAGTTCATCACCCCGGCGAAATTCTCGAGCTGCTTGACGAGCGAGGACAGCACCATGCCGAGCGCGCCCAGCATCAGCCCTGACAGGATGAGCGCCGGCAGGATCGTCACGTAGCCCCACGGCGTCGGCGGCTCGATCTCCCAGAAATAGGCGACGACGAGATAGGCGTAGACCTGCAGGATCGAGACGGCGACGCCGGCGATGAGCTTGGCGGTCAACAGGAACCAGCGCGGCGCGGGGCTGACCAGCAAGAGACGCATCGAGCCCATCTCGCGATCGTAAACCATCGACAGCGACGACTGCATGCCGTTGAACAACTGGATCATCGCGATCAGGCCCGGCGTGATATAGACGTCGTAGAGAACATAGGTCTCGTAGGGCGGGATGATCGAGACGCCGAGCACCTGGCGGAAGCCGGCGGCGAAGATGAAAAGCCACACCAGCGGGCGCACCAGAGCGGAAACAAACCGCTCGCGCTGATGGAGGAAACGCAAGCCTTCGCGCCAGACAATTCCGTGAAGGCAGATCCAATAGGCGCCGAGGCCGAACGGCGCTGGCGTTTCGCTCTCGATCGCGCTCACGACGCCGCCTCCCCGGCCGCGCCGGTCAGCCGGGCGAAGGCGTCGCCGACGGTTTGCGCGCCGGCGGCCGCCATCACCGCTTGCGCCCGGTCTGCGGCCAGGACGCGGCCCTCATGCAGCACGATGACGCTGTCGTCGGGCTTCACCTCGTCGACCAGGTGGGTGGTCCAGAGCACGCTCACTCCGTCCGTGGCGACGAGGCCCCGGGTCAGCGCCAGGATGTCGGCGCGCGCCCTGACGTCGAGGCCGGCGGTCGGCTCGTCGAGCAGCAGCAGACGCGGGCGATGGACGAGCGCGCGGGCGATCTCCACCCGGCGCATCTGGCCGCCGGAAAGCTCACGCGCGCGATCTTGGGCGCGGTCGGCGAGGCCGACGCGCTGAAGCAGCGCGCTGCCGCGAGCGCGCGCCTCGGCGCCGGCGACGCCATGCAGCGCCGCCTGATAGCGGAGGTTCTGATCGACGGTGAGGTCGAGATCGAGCGTGCGGCTCTGAAAGACGACGCCGATCCGGGCGAGCGCGGCGCCGCTCTGGCGCCCGACGTCGAAGCCGAACACGCTGACGGATCCGCCGCGGGCGGCGTAGAGGTGAGTGATGATCGAAAACAGCGTGCTCTTGCCCGCGCCGTTGAGGCCGATCAGTACGGCGAAGGTCGCCGGCGCGACCTCGAAGCTCACATCGTCGAGCGCCTTGCGGGCGCCGTAGGCGTGCGAAACATGCTCGACCGCAAGCGCCGCCGGGAGCGTCGCGGCCTTCGAGGGCGTCGTGCGCGCGTTCATTGCCTGGTGATCGCCACGCCCCAGGGGTAGGAGCCGACGGCGATCGATTTCAAGACCTTCAGCGCTGCGACGTCGATCACCGACACGTCGTTCGAGACGCCGTTGGTGGCGAACAGCAGTTTATCGTCGGGGGTGAGCGCCAGGTGCCAGACGCGCTGCCCGACCAGGAGATACTTCAAGACCGCCTTGGTCTTGCCGTCGATGACCGCGACGCGATTGGCGGGCCCGAGCGCGACGAAGCCGAGCTTGCCGTCGGAGGTGAATCGGATTCCGACCGGCTGGATCTCTTCCTTGCGCAATCCCGGCACGTCGAAGCCGATCGTCCGGGTGATGGCTTTCTTGACCGGATCAATGACCGAGATCTTGCCGCCGACCTCGGACGACACCCAAAGCTCGGACCCGTCAGGAGTGAATTCGGCGAAACGCGGACGCGGGGGGACAAGAATGTTGGCGACGATTGTCTTCGTCCCCCAGTCGATGAGATGGGCCATGCTGGTCGTCTCGGAAGTGGCGACGACCATCGCCCCATCGGGACTGACAGCTACGCCCTCCGGCTCGACCCCGACCGGAAACTGGGTGACTACCTGACGGGTCTTGACGTCGATTGCGGTCAGGAGCGCGTCGTTCTCGTTGGCGATGAAGACGAGCGTTCCGTCCGGGCTCACGCGCAATTGTTCGGGATCGGGGCCCGACGGCAGCTCGTCGGCGACCGTCATCGTCTTGGTGTCGATGATCTGGATCGTGTCGTCGTCGCCGAGGCAGACAAAAAGCTCGGAATCGTCCTTCGACAGCGCGATCCCGCGTGGGCGCTGGCCGACCTTGACCGTCTTTCTCACCTCCAGCGTCGCGGTGTCGATCACCGAGATCGAATTGCCCTTCTCGTTGCTCACAAAGGCGGTATTCGCGAGGCTCGGCCAGGCGTAGAGCGAGACCGCGGCGAGGGCGAAAGCACGAAGGGTCAATCGAGCTTGCATTTGGTCTCCGGCTGATCGAAGCCCAGCGTATCGAGTTCCGAAACCTGGTGCAGGAATCCCTCCTGCGGCGACACCGAAACCGTGCCCCGTCCGTCGGTCAGAAGGATCGGCTGGCGAAGCTGAAGGTTCCACGGGCGCAACGTCAGCGCCACGCCCTTGAAGCCCGCGACCTGGAAGTCCGGCGACAGCATCAGCGCGCGCACCGCTTTCACGTCCGCGGTCTTGGCCCGGTTGACCGCATCGCCGATCATCCGCATCGCCACCCACGCCTGATTGTCGCGGGCGTTCATGGAGCGATGGAACATGCGCTGAAACCGGTTCTGCAACTGCACCGCGCCCCACATTTCGTGCGAAGGGTCCCAGCTTGTCGGCCTGAGGCCGCCCGAGCCGACGACCGGCCGCGGGTCCCAGGTGCGATAGGGCAGATAGCCGGCGAACACCTCGTTCTCGTCAGCGGCGACGAGGACATCGTAGGCGGGCGCATTCTGGGTGAAGACCGGCATCTGGCGCTGCGTTTGCACCACGCCCGAATCCGAACGCCGTCCGCCGCCGGTATCCTCGAACACCCGCTTCTCCACGATCTTGGCCCCGAATTTCTTCGCCGACCGCTCGTAAGCCTCGCCGAGCGCGACGTCCTCGGGGTGTGAGCCGACGACGAGGAACCATTTTTTCCACTGCTTCCAGATCAGATATTGCGCCAGGCCGTCGGCCAGCATCGAGCGCGACGGGGCGGTGTGGATGACGTTGGCGCGGCAATCCTGCTCGCGTAAGCTGTCGTCGGGCGCCCCGGCGTTGAAGACAAGCGCGCCCTCGTCCTTTGCGGCGTCGGCGACTTTGAGCAGCGCGTCGGCCGGCAAATCGGCGATCAGGTAGCGCACGCCCTTGTCCAGGAGCGTCCGCGCCGCGGCGATGGGGTCATCGTCCGGAGCGAGCTTGATGTCCTCGACCGTGAACGACTGGTCGAGGAACTTGCCGGTCGTGTTGTTGTCGGCCATCGCCATCTTGGCGCCGGCGATGAAGTCGTCGGCAGGCGGGATATCAACGATCGAGATCGTCTCGCGCGAATGCTCGATGCGCAGGACGCCCACCTTGACCTCGAGTGGGTCGGCGCTGGCGGCGAGGGGCAAGGCCAGCGTCATGACGGCGAAGGCGAGGAGGATCACGCGGCGTCGTTGTCTTGCTCGGCGGCGGGCGCCATGATTGCTCGCTATCCGCGCCCGCGCCAGGGGAGGGACGATGAAATTTGCGATTCCGCTCAGCGTCGCGGCGATCATTCTCGCCCAACCCGCGACGGCGAAGGATACGCGGTTCTGGAACCTGACGTCCTCAACCGTCAAATCGCTCGAACTTGCGCCCGCCGGCACCTCCGCCTTCGGTCTCAACCAATGCGCCAACGATCCCGACGGCGCCGTCGACCACGACGAGCGGGTGAAGGTGACCGGCGTGACGACAGGCTCATATGACGCGCGGCTCAAACTGGCCGATGGACGGGTGTGCATGGCCAAGGCCGTGCGGGTCGAGACGGGCAAGCCGTTCTCCATCGAGGACAAGGATCTCGTCGGCTGCGCACCCTGAGCTTCGCAGAGGTCATGCACGGCGGCAGCGTCCGCGGGCGCCTGCTCGCCCCGCACTCGGCGAAAAACGGGCGGGGGTCGAATCAATTCTGTGGGGTGGGACCATCAGCCAAGAGACTTGAGGCAAAACTCACGGTTCGCGCTCCGGTCCCCAGAGGCGTCCCCTAAGCGGCGCGCCGCGCCGCCGTATCGTCGCGTCGAGCGAGCACTCCGGCGCTCCGCCGGTCAGGCGGAAACGCCGGCTCGCGCTCACATTTCGGCGGTGAGATAAGCCGTTACTTCCATGCCAGCGCAGATTTCGACAACAACGGGAGCTGTCCAGCTCATGGGGTTCTCCTCTAAGCGCGTTTCCAGCCGGGCACGCCCGGCCCGACCAAACATTAGCAGTTTCGGCGTCCGCCGTCACCCCCGTTTGGAGCAGGGCATGCTATCATCGGCTCCGCGGTGGGGAAGCAACAAAGTTTCGCCGCCGCCGCGAAATTATTCTCGCAATTGCGAGGGAATGCGGGCAATCGTCGCCGCCGAATCACCTCAAGGCGTCTTAAGTGCGATTTTCCCTTGCCAATGTGGCGTTGCAGGCTCTGTCGCACAATTCCGGCTGGCCGGAGCAGTGGCGCAACGCCGAGCCGAAGGCGGCCTATGACGCGGTCATCATCGGCGCCGGCGGGCACGGGCTCGCGACCGCCTATTACCTCGCCAAGGAGCACGGCCTCAGCAATGTCGCGGTGCTCGAGAAGGGCTGGCTCGGCGGCGGCAACACCGGGCGCAACACCACCATCATCCGCTCCAACTACCTGTGGGAGGAATCGGCCGCGCTCTATGAGCATGCGCTGAAGCTTTGGGAGGGCCTGTCGCAGGAGCTCAACTACAACGTCATGTATTCGCCGCGCGGCGTCATGATGCTGGCCCACAACACCCATGACGTCCAGGTCGGCAAGCGTCACGTCCACGCCAACCGCCTGGCCGGGGTCGACAACGAATGGCTGTCGCCCGAAGAGGCCAAGGCCTTCTGCCCGCTTTTGAACGTCGCTCGCGACATCCGCTATCCGGTCGTCGGCGCGGCGCTGCAGCGGCGAGGCGGCACAGCGCGGCACGACGCGGTCGCCTGGGGCTATGCGCGCGCGGCTTCGGCGCGCGGCGTCGACATCATCCAGAATTGCGAGGCGACCGCGATCCGCCGCGACGCCTCCGGCGCCGTCTCGGGCGTCGAGACGACGCGGGGCGCGATCGCGGCCAAGAAGATCGGCGTCGTCGCCGCTGGCCATACATCCGTGGTCATGGCGATGGCCGGAGTCAGGATGCCGCTCGAGAGCTATCCCTTGCAGGCGCTGGTGTCCGAGCCGGTCAAGCCGATGATGCCGTGCGTCGTGATGTCGAACACCATCCACGCCTATATGTCGCAGTCGGACAAAGGCGAACTCGTCATCGGCGCCGGCACCGACGCCTACATCTCCTATTCGCAGACCGGCGGCCTGCACATCGCCAACCACACGCTCGAGGCGATCTGCGAGCTCTTTCCGACCGTCCGCCGGATGCGCATGTTGCGCAACTGGGGCGGCATCGTCGACGTGACGCCCGACCGCTCGCCGATCATCGGTTCGACGCCGGTTCCCGGCCTCTACGTCAATTGCGGCTGGGGCACCGGCGGCTTCAAGGCGACGCCGGGCTCGGGCCATGTGTTCGCGCATACGATCGCGCGCGGCGAGCCGCATCCGCTCGCGGCGCCGTTCACGCTCGACCGCTTCCGCTCGGGCCGGCTGATCGACGAAGCCGCGGCCGCGGCGGTGGCCCACTGAGAGAGTCATGACGACGTTCTATCCGCCTCCCGCCTCCCTCATCCTGCGGAGCGACGCGAAGCGTTGCGTCTCGAAGGATGATCGCGCAGCGAGCTCCGTTCGTGCAGGCTGGATCGCCCTTCGAGAGGCGTCGCCTCCAGCGACGCTCCTCAGGACGAGGCGGCGGGAGTCGTCATGCTGCTGATCGCCTGTCCCTATTGCGGCATCGAGCGGCCGGAAATCGAATTCCGCTACGGCGGCGAAGCGCATATCGCGCGGCCCGCGGACCCGAGCGCGCTCACCGACGGCGAATGGGCGAACTTCCTCTATTTCCGCTCGAACCCCAAGGGCGTGGTCGCCGAGCGCTGGCGGCACGCGTTCGGCTGCGGGCGCTTCTTCAATTGCCTGCGCGACACGGTGAGCGACAAGATCCTCGCGGTTTACAAGGCGGGCGAAGCGAGGCCCGACCTCGCCGCCGATGAGGCCGGGCGGGGCGCATGAGCCAGCCCTTTCGCGTTGAAGGCCTCGGTTCGGTCGACCGCTCGCGCCCCCTGGCCTTCACGTTCGATGGGGTCGCTTACGAAGGCTGCGCGGGGGATACGCTCGCCTCCGCGCTGCTCGCCAACGGCGTTCATCTGGTTGGGCGCTCGTACAAATATCACCGGCCGCGGGGAATCCTCAGCGCCGGCGCGGAGGAGCCGAACGCGCTCGTCAGCCTCTCGCGCGGGCCCGGCCGGTTCACGCCCAACCTGCGCGCGACTCAGATCGAGCTCTACGACGGGCTCAGCGCTTCGAGCCAGAACCGCTGGCCGTCGCTTGCATTCGACGTCGGCGCGATCAACGACCTCCTGTCGCCGCTGTTCGGCGCGGGCTTCTACTACAAGACGTTCATGGG
>PLUH01000246.1 GCA_003164825.1 Hyphomicrobiales bacterium
CCGGCGTAACCGAAATTGTCGCGGGCTTCGCCGATCGCGACAGTCGCCTGCCCCCCGGCGAGTCGCAGTCGACACGCCCGCGTGAACTCGTTCGACGCGGCCTCGAGCGGTTCGACGCCGCCCTCGCACGGGGCGCCCTTGTCCGTGAGCGTCTTGACCAGCGCGTCGTACGCGGCCGGCCCGCCGTTTTCGCAAATGAAAACTTCGAATTTCGGACAGCGGCGCTGGGTTGCAATCGCGTTCAGGCATTTGACGATATCGTCCGAATGTCCAAACCCGACGATGATGATCGGAACCTCGAAACCGGCCGGCATGCGGGCGTCACTCCTCACGCGAGCCCAGGACGGCCCGATGCGCGACCGCAAACCGATAGGCCCGGATTTGCGCCAACGCGCCGACCGCCAGAATGCGGTTTCTTGTTCCGCTCAGACGGTTCGACGCCATGGCGACCAGCGCATGAGGTCCAATCGAAAACAGGACCGCCCAGTGGCGCGCCAGGATGAAGATCGCTCCCTTGCCGTCGCGCCGCGCCGCTTCGCACCACTCGAGCGTTAGCCGCTGCGATTTGCGCTTGAGCTCCGGCATGGTCCTGCGGGCGGGATGTTGGACGATCGATCTTGATGCAAAACCGATGCGATATCCCTTGAGCCGCGCCCTGCGGCACCAATCCAGATCTTCCGGGACCCCGTTCTCGAACCTGCCGACCGCGTCGAAGACGGAGCGCCACACGAACATCGACGCGGTGACCGTGAAGTTGAGATTCTTGACGTACCGCTCGTTCTGGAAGGCGAAGACGCTCTCGAATGCTTCGGCGGCCGTCATCCGCCGCGGATCCTCGACCAGGACGTCGACCCGGCCGCCGGCAAAATCCGCGGACTGCAACTCGGCCAGGCCTTCCTCGAGCCAACGCCGATCCGGCCGACAGTCGCTGTCGATGAACGCGATCGCCTCGCCCCGCGATGCGCGAACTCCGGCGTTTCGGGCCGGGCCGGCGCCGCGTTCTGCAACCTCGACCACCCGGCCGCGAGTTCCGACGATGTGGCGCACGACGTCGAGCCCGCGCGAGCTGCCATTGTCGGCGACGATGACTTCCCTTCGATCGTCCGGAAAGCTCTGCTCGCCAAGCAGCGTCAAACAGGCGTCCAAGTTGTCGTAATCGTCCAGGTGCGGCACGATCACCGACACGAGACCGATGCTTGGTGGCTGGCCGCCGGCTTCTTTGGGCGCAGCTCCTACGCTCTCAGCGACTGTCATGACCGGCACCAGCCCTCTTCGTGACGCACATCTCGAACGCGGGAGGCGGGGCGAACGGGCTGCGGCTCGACTCACCGTCCGCTGCGAGGCCATGAATCTCAGTCCGCTTCAACCGAGCGCCCACACACTTATTCGGGCTGCGGCGGCTCGATGTCGTTGCCGCGCGAAAGGAAAACGAGCTGCTTTCGTTCTGCAGCATTCTGCTCGGCCTCAAGCATCATTGGCGTATTTGCTCATGATCGATACCGTTTTTTCGAAATTGCTCATTTCGAGAATGTCGTCCGTCTCCAACATCGTATCGAATTCCGATTCAAGGGCGGCGACCAGAATCATGTGACCGATCGACGTCCAAGCCGGGTAGGCTTGATAAACAAGCTTTGACGTATTGGTCTCGTCGTCAAGGTCGAAGCTCTCTTTGAACGCACTATATACCCGGTCCCTTACCGTCATTGAGTCGACTCCACGATTAAAGGTTCCTCAGAGCCCGCCGGACGAGCCCAATGTCGCCTCGCCTGTCAGGCGCCCAGCAAGACATCGGCTTCCCGTACCTCCGCCTCGGGCTTCTGATCTGCTCTGCGGCCAATGATCCGCGCCGGATTGCCGCCGGCGATCGACCCGGGCGGAATCGACCGCGTTACGAAAGAGTGGGCGGCGACGACGGAGCCATCGCCGATCTCCACATCGGCTCCCACCACGACCCGAGCGCCGAGCCACACGTCAGCGCCGATGACCACGTCGCGTTCATCCATGGGCTGGTCCATGATGGGCGTTCCAGGCTCCAGCCTGTAGTTCGCAGCGGTGATGAAGACCTCAGGACCCAACAGGGCGTGATGTCCGAGCGTAACCCGGCCGACCGAATTGCCGGCCCAAAGCGAGCAACGAGCCCCGATATGGGAATAGGCTCCTATTTTGATCCGCTCGGCATTCATCATCGAGACATTCGGCGCCATCCGCACGCCGGGTCCGATGTCGGCCAGTCGTCGAGGTCGCACATGGCTATAATTGTAGTAGTGGACCATACGCAGCAGGTGAGCCCAGGCGCGAGGATCGATAATGGATGCGCCGAACGAGAGCGCTCTGTTGCCGGACGCCGGCTGCTTATATTGAACACCTGCCATCGTCTGTCCCGGCTAAAAATAATAGGTGCGAAGAACTGCCGCCCCGAGCAAGATATTGACGATGGCGCTCAAGCCCAAAGCAAACATGACGCTGCGGGATATGCGCCGTTCGGCCGCCGCTGCGGGCGGTTGAGGGAGAATCTCGGCGGCGGCTACGCTTCCGTTGCCGACAAATTCGCCAGCGATCGTTTTCGAAGAGACCGTATGACCGGCCAGGCAGACAGCGATCGCGATCTCCCCGGCATGAGAGATCGAGATCGACCCGAACTCGCATGTGGGCCGCCCGCCATCGTCATGGCCAATCTCGATGCGCGACAAGCCGCCAAGGCGAGTATCGATTCCGCAGGCTTTGGCAATCGCTTCTTTGGCCGCCCACAGTCCAGCGAAAGATAGTCTCGAATTGTCACTTTCTATGCAATAGACGATTTCAGATTTGGCGAAATTCTCGACGAAGAAGGGGTGAGTTCTATAGTCCTCGGCTTCGGGGAGCGTGGAAGCACACTCGATGTCGACGCCGACGCCGGCAACGGCGTCCCCGCGCTGGACGGGCGCGATGGATACGGGGGTCTCCATTGACGGCGGCGCCGATCCATCGCCCGCCGGGGCTTGCCCATTGGCGAGCATTTTCACCGAAACCCTGGACTTGACCGCGGCAGGGATGCCGCAATCCCTATTATTGCGGAGCCACGATCGCACTGCGGCCTGCTGCGCCGAGCTTAACGAAATAACCTCGTCAAACCCAACCGGTCGCCCTGATAGGCGCGAAATATACTCCTGCAACGGCTGAGTATTCATCACCACCCCAACCAGCAAGTGTTGCAGCAAAGAACTTCGTCTCCCCCGGGCCTGACAATTTTGAGGAGGCCTCTCTTGTCATCGTTGAGACCATCCCCGGCCGACGTTTCGCAGAAGAAACATCGCGCCGGTTCGGCGCCTATGGTTTGCCGGTCAAAGGACGCGATCCTGTCCGCGAGTTGGTCGAGGAACAGCGCCACCTCCCGACCTTCGGTCACCCGGTGGTCGAACCCGACGTAAATCGAAAATTCCTCTTTAGAGTTGCGCGTCACCCCGATGATACAGGATTGACGAGCCGGCAGAATAGGCAACACGAAATCCATTTGGCTGGCCGAAAGATCGGTAACCGTGAAGGTCGCCCGCGTCATTTCCCGAAGCGAAAGGCGATCGCTCAAGTATCTGTCGAGCGAGTCTTCGATCTCTTCTCGAATTTCTCGCAAGCTTTTGGCGTTGGAATTGTCGATTCCATAAACAACGAGCTTTGCGCCGCTGTCGAAAGCCACGCCGGCGTTGATAGACGAATACTTAAAAATCTTATTTTCAGAGAAGGTGGAGTTCAATTTTGGAAATTGCTTCATCAGCCGCGAGGCTTCAAAAACGACCAGATCGAGAATTTTACCTTGAAAGGTATCGCCAGCTTCACGCCGGGCTCTGATCTTGCCGATCCTGACGCCAAGAGTCGACTGCGCCGTGTTGCCAGCTCCGGTTTGAAGCAGGCTGATTTCTTCGCTCTTGCGCGGCGAGATTCGCTCCGCCAGCCCGACGTTGGAGAGAGCCTCGACCGTCAAGGGCGCCGCCTCGCGTCGACCAGGAGGTGTTTGAGCTGACGTTCGTTCAGCGCCGATCTTGTTGCGTACGTCAGCGGTCGAGACGAGGTCGACCACGAAGTCAGCGCTGGTCAGGCCAAATTGGTCGGCAAGCTTCGCTGCGGCCCGAGATATNNTCGCCGGACGAAATACGCGCTGCTTCGAGCGGCGCCTTCGCTTGTTGCAACGCGCCGGCGGGCAATGGCGGCGCCGACCCATGCGCGTCGATCGCGTCGACCACATAGGCGATGCGCGAACCGAAGGTCACGGATGTCCCCTTGGTCAGCTCATGCAACACAAAACCGTCGACGGAGGCGCAGACCTCCATGGTCGCCTTGGAATGTTCAACATCGAACAG
>PLUH01000243.1 GCA_003164825.1 Hyphomicrobiales bacterium
GAAGGCTCGATCGTGGTCGGCAAGGTCAGCGAGCACAAGTCGCAGACCTGGGGCTTCAACGCCCAGACCGACGAATACGTCGACATGATCGAGGCCGGCATCGTCGATCCGGCCAAGGTCGTGCGCACGGCCCTGCAAGATGCAGCCTCGGTCGCCGGCCTCCTCATCACNNGCGGCGGCGGCATGGGCGGCATGGACTTCTGAGGTCCAGCTTCCCAAGCCAGACAACGGAAAGGGCGGCTTCGGCCGCCCTTTTTGTTGGCGCATGGCGCGGCCGGTCGAGAGCGCAGGATCGAACCACGAAATCGCCTTGAAAGTGGACCCAACTCCCCCCAACCGGGGTGGAGGCTGCTGCGCCATTGATAGGATTCGCGAGGCGACATGATCTCGCCAGGGACCGCGACGCCCTTGTTGTCGCCGGGCTCCTGTCGATCCTCCTGCACTTGGCGTTGCTCAAGTGGTTCGTCGGCTATTCGCAGACGCTGGCCATCAACCCGCCCGCGCCGGAAACCGAGATAGCCCTGGCCTCCCCCTCCGACATCGAGAGCGACAAGCCTCCGGCGGCAAAGACTGCCCCTCCGCCCTCGACGCCAAACAGCGCCCCGGAGATCCAGGCTCGTTTGCCCCCAACGGATGGGGCGCCGCCAGAGGCGCGGCGCGAGCCGCAGAGCGACGCCTGGGCGCAGTCCCGCGTCATCCTCTCGTCGCAGGAATTGGCCGACCCGCGCAATCGGAAGGCCGCCGAGTCGCTCAAGCACCTGGAGCCGCAAACGCGCTCGCAGCAATTGTGCGATTTCGAAGCCATCCTTCAGATCAATCGGCAGTTCAACGAATATGCCGTCGACTTCGTCGTCGCTTATGCAACCGAGGCGGCCGTTCGAAAGGGCGGCGTCGTCATCGCCCATGGCGCCGCGTTTCACAGCAACGGACGATGGTACAATCTCGCCTTCGAATGCCAATTGTCGACCAGTCAGCGAGACGTCGCTCACCTCAGATTCAAGGTCGGCGATGCGATACCAAGCGAGCAATGGGCAGATCTCAATCTGCCGAGAACGCCGGCCAATCCGCTCGGCGGCGACTAGCGCGGGCTGGGCTCGCCGTGGTCCGGCGGCGCCCACGGCGTTGTGACAGTGGCGTGAAAGGCGCCGCAATAGTATACAGCGGCGCCTATTATAGCGGCTGGAGCCAGGCCGGGCGTCCGCCTGAGCCGCCCGAAATCGCCCTCCGAACAATCGTTTGAACCGCGCCCGGCGGTCGCGCCGCCGCTGGCACGAGCGTTGCAAACCGAAATCCCAGAAGACGGATAGTCAGTCGTGGGGTGGTGTTGGAGCCGGCGGACCTCGAACTTATACATCTCACCAAGCGCTATGGCGCCGCGACCGCGGTCGATTCGATCGATCTCAAGGTTGCGGCGGGCGCTTATTGCTGCCTGCTCGGACCGTCGGGCTGCGGCAAGACGTCGACGCTCAGAATGATCGCCGGCCATGAGAGCGCGACCGAAGGCGACATCCTCATCGGCGCGACCAACGTCACCGAGTTGCCGCCGGCGAAACGCGGCACGGCGATGATGTTCCAGAGCTATGCGCTCTTTCCCCATCTCTCCTGCGTCGACAACGTCGCCTTCTCGCTCAAGATGAAGGGCGTCGATAAAGCCACGCGGCGCAAGAAGGCGATGGAGTTCCTCGAGCTCGTCGCCATGACCCAGTACGCCCAGCGCGTCCCGGCGCAATTGTCGGGCGGCCAGCAGCAGCGCGTGGCGCTGGCCAGGGCGCTGGNNAGCTCTCCGGCGGCCAGCAACAACGCGTCGCATTGGCGCGGGCGGCAATCACCGAGCCGCGCGTGCTCTTGCTCGACGAGCCGCTGTCGGCGCTCGACCCTTTCTTGAGGGTCAGGATGCGGGCCGAGCTTCGCCGGTTCCAAAAGCAGCTCAACATCCCCTTCATCCATGTCACGCATGGCCAGGACGAGGCCCTCGCGCTGGCCGATCAGGTCGTGGTGATGAACAAGGGGCGCATCGAGCAGATCGCGACGCCGCGCGACCTGTTCGAAAAGCCGGCGACCGAGTTCATCGCTCGATTTCTCGGCGGTCACAATGTGATCGAGACCCCGCTCGGTCCGGTCGCGGTGCGCGCCGACCGGATCACGCTGCGCCGCAGCATGAACGGCGTGGGCGCCAATGACGCGCGGCTCGTCGCCGCGGTGCGGGCCATCGAATATCAGGGCGCGCACTATCAGGTCGCGCTCGAACATCCCGGCTATTCCGAACTCACCGCCCTGGTCAGCGACGAAAACTTCGCCGGCGAGCCGCTGAGCGTCGGCGACAATGTCAATGTTCTCTGGGCCGACAAGGATGTCCACGCGCTTGCCCCGGCGCCGTGACGCTTCGGGGAACTACTTAGGAGGAGAAAGCGATGTCGATGAAACATGTGAAGACGGCGAAGGGCGTGAGCCGCCGCGCCTTACTCAAAGGAGCGGCGGGCATCGCCGGCGCCGCCGCCGGTTCGGGAGCGATCACCGGCTTCCCGTACGTCTGGTCGCAGGAAGACAAGGTGCTGCGTTATCTCGGAACCGCGGTCAACCAGTCGGACGACATCACCAAGAAGGTGAAGGAAGACACCGGCATCACCATCCAGAACATCGTCGCCACCACCGACGACGTGACCAAGCGGGTGATCACGCAACCGAACTCGTTCGACGTTCTGGACACAGAATACTTCAGCCTGAAGAAGCTGGTGCCGTCGGGCAACATCTTGCCGATGGACGCCAAGAAGATCAAGGAATTCGACAACATCACGCCGGTCTTCACCAAGGGCCAATTGCCGAACGGCAAGGTGATCGGCGACCAGGGCACCGCGCCCAAGAAGGTGATGTTCCTCGAAGGCGAGCATTCGACCAAGTTCTCGGCCACGCCGACCGAGTGGGTCACGCTGATCCCGACCGTCTACAACGCCGACACGCTCGGCATCCGCCCCGACCTCATCAAGCGGCCGATCGAACACTGGGCCGAATTGCTCAACCCCGAATTCAAGGGCAAGGCGGCGATTCTCAACATTCCCTCGATCGGCATCATGGACGCCGCGATGGTGGTCGAGTCGATCGGCAAATACAAATATCCCGATAAGGGCAACATGACGAAGCCCGAGATCGACATGACCATGGGCGTCCTCACCGAAGCCAAGAAGGCCGGGCAGTTCCGGGCCTTCTGGAAGGACTTCAACGAGAGCGTCAACCTGATGGCGTCGGGCGAGACGGTCATCCAGTCGATGTGGTCGCCGGCCGTGACGGCGGTGCGCTCCAAGGGCATACCCTGCATCTTCCAGCCGCTGAAAGAGGGCTATCGCTCCTGGGCGTCGGGATTCTGCATGTCCAAGGGCGTGACGCCAAAGCAGGCCGACATGGTCTACGAGTTCGTCAACTGGTATCTGTCGGGATGGGCGGGCGCCTATCTCAACCGGCAGGGCTATTATTCGGCGGTGCTTTCCACCGCCAAGGCCAATATGGAGCCCTACGAATGGGCCTATTGGATGGAAGGCAAGCCGGCCGAGAAGGACATCCATGCGCCCGACGGCTCGCTGATCGAAAAGGCGGGCGCGGTCCGCGACGGCGGCTCCTACGACGACCGCATGGGCAACGTCGCCTGCTGGAACGCGGTCATGGACGAGAACGACTACATGGTCCGCAAATGGAACGAGTTCATCGCGTCTTGATCAGGCGCGCGCCTTGACCGTTCGTGGCGCCCCCGCGAAAGCGGGGGTCCACAGCGAGGCGCCGCTGCGCTGGATGCCCGCTTGCTCGGGCATGATACGGCGAGCGGCGCTCGTGTCCGTCGCCGGATTCGAACTTCGCTCTCCGGCGGGAAGCGTAACCCGCGAAACGATGGCCTTCCGATGACCGTATCAACCGCCAGTGCGACAGCGGCGAAGGCGGCGCCTCTCGAAGCGGGCGCCGCCAGGAAAGCCATCGACCGCGTCGGCCTGCCGGGATGGATTCAGGCCATGCCGTTCGGCCTGGTGTTCCTGTTCTTCTTCGTCATCCCTCTCATCCTCGTCGTCATCGTCAGTTTCTGGGACTACAACGATTACGAGATGCTGCCGTCGTTCACCACGCGCAGCTACACCGAGACCTTCGAGGGCTGCCTCACGCAATTGCCGGATCTCTGCACGATCCTGAAGACATATCTGTCGACGGTGAAATTCTGCTTCATCGTGTGGGTGACGACGCTCATCATCGGCTTCACCGTCGCCTATTTCCTCGCCTTTTACGTGCGCACCGTGACCATGCAGATGGTCCTGTTTCTCGTCTGCACGATTCCGTTCTGGACCTCGAACGTGATCCGCATGATCTCGTGGATTCCGCTGCTTGGCCGCAACGGGCTCATCAATCTCGCGCTTGAGCGCGCCCATCTCGTCGACAAGCCGGTCGAATGGCTGCTCTATTCCCCGTTCTCGGTCGGGCTTGCCTTCACCCACCTGTTCACCTTCTTCATGGTGGTGCCGATCTTCAACTCGATGATGCGCATCGATCGGCGCCTCGTCGAGGCGGCTTACGATTCCGGCGCCTCCGCTTGGCAGACGCTGTGGAATCTGATCATTCCTCTCTGCAAGCCGGGCATCGTCATCGGCTCGATCTTCGTCGTCACGATCGTGATGGGCGATTTCATCACCTTCGACGTGATGGGCGGCGAACAGATCGCCTCCGCCGGCAAGGTCGTCGAGACGCGCCTCAACGCGCTGCAGTTCCCCCCTGCGGCCGCGAACGCGGTCATCCTCCTCGTCGTCACGCTCATGATCATCGTCGGCCTGAACCGCATCGTCGACGTGCGCAAGGAGCTTTGAGCTTGAATCAGCCGGGCAAGCGCCCCCTCCACCGGCCTTCGGCCGGTCCCCCTCCCCCGCCGCCAAAGCCCGTCGAGAGACGGGCGTCCTTCCGGACGCCCTTTCGCGGCATGGGAGGAATAAGCGCGTTGCACGTCGCGACCGCCTCGTCCTCCGCCGTAAAACGGAAGAGGGGGACCATGCGGAGCATGGTGGTGGGGGCAGCGCCGCGCCGCTTTTCGCATCTTGGAGCGCTTTGAGATGGGCGAGGGCCGCTCTCCGGCGTTCTATTGGCTCGCCGCCTTTTTCGCCGCCTTCGTGCTGTTTCTGTACGGCCCGATGATCGTCATCTTCATCCTGTCGTTCCAGGGTCCGAGCGGCGGCCTCACCTTCCCGCTGAACGGCCTGTCGCTCCACTGGTTCGAACGGCTGTGGCACGGCGGCGGCATCGTCGACATCAGCGACGCCTTCAACCGCTCGCTCGAGCTCGGCGTGGTGGTGATGATCCTCACCGTCCTGCTCTCGCTCAGCGCCGGCCTGGCTTTCCGCAAGCGGTTTCAGGGCTCGGACCTGTTGTTCTTCGTCGCGATCGCGAGCCTGATCGTGCCCTCGATCGTCACCTCTCTCGGCATTGCGCTCGAATTCCGCCTGCTTGACGACTTCATCAAGAACCACGGGCCCGAGTGGCTCGCCGGGGACCTGAAGACGACGATGGGGACTTTCACCTCCGGCCTTGGCGCGCATCTCACCTGGACGCTGCCGTTCGGCCTCCTCGTCATGTTCGCGATCTTCAATCGCTTCGACGCCCGCTACGAAGAGGCCGCGCGCGACCTTGGAGCGACGCCGTGGCAGACTTTGCGCTTCGTCATCCTGCCGATCATCCTGCCGTCGGTCATCGGCGTCGGGCTTTTCGGCTTCACCCTGTCGTGGGACGAGATTGCGCGCTCAAGCCAGGCGATGGGCGAGCACAACACGCTGCCGATGGAGCTCCAGGCGCTGACGACGACCGTCACGACGCCGGAAATCTACGCCCTCGGGACCGCGACCACCGGCGTGTCGTTCGCCGTCATCGCGCTGGCCCTGTTCGCGATCATGCTGATCCGCGCCCGCCAGGCCCGGTACGGCTCCGACGCCGGCCAGGCGTGAGGCTCCACGGCGCAGCTTCAGGCTAACGAGGCTAATTGTCGGCCCCCTCC
>PLUH01000231.1 GCA_003164825.1 Hyphomicrobiales bacterium
CGGCCTCAGCGCCGCTCGAGCTCACGCGCCCGACCACATCGTTCGCATAGGCGTCGACCGCGTTGCGCGTCGCCGCCGAGGCCTCGGCGAGCTGGTCGGCGACCGAATCGCCCTGGGCGCGGATCGCTTCGACAGCCAGCAAGCTGCTCGAGTTCACGCGGCTGACGACGTCGTCCACATGGGCGCCGACCGCGTTTCGCGTCGCCGTCGAGGTTTCCAGTAGTCGATCGGCGACGGAGTCGCCATGGAAGCGAATCGCGTCGACGGTCTGTGCGCCGCTCGCGCTGACGCGGCTGACCACCTCATCGGCGTATGCCGCCACGGCGCCGCGGCTCGCCGCCGAGGCCTGGGCGAGTTGGGCGGCGACAGAATCGCCCTGAGCGCGGATCGCATCGACGGTTTGCGCTCCGCTTGCGCCGACGCGGCTTACGACCTCGTCGGCGTAGGCGGCTACGGCGCCGCTGATCACTGCCGACGCGCCGGCAAGCTGGGCGGCGACTGCATCGCCATGCGCGTTGACGATGTCGGCGGCCTCCGACAGGCGCGACGCGAGGACATCGGCATGGGTTGTGAGGGTTCGCGCGGCCTCGGCGCTGGTTGAGGAAACGCGGCTCACGACGGCGTCCGAATGGGCGCCGATGGCGTTGCTGGCCTGAGCGGCGGCGTCGGAGAGGCGATCGGCGACCGAGTCGCCATGGGCGCGAATGGCGTCGAGGACCTCGGCGCTGCTCGCGTTGATGCGGCCGACGATGTCGTCGCCGTGAGCGCCGAACGCGCCCGACAGGGCGAGCGACGCCGTCCCGAGTTGATCCGAGATTGCGTCTCCGTGTCCCTTGATCGCCTCGACCGCCCGGGCGCTGCTGCCGCTGATGCGGCCGACCACCTCGTCGGCGTGAGCGCCGACGGCGCTTCGCGCGAACTCCGCCGCGTCCCCGAGCCGAGTCGCCACCCGGTCGCCATGGGCGTCGATCGCCTCGACGACCGAATCCTGCGAGGTCTGAATGCGTTCGATCAGATTGTCGCCCCGCTCGCCCAGGCGCGACAGCAGGTTGTCGCCGACCGCCTTGAGGCGGTTGTCAACTTCACCGACCCGCGCCAGGATATCGCCCGCGGCCTTCTGGCTGGTATCGGCGAGGCGCTCGGCGAGGCTTTCGCCGATCCCGGCGATCGACACGCTCATCCGCGCGCCTTCGGCGACGATTCGCTCCAGCGTCGTCGACCCGGCGCCCTCCAGGCCGCGGGCGACGTCGTCCGACGCCGCCCCGATCGATGCAGTCAGCCGTTGGCCGGTTTCGGTCAAGCGTTCGCTCAGACTCGCGCCGGCGGAATTGAGGTCCGCGGCGATGCCGTCGTGGGCGGTCGCGATTGCGTCGCGGACCCGCGTCCCGCTGGTCACGATCGCCTCGCGCTGATCGGCCATTTCGGCGATCAGCAACCGAATCCTTCGCTCGTTGTCGGAATAGGAGCGCTCGAGCGTCGAAACCTCAGACTGCACCCGAGTCTCAAGCTCCGCAGCGCGCGCAAGCGCGCGTTCGACCCCATCCCCCATCGACGTGAGCTCGCGGCGGATGGCCTGGGACAGGTTCGCCATGTGTTCCCCCGCCGTCGCCTCGGGTTCGGCCAGGCGCACGGCGACCTGGGAGATCGCGCGCGCCGATTGCCTGAGCTCGCGCAGCCGCCGCGACAGCGCGGCAAAGGCGAACATGCAGAAGATCGGCGCCAGCGCCGCCAGCAGGAAGAGCGGGGTCTCGGGGCGCAACAGCAAATCGACCGGGCGACTCGGGACGGTGGGCCACAGGGCGACATAGGCGTAAAGCGCGCAGATCGCCGCCCAGAGAAGCGCGCCGATCAGCGCGAGGATGTATGGCGTCCGGCTCGCCGGACGGGCGTTCATCGCCTGCAGGATGGCCCCGACGGTCTCGCGGTCATCGTTTGCCGGCGCGGTGGTGGGAATCGCCGATTTCGCTTCGCTCTCGGGGGCGCTCGCCGCAGACGAGGGCCCGGGGCGAAGCAGGGTCGAAGCCTCGGCGGGGAGCGGGCTTGGCTTGAGAACCGGGGTCGCGGTCGTCGCCTTCGCAGGGACGAGCTGGGGCGGGGGAGCGCTCTCGACCGAAACGGCCCCGTCGTCGTCGGTGAGGTTCAGCGCGCTTTCGATCGCCGACATCGCCGCGGAAACAGGATCCGTCGCCGGATTTTGTTTTGCCATCGTGTGCGCCTCACTCCATCCGGGTCGGTCACCGGAACCGCCGACCCGTACGCCAAGCGTTCCCGGCTACCATGCCGTACGAAACGCTGTGAATTAACCACGTTGCAGTCTACCGCTGCGCCTCAAAGATGAAAACCGCGCCGCCCGCGCATCTTGCAAACGTCGTTAACGCTTCGGTTACCATGTTTTTCCATAGTCTTCAGCCGATTATCGGCGCGCCCGTCCCGCGCTGCGTCGTTTCCGGCGGGTCGTAAACCAGCGAGGGCGACATGCCTGGGAGTTCGGGAGCCTCGAGGCTGGCGGAGACCGGTTCGAATCCGGACGAATCGACGGTCGGCGGTTTCGATCCCGCGCTCGATCTTGTCCATCTGGCGAGACAGTGCCTCGGCGATCACGAGCTCGAAGCCGAATTGCTGGGGCTGTTCCGGCTGCAGGCGCCGGCGTTGACCGCCCAACTCGCCGACCAATCGCTTTTGCCACTGGAATCAAAGGCAAAGATCGCTCACAAACTGCGCGGTTCGGCGCTTTCGGTCGGCGCCGGGCGGGTCGCCAGGGCGGCGTGGCGCGTCGAGGAATTGGCCTGTGCCGCCGGCCTTCGGTCGCGGGCGGACGCCGACCAACGGTTGGAAGAAGCCGCGGGAATCGCCGCTCTCCTGTCCGCGGTGGCCGAGGCCGTGGTCGAAATCGATCGCATTCTGGCGTAGACCGGCCAACGGCCGCCTACCGGCGCAGCGGCTGGGGATAACTCTCCCGGTCGGGCCGCGCGAAGTCCCGCCCGCGACAAAAACGCTGTTCCAAACGCTCTTTCGGCGCCGCCGCGCTTGCTATATGAGGGCGCGCGATAAGGCTTAAGCCAATTTGCGCGTCACGGCGCAGGACGCGGTTCCTCAAGGAAAATCCGGGCTAAATGACCAAAGTGACCTACATTGACGCGTCCGGACAGTCGCGCACCGTGGACGCGCAAGTCGGCTCGACGGTGATGGAGACGGCGTTGCGCAATTCCATTCCCGGCATCGAAGCCGAATGCGGAGGCGCGTGCGCCTGCGCGACCTGCCACGTCTATGTCGCCCCGGAGTGGGCAGAAGCGACGGGCAAGGCGTCGCAGATGGAGGAGGACATGCTCGATTTCGCCTTCGAGGTGCGCCCCAACTCGAGACTCTCGTGCCAGATCAAGGTCAGCGAGGCGCTGGACGGCCTCATCGTCACCACGCCCGCCAAACAAGGATGAGAAGCGAAGGAACCCGCATGAACGAAGTGTTGTCTACCGACGTCGCCATCATCGGCGCCGGGCCGATCGGCCTGTTTGCCGTGTTCGAGCTCGGCCTTCTCGACATCAGGTGTCATCTGATCGACATCCTGCCGAAGGCGGGCGGCCAATGCGCGGAGCTTTATCCCGAGAAGCCGATCTACGACATTCCAGGCTTCCCGGTGATCTCGGGGCAGGAGCTCGTCGACAATCTGATGAAGCAGATCCATCCCTTTGGGCCGAAATTTCACCTTGGCGAGATGGTTGAACGGATGGAGGTCGTCGGGACGGCCGAGCAGCCGCTGTTTCGGATCGGAACCGACAACGACAAGACGATCGAGTCCAAGTCGGTGTTCATCGCCGCCGGAGGGGGATCGTTCCAGCCCAAGAAGCCGCCAATCCCGGGGCTCGACGCCTACGAGAACAAAAGCGTCTTCTATTCCGTGCGCAAGATGGACCATTTCAAGGGGAGACGGGTGGTCATCGTCGGCGGGGGCGATTCCGCGCTCGACTGGGCGCTCAACCTGCATCCCGTCGCCGACCGCATCACCCTCGTTCATCGCCGCGACGCGTTCAGGGCGGCGCCGCACTCGGTCAACGCCATGCGAGAGCTTGTCAATTCGGGCGACATGGAGTTCGTCCTTGGCCAGGTGACCGCAGTCAAGGGCGACGGCGGCCAGCTTTCGGCGCTGACGATCCGACGCGAAAACGGCGAGGTTTACGACCACCCCTGCGACGACATGATGCCGTTCTTCGGCCTGACGATGAAGCTCGGGCCAATCGCCGGCTGGGGGATCAACCTGGACGAGAATCTGGTCCCCGTCGACACGGCGAAGTTCGAAACCAGCGTTCCCGGCATCTTCGCCGTCGGCGACATCAACACCTATCCGGGCAAGCTCAAGCTGATCCTGTCGGGCTTCCACGAGGCCACGCTCGCCGCCCAGCGCGCGCATCGTTACGTGTACCCGGACAAGAAACTGACCTTCCAGTACACGACCTCGTCGACGAGCCTGCAGCGCAAGCTCGGGGTGAGTTGAAGCGGCGGGGAAGCTGCGGTTGGCGAGTCGGAGCGCGGTGTTAAAGCCCGAAGCTCTCGCCGCCGCCCCCTTGGCGGAGACGAGACGCCTCAGAACGTGATGTTCGTGCGCAGGCCGACCACCAGCTCGTTCTTGATCCGCTGCGTCGGATCGTCCGGGTTGGCGATTCCCATAGCGGGATTGATGAAATACTGGACGTCCGGCTGAATCTGCCACGAGGGCAGGGCCTGAAACTGGTAGGTCGCCTCGAGAAAGGTCTCGCTCGAGCGAATGGGCGTATAGACCGAGGGCTGGTAGAATTGCATTTGCCGGTCGAAGCCGGATGTGCCGCTGCTCGCCCAGGCGGTTCCCATTTCGACCCCGAAGACGTCGTTGTCGCGCCCCGGCAATGGAGCGTGCAAGGCGAAGCCCGCGTTGATGCTGGCGCTGACGAGATTGCGATCCTGGTATGGCGTGAACATTGGACGGAAGAAGATATTCAGGCTGCGATTGGCGTTGTCGTTCGAACGCCAGATCATCTGGTCCATGACACCGTACAGGGAAAAGTCGCCGTGATGCTGAGCCGGCATCCCGTTGCTCAAGGGACTGGCGAGCGGCGCGCCCACCGTATCGTATTGCAGGTCGTCGAATTTGTAGCTGTCGTACCAGGCCCCGAGTTTGTAGACGCCCGGCAGCGGACCGCCGGCGTTCGGCTTTCCGGACGCGCCCGCGCCATACGCATATTGCAGCTCCGCGATCGCCAAAGTCCCGGTGTCGATCGGGAAGCTCACGCCATTGGGGTTGCTCTCCGCCACGTTGGGCGAATCTCGCGGGATCGGGCTCCCGTTGAAGACGCCGGCCAGCACGGTGATGTTGTCCGTCGCCTGCACGCGTCCGCGGACGCCCAGGCCCGCGAGCGGGTAGGCGGGGCCGCCGCCGGGTAAGTCGATTGTTGGCAATCCCGGCCAACCGGACACCCCGTTGACGAAGAGGGAGTTTCCGCTTGGGGCGATGATGAATTCCTCGTCGAGGCTCTGCTCACCGACCTTGATGTCGAACTTGTCGCCGAATTTCTGCTGATACCACAGCTCCCAGAGCCGGACGCCGACCGGCGCCTCGATGTCGGTCAGGGTCTGCAGGACCAGAAGATTGTTCAGGGTCAGGTTGCCACCCCAATATTGCAGGCCGCTCACGTTGAACGTGCCGCCTTTGAGCCCGAACGCCTTCTCGGTGTCCATTACCAGCGTCACGGTGGTGAGCCCGTCCCCCTCGAAGCCCTGCTGGACGCCGCCACTGAGGTTGCCGAACGTCTCGATGTTCTCGAGGATGGTCAGCGTGATCCCGTGATTGCTGAGCGCTGGCCGAAGCCCGCCCATGTCGCCGAGCAGGTTCTGATTTTGCCACGACGGGCTGAGGAATCCGAACGGCGCGCCGCTCTCGGGGGCCGTCGCCGCGCCCGGCGGCGTTGCGGCCTGGGCCTCCGGCGCCGCCGCAGATCCTGCTGAGGGGGATGTCGCCGTCGCCGCGCCCGGCGGGACGGGCTGAGTTGAATCGGCGTGGGCCGCGCGGACGAAACAGGCCGTCGCCAGCCCGAATGCGATTCCGATCGCGACGCGCCGGCGGATGTCTTGCGGGAACCGCGCGAACTCGGCCGGATGAGGAAGAAGACGCAATTCCGAACCCCGGTCCTGCTGCCGTCCGACCATTGCCGGATAACGCGACCTCAACGGTCGTCCGATGTCAAGGAGGGCGTCCGTGGAGAATAGGTCCTTTCCAAAGCTATCGGATGACGGCGGTTCCAGCGCACACAAGGCGCGTCGCCGTCCCGTTCCCCGCGCCCCATCCGGCCGGCGCAAAATGAGAGGCCTGAAGCGCGATATTGTCTTTGCCGGCGGCGCCTCTTGCGCGCTATGCCATGGTAGTTGGGGGCGAGAGTGCGGCAACTGGGAGCGGCGATGGAGGAATTGGCGGTCGCCTCAGCCGAAGCGCCCCGGTTCGACGCTGCCTTTCGGGCCGGGTTTGCGGAGCTTTTGGCGTGGCGGCGCGACGTGCGCCATTTTCGCTCCGGCGAAGCGCCGGACGAGGCGATGCTGGGCGAGCTCTTCGACCTTGCCGCGCTTGCGCCCTCGGTCGGCAACTGCCAGCCGACGCGCTTCGTTCGCGTCGACGACGAGGCGCGCCGGGCCGCGATCCGGGCCAATTTCGAGGGCGCCAACCGCGAATCGCTCGCGGCCTATCGCGGAGAACGGGCCGAGCTTTACGCCAGGCTCAAGCTTGCGGGTCTGCGCGACGCTCCGGTCCAGGTCGCGGTGTTCTGCGACGAGGCGACGGAGCAGGGCCACGGCCTTGGCGCGCGCACCATGCCGGAGGCGCGCCGCTATTCAACCGTGTGCGCGCTGCACACGTTCTGGCTCGCCGCGCGAGCCCGCGGCCTCGGCGTCGGCTGGGTCTCGATCCTCGACCCCGGCGGAATCGCCGCGGCGCTCGACGTTCCGCGCGCCTGGGCGTTCATCGGCTATCTCTGCGTCGGCTGGCCGCGGGAGGAGCATCTGATCCCGGAACTTGAGCGCACGGGCTGGCAGGCCCGAGAGGCGCATCCGGTATTGAGGCGGTAGGGCGGGCTCGGCCGGAGGTCAGCCGCGCCGGGGCGGGTGAAGGTCGTCGACCCACTCGACCGGTTGCGGGTTCGACTCTACGTAGGGCAAATCGAGATTGACGACCACCGCCTCCTGGCCGCTGCGCACGATGACGCACGACAGCGGCGCATCGTCGCTNNCCGGCGTCCGCCACGAATTCGAGCCGGTCGCCCCACCGCATGCGAGCGCGGCCGCTGACCACATAGATGACGCTCTCCACCGGCCCGTGATGGTGCGCGCCGGTCTTCGCCATCGGGTGGATGACGACGGTTCCCGCCCACAGCTTCTCGGCGCCGGCGCGGGCATGGGTGATCGCCGCGGCGCGGCTCATGCCCTCGGTTTGCGGCGTGTTGATGTCGAGTTCGTTCGAATGGACCACCCGGACGCCGTCGAGACGCCACCGGGCTTGACTGCGATCATCCATGGCCGCTCTCCAGGTTCCCTGCAATCTATCGCCAAACGGGCCGCTCGAACAGCGGGCCGGAGTCCGCCAGGCCCCCGGCGGCTGGCGATGACGCACGCGGCGTCGTAAAAAGAAGCTATGACCGAAGTCTCGCCCGTGACGGCTCCGACGCGCCTGACCGCGCGGGCGCTGATCGTCGGCGAACGCATCGACACCGCCGGGCTGGAGCGCCCCGACATGATCTCGTCGCTGCCGCTCGCCTTCCGGGTCGGGACGCAGGGGATGGTGGCGCTGTTCCGGTTCGGCGTCGCGGTCATGGTTGGCCTGACCCCGCTTGAAGAAGAAGACACGCTGATGAAGCTCAGGTCTCGGGTCATGGGCGCGAGGGCGCGCGGCGACGACGAGACGGCGGTGCTCGAACTCGCCCCCGACAGCGACGAGCAGAAGTCCTCGAGCGGGCCGATCCAGATCAAGAACCTGTCGCCGCCGCGCTTCCTGGTCATCGCCGACGCGCTCGCCAAGACCGTGGCGCTGGCGCGCGACGAGCGTGAGGTCAACGCGGTCTTCGACGTGATCGAGCCGTTCGCGGCCAAACTCGCCGCGAGCGGCCGGCCGCCATTCCGTCGCCGCGCCATGCTGAAGCTGATCGGCCAGGCGCTGCTGGCGCAGCATCGGGTGTCGGGCCGGGTCGCGGTCGAGGAAAAGCCGGACGCGCTTTGGGACCACCCCGAGCTCGAACGCCTTTACGCCCGCCTCGCCGACGAATACGAACTCAACGAGCGCGCCGACGTGCTCAAGCGCAAGCTCGACGTCATCGGCGACACTGCGCAGGCGCTCACCGACATCATCGACGCCGACCGGGCGACGCGGCTCGAAGCGGCGATCGTGATCCTCATCGTGCTCGAATTGATCGCCGCAATCGTCCAGATCGCGCTCGCGCTGCATGGGCGGTAGAGTATCAGCATGGCGAACAGCATCTTCGTCCTCACCGGCGCCGGGATTTCGGCCGAGAGCGGGCTCGGCACGTTTCGCGACAAGGACGGGCAGGGGATCTGGGCGCGGTTCGACCCGATGAAGCTGGCGACGCCCGAAGCCTTCGCGCGCGATCCCGAGCGAGTGCTGGCGTTCTATGATCTGCGCCGCCGCAACCTTCTCAATGCCCAGCCCAACGCCGCCCATCGGGCGCTGGCCCGGCTCGAGCAGGCGCTCTTCGGGCGCGGCGGCCATCTCACCCTGGTGACGCAGAACATCGACGATCTGCACGAGCGCGCGGGATCGCGGCGGCTCATCCACATGCACGGCGAGCTCTTGAAGGCGCGCTGCCAGCGCTGCGGGGCTGTTCGCCTATGGCCGGAGGATCTATCGGCGGCCGACGCCTGCGCCGATTGCGGACGCGCCGGCGGCCTTCGTCCGCACGTCGTGTGGTTCGGCGAGACGCCGATGCGTATGGACGACATCGACCGGGCGCTGCGCAACGCCGATCTCTTCGTCGCAATCGGTACCTCCGGGGCGGTTTATCCGGCGGCCGGTTTCGTCGCCGAGGCGCGCGCCTACGGACTGCGTACCTGCGAACTCAACCTCGAGGCCGCCGACAACGCCGACCTGTTCGACGAGCGCCGCTATGGGCCGGCGAGCCAGACCGTGCCCGCCTGGGTCGACGAGCTTCTCAGCGCCTGAGCTGGCGAGCGGCGCGGACGCGACGTTCAGCCGCCGAGCCGGCGTGATATCGCCGTCCCCATCGGCACGCCCGCAAGCGCGGCCGCGACGCCGATCGAGACGGTCTCGGTCACTGTGCGCGGACGCTCCGCGCAAGTCGATCAGGCGGCTGCATCGTTCCGCGCCCCGACCATATACTGCACCAGTTCCTCCGCGCTCGTGCGGGCAGTGGTCTTCTCGGCGACCTTGCGGCCACGATGCATGACGACGACGCGGTCGGTAACGGCGAAGGCGTCGGGCATGACGTGGGTGATGAGGATCACCGGCACGCCGCGGCCCTTGAGCGTGCGGATGAGCTCGAGCACTTTGTGCTGCTCGGGCACGCCGAGATTGTTGGTCGGCTCGTCCATGATCATGAGCCTGGCCTCCCAATAGACCGCGCGCGCGATCGCCACCGCCTGGCGTTGGCCGCCGGACAGCTTCTCTATCGGCTCGGTCAGGGTCGGAAAGCGAATCTGCAGCGAATCGAGTGTCTGCCGCGACTGCTCGCGCATATGCCTGTCGTCGAGCGTCTGGATGAGGCCGCCGAGGCGGCGCGTCTTGACCTCGCGGCCGAGAAAGATGTTGGCGCCGACGTCGAGATTGTTGGCGAGCGCGAGGTCCTGATAGATGGTTTCGATCCCGGCGCGCCGCGCGTCCATCGGACTCGCGAACGCGACCGGCGCGCCGTCGAACAGGATCTCGCCCTCTTCCGACGCATGGACGCCGGAGATGCATTTGATCAGGGTCGATTTCCCCGCGCCGTTATCGCCGAGCAGCCCGACGACCTCGCCGCGGGCGACGTCGAAGCTCACATTGTCGACCGCGACGAGGCCGCCGAAGATCTTCGTCAGCCCGCGGATCGAGAGAAGCGGCTCGCTCATCGCGCCGCGCCTCCTCGCGCGCGGCCCATGATGAGGTCGCGCGACTGGTCGATCAGGACCGCGACGATGACGACCGTTCCGACGACGATGAACTGCCAGAAAGCGTCGACGTTGAGCATCACGAGCCCGGTCGTCAGCACAGCGATGATGAGGGCGCCGATCACGGTGCCGATCACCGTTCCGGCGCCGCCGAACATGCTGACCCCGCCGATGATGACTGCGGCGATCGAACTCAAGAGCAGCGGATCGCCGATCACCGCCGAGCCGGCGGTGAAGCGCAGCGTCGACAGGAAACCGGCGACGCCGGAAGTCGCGGCCGAGAGCATGTAGAGCTGAATGACGTGGCGATCGACGGGAATGCCGCTGCGCACCGCAGCGTCCATCGAGCCGCCGATGGCGTAGGTGTGGCGCCCGAACTGGGTTCTGTGGAGCAGGAAGATCGCCCAGGCGACCACGAACGCGGTCACGACGACCGGGTAGGGCAGGATGATGTCCATGCGGCGCAGAAGCTCGCCGCTGACCTCCGGCCGGTGCAGGAAATAGAGCCCGCCGCCCTCGCCGGAGATATAGTAAATGAGCGCGTCGTTGCCGTAGGCGCGGATGCCGTCCGGCAAGCCGATCACCGTCGTGTTCTCGCTCATCAGATAGGCGACGCCGCGGACGATGAACGAGGTCCCAAGCGTGACGATGAACGCTGGCACCTTCAATTTGGCGATGATGACGCCGTTGACGAGCCCAACGGCGGCCGCTCCGCCGACGCCGGCGATGAGGCCGACAATGACCGCAGGAAAGAGGGGAACGCCGCCGTTGAACGCCGCGCGCAAGGCCAGCGCCGAGAGGACCGAGGCGAGGCTCATCACCCAGCCGACCGAGAGATCGATGCCGGCGCCGATGATGACAAAGGTCTGACCGAGGCCGAGCAGGAGCACCGGAATGATGGCGACGAGAATGTTCTGGGAGTTGCGCACGGTGAAGAAATTGACCGAGCCGCCGGTGGCCAGCGGCACGGCGACGACGAAGAAAAGAACCAGAACACCGAGAAAGAGCCAGGCCCAGATGCGGCTGAAGAAGAGAAGCGCCCGCTGAGCCGGCGTGCGGCTTCCCGAGGCGGCGGAAGCGCGGGCAAGGGTCAGCTTGGAGGCGCGCTCGGTCACCTTGCCCTCATGCGCGGGCCCTCATCCGGCGCGTCGCGCCACCTTCTCCCGCGGGCGGGCGTTTCGGATCCGCTCGCGGCATAGGGTCGGAGTGACCGCAGTAGGCCTACCAAGCGGCAAATGGAGTTACTTGCCCGGCACTTGATAGATAAAGCGGGCGACCGCAGGGTCCTTCACATTGTCCTTGTCGATGATGGCGAAGCCGGTTTCGACGCGGCGCGGCAGGCTGGTCACGCCGGCGGCGTCGGCCGCCGCGAACATTACCGCCATGTAGCCCATGTCGAACGGCTTCTGCGCCAGCACCAGGCTGACGACGCCCTTGTTCATCAGTTCGATCGCCTGCTTGGTCGCGTCGTAGGCGACCACCTGGACATGGCCGCCGAGACCGGCGTTGACGACCGCCGTGCCAGCGCCGCCCGCGCTGAACACGTTGGTGCCGAAGACACCGGCAAGATTGGGTTCGCGGGCCAGAATCGCCGCCGTCTGCTGCACCGCCTTGTTTTCGTCGTCCAGATTGAAGTCGGGTCCCAGAACCTTGATGTCGGGGAATTCCTTCGCCATCAGCTCCTTGAAACCCTGCGCGCGGCCTTCCACCGAGCTGACGTTGGGGTTGGTCGAGTTGATGTAGACGGTTCCTTTGCCGCCGATCGCCTTGGCGAGCCCACGCGCCGCGATCCGTCCGCCCTCGACGTTGTCCGAGCCGATGTAGCTGATCGGAAACTTGACCGGCCCTTTGACGTAATCGCCGTCGCCGAGATAGGTGTCGACGGTGATGACCTTAATCCCATGATCGGCCGCGGCTTGCAGCGGGCCTATCAATTGATCCTTATCGGTCGGTGCGGTGATGATATAGTTGAGATCGCCGCGCGCCACCATCGCGTCGAGGAGGGGCGTCTGCGCTTCGACACCCCAGGTCGGCGGAATCTGCGTGACAACGTCGATGCCAAGATCCTTCGCCGCCTTTTCCACTCCGAGCTGCATGACCTGGTAGAACGGATCGACGACCCCCGGCAAAAATCCGATCTTGAGCTTCTCGGCCGCGGCGCCGTGCGCCGCAAACGCCAAGGCGAGCGCCGCCGCCATGGCTAGCGTTGTGTTTTTGCGCATGTCTGTTTCCTCCCTCGAATGATTATTCGGTCAAGTCGCAGCCGGCTTGTCGCCGTTTTGGCGCTCGATTCAGTCGTACCATGGGCGCCGTTTCGTTCAGCGCGCGGAATTCTCTTCAACGCATAAAGCTATGCGTCGTTCGCGTTGCCGCGCGTCAAGAGGTTCCCATCGCCGACGGCTGAGACTTCGTCGGGTACTTATCGAGGCTCCAAGGCCGGGCGAATGTCAAGCCGAGCGCCCAATCGGCAGTTCGGCATATGTTGAATGTCTTTTGCCTGGCCTTGACGTGCGGGCGCTGGGGGACAAGATGTCGGCTGGGCCCGAGCGGCACATCGAGAGCGTCGAATTGCAGTCCGGCAGGGCCATTTTGAACGTCCGCCATTTGACCGCCTACCGCTACGCGCGGCCGGTCGAGTTTGGCGACCACCGGATGATGATGCGTCCGCGCGACGGGCACGATCAGCGGCTCCTGTCATCCCAGCTCGACATCGAGCCGGAGCCAAGGCGCCTCCGTTGGCTTTACGACACGTTCGATAATTGCGTCGCCATCGCCTCGTTTTCCGGCGCTTGGACGTCGCTGACGATCGAAAACCGGTTCACGGTCGAGCGCATCGTCGACGACCAGCCGGGCGGCGAGATCGACCCGCGGGCGCAGTTCTTTCCCTTCTCCTACGCCCCTGAGGAATTGCCCGACGTCGCGCGGGCGATCGAGCGCCTCTACAGCGATCCCGCCGGCGACCTCGATCGCTGGGTGCGCCAGTTCGTGGCGCCGGGCGCGACGACGCTGAC
>PLUH01000119.1:0-9778 GCA_003164825.1 Hyphomicrobiales bacterium
GATTTTGACCCCGAGGTCGGCGGGGTAGCCGAAGAAGGGCGCGGTCTCGCCCGACGCGCGCCGTTCGATCAGCGCGAGCGCCTCGTCGCGAGCCCGCTCGCCGCCCGCCTCGCGCCAGCGCAGGTAGACATTCAAGTCCGGGGAGCGCTCGAAGGCGCGCTTGAGAACGGCTTCGGNNCGAAGTATTTCCAGGGCGACGATAGATCCTTGGCGCGCAACGCGATGCGCATCTCGACGTCGCCCGCGCGCTGGGCGAAGCGGTTAAAAATTCCCGACAGGCCGGAATAGTCAGCGTCGGACTCTTTCCGGTTGCCTCCGGTCAACGGCGGCAGCTTCTCCCACGCCTCGGTTGCGAGCCTGCGATATTCGGCCAGCCCAGCCTCGCCGAGAACGTCGGCGTAAAGCCAGGCCGCGTTCTCGAAGCATCCGTATTCGTCCTCGAGCTCGCGATGGAACAGATCGCGGGCGAGCGCCACTGGTTCAGGACGCGCGCCCCGGGCGGCGCGGAGGTGGATGTCCCGTGCGCGTTCGAGGAGGGCGCCGCATTCGCCATCGGAATCGTCGAACCATTGGATCGCGCTTTCAATCCGGTCAATCGCGCGCTCGGCGAGTTTAAGGAGGAGGCCGTCGCGTTTCGAATCGAGAGCGTCAAGCGCGTCGAGCGCCTCTTCGACACCTGTGCCCCAGCCGCCCGCCTCATCGTAGCCGATATGGCCGCGCGTCTCTGTCGCCTTGTCGATCGCCTTGCTGAGGCGCGCGGCGAGCGTCTTCTCGTCGAGGCTGTCGCCCGCGGATGCGATGTCCAGCTTGCGAAAGAGGGCCGGATCGCGTTCGGCAAGCTCAAGGATCATCGACACGAGCGCATCAGCCGGTTTGGCCGTGAGGTGGGCGCGAATGCGCCCGAACGCACCCGTCTCCGGCACGTCGACGGCTGACTGATTGGCGGCCAGCGCGGTCGCGACCATGTGCTTGCAGAAGCCGAAGTCCTCGAAAGCGGGACATGTGCATTCCCCGCCAAATGTCTCGCCTTTACGGACCAGTCTGACGCGATAGTCCTGCGTCCCCGAGACCTCTGCGAGCACCCGCCCGGGCCCTACCGCGAGGAGCTCGACCCGCCCGTCACGGTGATACGCCTCGCCACGCGCGAAGGCTGCGCCGGCGACCCGCTTTAACGCCGCAATGTCAAAGCGCGGAAGGTTTCCGACCGTCATGCTCCGCTCGCGTGCCTCTCCGCCGCTCGCCTGCGCGCCCGCCAATCGGCGAGCGGCGTGATTCGCCACTGCGCGAGAATAGCATCTGACGGGGACGCGACGAACGAGGCGAGCCACGCAGTAGTGGGCCAGTCTGAAATTATCCGCTCTTGAGAATGCGCTTCAAGGCTGCGGCCGGCTTTCCGGGATGACCAAGGGCTTTGCCCCTAACCCGCAGACTTGACACAAGGGTCAAATATTGCCCTTCCTGCAGCGGCGAGCGGCTGACTTAGGAAATTCCAAGGGCGCATGTCCGACCCGATCGATCTGGTTTTCTCCGCTTCCGGTCCGGAAGTCATTTTCGAGAATTTCGGCGATGAAATGGTCGTCGCTAATCTGGCGTCCGGCTTCTTTTATAGCCTCGACGGATCGGGCGCCGACATCTGGAACGCCTTGGTCGCCGGGCATACCGGACGGCAATTCATTGCGGCGTCGAGAGCCGACGCCGAAGGGGCGGCGGAGATCGCCCGCTTCATCGCCGAGCTCAGGAGCGAGGGCCTCTTGGCGGAGGCGGCCCATCCCGCGAAGCCGGACCCCGTGTCCGTCGCTGCATTCGCGCGCCCGTCGATGCAGAAATTCGATGATCTGCAGGGCCTTCTGCTGGTCGACCCGATCCACGAGGCCTCGCCTGCCGGTTGGCCCTTCGTCCAAGCTCCGGGCGAGTCGCACGGCTGACATGATCGAGGCGAAGCGGGGCGGCGCCATCGTGGAAGCGGCCGCTTCGGATTTCGTCCGCGCGACGGCAACCCGGCCCTTCGCGGCAAGCCGCATTGTCGAAGTCGGCCCGCTGACGATCGCGATTCACTTCGCGGACCGCGACCTCGAAGCCCTGTTCGCCGACGCCTTCTACCCGGCCCGGGCGGCAAGCGGCGCGTCCTGGTCCCTTTTCGTCCTGGCGGCCGCGGAGGGCGAGCCGCTCCCGTTGCCCGGTTTCAGCCAGGACGAGCCGGATATGCGTCTCGTGGAGAGCGCCGAGCGCTATTGTCTCTGGATGGGCCGGCATTCGCCCTCTCTATATGTTGTCGATCGGCCCAGCCGGCGCGCGGTCTGTTGGGTCACCGAGAAAAGCGCGGTCAAGGCGTGGGAGCGCTCGCGCCCCTTCCTTCCCGCGCTGCAGGCGATGTTTGACGATTCGCCCTGGCTTGCCGTTCATGCCGCTGCGCTCGCCCTCGCGGATCGGGCGATCCTGTTTGCGGGCCCGGGGGGCGCCGGCAAGACCACGCTCAGCCTTGCGGGCCTCAGCGCCGGCTGGCGGTTTATCGGAGACGATTACGTCCTTGTCGACACTCGCGAAGACGCGCCCGCCGTGGCGCCGCTGTTCGCGACTGCGCGGCTGCGCGACGACATGGTCGCGCGCTTTCCGAACCTCGCGCGAGCGCGCACCGCCATTTCGCACGACTTCGACGAACGGCGCCACGAGCTAAGCCTGCGGGGCATTCCGGAATTGCGCGGGGGCGCGGCCCGGCTCGAGCGGCTCCTCTTTGTCGAGCGGAGCGGACATCTCGCGCCCGACTTCGCCCCGATCCGGCGCTCGAAGGTTCTGGCCGCGATGGCCGCCAACATCTTCATCGCAACCCCCGGCGCCAGGGAACCGCGGCTGCGCAAGCTATCGCGCCTCTTGACGGCGGCGCCGGTCGCCCGGTTCGATCCCGGACCCCGAATCGAGGACGCTCTCGCCGCGCTGATGGCGGACTTAAGGTGAGCGCCGCCCCGACCAGCATCAGCGTGATCGTCCCGGTTCACAACGGGGCGGCTTTCATTTCCGAGGCGCTGCGCAGCGTGAAGAGCCAGACGCTTCCCCCCGACGAGATCATCGTCGTCGACGACGGTTCGTCGGACGGGAGCGCGGACATCGTTCGACGCGAGCATCCCGATGTCGTCTTGATCGCGCAGCCGCGCGGCGGCCCCGCCGCCGCCCGCAATGCCGGGGCGCGGCGCGCGCGCTGCGATGCGCTGGCGTTCCTCGACCACGACGATCTCTGGCCCCCGGAACGCAACTCCGCCCTGCTTGAGGCCTGGAGGGCGCATCCCGAGGCCGACGTCGTCTGCGGCTCGTTCAGCCTGCTTCTCGGGCCCGGCGCGGGCGACGACCCACGGCTCAGGCGCGCGGAGGGCGGCCATGTCCCGTTCCTGTTCAGCGCGCTTATGATCCGCCGGTCCTGCTGGCTCGCCCAAGGCGGCATGGAAAGCGTGCGCGACTACGCGGAAGATCTCGACCTCCATCTCCGTCTGAGCGAGGCCGGCGCGAGTATCCTTTACATCGACGCCGTTACCCTGATCTACCGCATCCATGGGGCCAACCGGTCGCGCGCGGCCTCCCGCAACTCTCACGCCCTGCTCTCGGCCTTGCGCGCGGCCGTTCTGCGCCGTCGCGCATGACGCGGGAACTGTGATGCGCGTGTCCGTCCTTCTCGCCTGTTGGAATGCAGCCTCCTATGTCGGGGAGGCGGTGCAGTCGGTGCTGGACCAGCGTCCGGCGCCGTTCGAGGTCATCGCCGTCGACGACGGGTCGACGGATCGGTCGGCCGCCATTCTGGCGGGTTTCGGGGCGCGGCTGGTTCTGATCCGCCAGGCGAATTCGGGAGTGGGCGCCGCTCTCAACCGCGCCGTCGCCGAGGCGACGGGCGACGCCCTCGCCTTCATCGACGCCGACGATTTGTGGACGCCAGGAAAGCTCGCCCGGCAGATTGAAGCGCTGGCGGCGGATCCGGAACTCGACGCCGTCTTCGGCTTCATGGAAACCTTTGCGAGCCCGGACTTGCCGCCGGACCAACGGTCGCGGCTGCGTATCCCGGAAAGGGCCGAGCCGGCTTTCACCAAGAACGGCATGCTCATCCGTAGCGCCGCTTTCAACCGCTTGGGCGGATTTGATCCCGAACGGCGCAACGCCGATTTTTTCGCTTGGTACGCTCGCGCAGTCGGCGAGGGATTCCGATGGCGCCTGCAGCCGGACGTGGTCTGCCGGCGTCGCCTTCACTCGCAAAACATGGGGCGGTTGGATCGGGAACGGCAGCGCCGCGACTATCTGCTGACGATGAAGGCGTTTCTGGACGCGCGGCGAGGGCCGCGCGCGCGCGTGTCATGAACAGCCTCCCGCTGCCGGATCGCGCCCGTTGGCTGCTCGAAGCCTGCCTCAGGGATGACGGTCGCGCCGTGGAGGCTTTTGGCAAATGGCGGCGATTCGCCGATCCCGACCGGATGGAAGGGCGGGAATTGCGCCTCACGCCGCTCCTGCACGCGAACATGCGCCGGCACGGCCTTTCCGACCAAAGACTGGCGTGGATCGGGGGACAGGCAAAGCATATCTGGCTTAGCGGCGTGCTGCGCCGCAGGAAGCTGCTCCCGGTCCTCGATGTGCTCGAAGGCGCGGGCGTCGATTTCGTCGTGATCAAGGGAGCGGCTCTGAGCGCCCGCTTTCCCAAGGCGGTCGGAACCCGGCCCATGGCCGATTTCGACCTGCTCATTCACCGGTCTTCGGTTCGCGCGGCCATGGCGCTCCTCAGCGCGTCCGGCTGGAGCGGAGCGGTTGAGGCGGCGTTCTCCGACGCCGACTTGAACCGTTATCACGCTATAGATTTATGGGAGTCGAGCGGAACCTACGTCGATCTTCATTGGCGGCCGGCCGCGTCGATCGCAACTCCTCGGCACGCGGAAGGGGTAAGGGAGCGCTCGGTGGCCGCCAGCCTCGATGGTAGGCCGGTTTCGGTCGCCTCTGCGACCGACCACCTGTTCATCTTGCTGTGTCACACGTTCGAAGACGATATCGAGCGGCGCAGCGATTGGATCGCCGACGTCGATCTCCTTTTTCGCCTTGTCCCGCCCGAGGAGTGGGATTGGCGGCTCTTTCATCGGCTCGCGCGTGAGCACCAGCTCGATCGTTGGATTCGAAAGGCGCTCGCGACGATGCAGGCGGTCACCGGGCGACCCCCGCCGCCGGGCGCCTTCACGCTTCTGGGGGCTGCGCCGACGTGGCGAGGCGTGTTGCAGAATCGGGAGATCGGCCTGCGCGGACTCCCGGCATCCTCGTCCTTCGACCTTAAGGCGCGTTCGAACGGCCGCAAGGCGCGCGGCTTTGCCGGCGATGTGATCGGTCCCTCTCTCAAGCCCGAGCGCGCCGTCGCGCTCGCGCTCGAGGGCCAGCCTCTGACCGCGGCCAGAACCGAGCATCCTCGGAGGTTCGCGTTTCCCGACACAATCGTCTTTCTCGAAGGCTGGTGGTTACCGGAAGACGGATGTCGATGGACCGACGCGGACGTCTGCGTGTTCTGCGTTCCCGTTGCGCTCGGAAAAGCCGGCGAGCCATTTCAGATGCAGATGCGGCTCGCGGTTCTTCCCGAGCTTCGCAACCGGCTACGGGCGCGGGCGTGGGCCGGCGGCCGCGTCGAAACCCTGGTTTTCCGAAGCGCTCCGGAGGCGGAAGTCTTCGTCGTGGGCGGTCGGCTGTTGCCGCGGACGGATGGCCAGGAAGGCGCTCTCGGCGTGCTGTGGCTGCGTCTGGACGGCCTGTTCACCCCGGATGAACGCCTCGCCGTCAACGATTTTACCCGGCGCGGAGTGCGAGCCGACTATATCGAAGCGCTCCTGACGTCCGAGGTCGTGGCGCGCCTCCCGATGCTCGACCATCCGCTGCCGCTTGGCGGTCCGGAGAGCGACGTCATAGCCTGGACCGGGTGGGGCGCGCCGGAAGGCTTCGGACGATGGACGGTCGGCAAAGAGTCCCGTCTTCGGTTCCGTCGGCCGGCCGAGAAAGGCGCGGCGGTCAACGCCGTCGCAATTGACATCGCCCAGGTTTTTAGCGCCGGCGGGCCGGTCGTCTTCGAGGTCCAGGTCGGGTCCGAAGCGCCTGGCCGTTTTCAGTTTCCCGAGGCATCCGGCATCGCGCGCGGCGCCGTTCCCGGCGGCGTCGTGACGGTGGCCCTACCGCCTCGCGACGCGGATCAGGCGCTGGTTGAAATCAGCATCAGAATTCGCGACCCGGCCTCGCCGCATGAGCTCGGCCTCGGAGAAGACCGCCGCCAACTCGGCCTCGTCGTCACGTCGATCGCGCCGGCGTAAATACGTCTCGCTCTGCACGTCGGCCGCGCCGACCCGGCCGGCGAAGTCGACCTCGACGCCGAAGGAGGCGAGCCGCGCAGCCTGATTGCCGCCGAGCCGCCGGGCTAAACGCGATCGACGCGCGCCGGTCCGATCCCTTCGCCAGCGGCCCCTCGGGGAGGATAGACTGTCTGACGGCGACGCAATTTGCCGAGCTACTCTCCAGCCGCGGCCGCCAAAGTCTGGACGACGGCGATATTCGGCAGCAAATCCTGTGGCAAACCGTGCCGCTCTTTCAGGGACTCGGCACTGTTATAAGAGATCCACACTTTCCCTTGCGAATCTTCCGCAACCAGAATTTTCAGCGGAAGGTCGATGGCCACACTCGGGGCGGCCAGCATCAGCGGCGTGCCGCCCTTCGGATTGCCGAAGATCAAGAGCTTGGTGGGAGGCATTTTCAGCCCCACCCTTTCCGCTTCGCCGCTGTGGTCGATGAGCGCGAACAGCGTAACTCCCTTCGATTGCAGAATGGTCTTCAGCTTGTCGACCGTCTCGTCCACGGAGTGATGGCTCGGAATTTTGACGATCCCTTCCTCTTTCTGCACGGCAAGCGCCTCCGACGCGAATAGAATGGAAACCCGCAAACAGCAGGGTAGGCCGCCAATGTTTCATGACGGGCGTCCCGCAGCCTATTCATAAATCAGCGTGAAGCCGTCCTGCCTCCAGCTGAGTGACTCTCAGGCGCGAGCGCGCCTGATTTCGCGCCCTCACAACCTCGCCAATTCCGCCGCCGCCTGGGCGGCGAGCATTGCGTTGTTCCTGATCAGCGCGATATTGGCCTCGAGGCTCTTGCCTTCGGTCAGCTCGACGACGCGCTCGAGCAGGAACGGCGTCGCCTCCTTCTTGCCCACCCCTTGCGCCTTGGCGTCCGCCACCGCTTCCGCGATACGCTCCTCGATCGCCGCCTGCTCGAGCGCGTGATTCTCGGGGATCGGGTTGGCGATCAAGAGGCCACCGGGGCCGATGTCGCGCTGGAGACGTATCATGCGCGCGAGATCGTGCAGCCCGTCGCAGCGGTGCTCGAGCTTAAATCCGGACGAGCGGGCGTAGAAGGCGGGGAACTCGTCGCAGCGGTAGCCGACGATCGCCACGCCCTGCGTCTCCAGAAATTCGAGCGTCTTCGCAATGTCGAGGATCGACTTGGCGCCGGCGCAGACGACGGCGACGCGCGTGCGCGCGAGCTCGACCAGATCGGCGGAGATGTCGAACGTCTCCTCGGCCCCGCGGTGGACGCCGCCGATGCCCCCGGTGGCGAAGACTTCGAGCCCCGCGAGGGAGGCGATGAACATGGTCGCCGCGACCGTGGTGCCCGCCGAACCCTTGCGCGCCGCTACCAACGCCAGATCGCGCCGCGATGCTTTAACGACGCCGCCGGTGAGTTCGCCAAGCCGCTCGATCTCCTGCCCATTGAGGCCGACCCGGAAGCGTCCGTCGATGACGGCGATCGTCGCCGGAACCGCCCCCATCTCGCGCGCCGCCTCCTCGACGGATCGCGCGGTCTCGACGTTGCGCGGATAGGCCATGCCGTGGGTGATGATCGTCGATTCGAGCGCGACGATCGGCTTTTTGGCTGAGAGCGCCTCGGCGACCTCGGGGGAAAAATCCAGAAGATCGACGGCGCTCATCGCTCTTTCTCTTTCATCGCGGGCGGCCTGCGATCGGCCGCAAGCGCGATTATCGGCAATCTCCGCCCGAGATCAATGGCGGGGCCTTGACCAATCCCGCCGCGGCGATGGCGCTGATCGAGCGGGTCGCGTGACCGTCGGCGCGCGCAATTTCATTGGATCGCCAACTGAACGCTGGTATGCTTCGTAAAAAAGCTCAATGGAGATGGGGTTTTGGCCGAGGCGCGCCAACAGACTGCGCGTTCCGTCATCGGATCTTTCGCGCTGATCGCCGGGGTCGTTGCTTTCGCCGCCGCCGCGTTCGCTTACACGGCGGGGTGGTTTTCGCCTGACCGCCTTACGCCGCACAGGCTGGTCGATGCATTCACGCCGCAGGGCGGCGAGCCGCCGCTCGGACACCGTCGCAACCACGCGAAGGGCATTTGCTTTACTGGAATTTTCGAGTCGAACGGCGCGGGTTCGGAGCTCTCGCGCGCTGGGGCGTTTGCACAAGGCCAGTACCCGGTCCTAGGACGCTTCAATCTCGGCACGCCCAATCCGAACGCGCCGGATGCGACAGTCCGGGTGCGCGGGATCGGGCTCAGCATTTCGACTCCGGACGGGCAAGAGTGGCGCATGGCCTTGATCAACCCGCCGTTCTTCGCGGTCTCGACGCCGCAGGCGTTCTACGAGCTTTTGGTCGCATCGGGCAGCAAAGACCCGAACGCGATGCCGACGTTCGCGAAAGCCAATCCTGAGATCGCGAAGTTCGGCGAGTGGGCGAAGAGCGCGCCCTGGACAGGCAGCTACGCGGAAGAGCGGTTCAACAGCCTCGACGCCTTTGTCTTCACGGACAATTCCGGCGCGGAGCACGCGGTGCGCTGGTCGCTCTTGCCGGCGGCGCAACCGCTCGCGGTGTCGCCGGACGAGCTCGCCAAGCGAGGCCCCGACTTCCTCGAGCAAGAGATAACCGAGCGGATTCGCGGCGGGCCGGCGCGGTGGACCATGCAAGTGACGGTCGCCAATCCGGGTGACCAGACCGCAGATCCCACTCAAGCTTGGCCGCAAGACCGCCGCACGGTCGATGTTGGGATGCTCGTCGTTCAGCAGATCGAGGCGGAGCCGGACGGCCCGTGTCGCGACATCAACTTCGATCCGACCGTCCTGCCGAGCGGCATACGCACGTCGGACGATCCGTTCCCGGCGGCGCGGTCGGCGGCCTATGCGAGGTCCTACGACCTGCGCACATCGGAAGCGAAGGACTATCCCCGAACCGCGCCCGGAGCGAGCCAATGAACGGCGTCCAACGCTTCACCCCGCTCCAGCGCCTGCTGCACTGGGTGTTAGCCATTTGCATTCTGGCCATGCTGTTCATCGGCGTCGGCATGGTGTCGAGCATCGAGCCGAAATACCTGACGCTTGTTTCGATTCATAAGCCGCTCGGCATGGCGATCCTTGTTCTCGCGCTGATCCGCCTCGTCGTGCGCCTGCGCTACGGCGCCCCGCCGCTGCCGGCGGATTTGCCCGAGCCGATGAAGCTTGCGGCGCATCTTTCGCATTATGCGCTCTACGCCCTCATGATCGCGCTGCCGCTCATCGGCTGGGGGATGCTGTCGGCGGCCGCGTACCCGGTGAAGATATGGGGCGGCGTCACTCTGCCGGCGATTCTGCCGCAGAGCGACAGCCTGCACACGGCTCTCTGGAATGCGCATTTCTATCTGGCGTTTGTCTTCTTCGCCCTGATCCTCATGCACGTCGCCGCAGCGCTCTTCCATGCGCTGGTCCGGCGGGACGGAGTCTTCGATTCCATGGGGCCGGCGCTTACCCGCG
>PLUH01000119.1:9821-9972 GCA_003164825.1 Hyphomicrobiales bacterium
GAGGGCGCTCCGGCTCTCAGGCCCACTCGCCGCTGCGGAAGACCGGCGTCCGCCCGCCATCCGCATCCACCCCGTCGATGTCGATTCTGTCCGACCCGATCATCCAGTCGATATGGATCATGCTCTTGTTGCCGCCGCGCGCCGCGATCTC
>PLUH01000234.1 GCA_003164825.1 Hyphomicrobiales bacterium
CGGGCCGTCCTCGAACGTTTGCGCTTGGCTTCATGTGATGCATTCGTTAACGCTTGTAATCTATTGATAAATAAGATATTATTGCGTCGTCTTGTGCACGTCGCCTTACTCGCCAGCAGGCCTCGCCTCTCGTCTCGTCTCGAGTTGCAGAAAAAGGCGCCTAAGGGCTTGAAATCGCTTCGTCGCGCATAGGAGCGGGCGCTCGGTGGGCCACTCGTGAGCCACGTTACGCCGACGCCCTTGCGTCTCCGCGCTCTTTCGCGTATGACCCCGCCCCTTGAGAACCGCCCGGCCGTTAGGGCTGCCGTGGCGGTTTTTTCGCTCGCGCGAACGGGGCTCACCGCCCCGCCGAACGTCAAGAAGGCGTCAAGCCTTGAGGAGAGCCAAATGCCCAAGTTGAAGACCAAATCGGGCGCCAAAAAGCGCTTCAAGCTTACCGGGACCGGCAAGGTCGTCTACGTCCAGCGCGGCAAGCGCCACGGCATGATCAAACGCACGCCCAAGCAGATCCGCGATCTGCGCGGCACGTCGGTCCTGTTCAAGACCGACGGCGACAAGGTCAAGAAATTCTATCTGCCGAACGGCTGAACCCTTTCCCGGAGAATTGAACCATGTCGCGCGTCAAACGGGGCGTAACGTCCCATGCCAAGCACAAGAAGGTATTGAAGGCCGCCAAGGGCTTCTTCGGCCGGCGCAAGAACACCATCCGCGCCGCCAAGGCCGCGGTCGATAAGTCGATGCAATACGCCTATCGCGACCGCAAGAACCGCAAGCGCGAGTTTCGCGCGCTGTGGATTCAGCGCATCAACGCCGCGGCGCGCGAGCATGGCCTGACCTACAGCCGGTTTATCTCCGCCCTCGCCGCGGCGGGGATCGAGGTCGACCGCAAGGTGCTGTCGGACCTCGCCATTTCGGAGCCCGCGGCGTTTGCCGCGATCGTCGAGCAGGCGAAAGGCTCGTTGCCCAAGGCGGCTTAGTCTCCCTCTCCCGCTCGCGGCGGAGCGCTGGGCTGAGGGCAAGCACGCGCCCGGAATATCTTCATCCGGCCCGATGGCCCGTCGTCAGACGGGCGTTCTTACGAACACCCTGAGGCGCCACCTTCTCCCGCTTGGCGGGAGAAGGGTTCGGGCGGCGCCTGGGAAGGAATAGGCCCGCCATGTCCGATCTCGCCGCCCTCGAACGGGAGACGCTCGCCGCGATTGACGCGGCGAACGACGAAAGCGCGCTCGAAGCCGCGCGCGTCGCCGCGTTCGGCAAAAAGGGAGCGATTTCGGCGCTGCTCGCCACGCTAGGCAAGCTCTCGCCCGACGAGCGCAAGGCGCATGGCGCGGCCATCAACGCGCTGAAGGACAAGGTCGCGCAAGCGCTTGCTGCGCAGCGCTCGGTGCTGAAAAACGCCGCCCTCGAGGCGCAGCTCAAGCGCGAGACGGTCGACGTGACGCTGCCGGTTCGCTTGGTCGGAATCGAGACCGGGCGCATCCATCCGATCAGCCAGGTCATGGACGAGATCGTCGCCATTTTCGCCGACATGGGCTTTTCGGTCGCCGAAGGGCCGGACATCGAGACCGACGACTATAACTTCACCAAGCTCAACTTCCCGCCCGGCCACCCGGCGCGCGAGATGCACGACACGTTCTTTCTCGCCCCCGACGCGGATGGCGAGCGCAAGCTCTTGCGCACGCACACAAGCCCGGTCCAGGTGCGAACGATGCTCAAGCAAAAGCCGCCGATCCGGATCATCTGTCCCGGCCGCACCTATCGGCGCGACGCCGACCAGACGCATACGCCGATGTTCCATCAGGTCGAGGGCCTGGTGGTCGACGATCGCGCGACGCTCGCCAACCTGAAGTGGGTTCTGGAGGAATTCTGCAAGGCGTTCTTCGAAGTGCCGCATGTGGGCATGCGCTTCCGGCCAAGCTATTTCCCCTTCACCTCCCCTTCGCTCGAGGTCGACATCCAATGCCGCCGTTCAGGCGGGGAAATCCGCTTCGGCGAGGGCGACGACTGGCTCGAAATCCTCGGCTGCGGCATGGTCCACCCCAACGTGCTGTCGAATTGCGGCATCGACCCCGAGGACTATCAGGGCTTCGCCTGGGGCATGGGGCTCGACCGGGTGGCGATGCTGAAGTACGGCCTGCCGGACTTGCGCGACTTCTTCGACGCCGACCTGCGCTGGATCAATCACTACGGCTTCAAGCCGCTCGACATCCCAACGCTCGCCGGGGGATTGAGCGGGTGAGCGCGACAAAAGGTCTTTGACAGATGGCCTGGGTCACAAATTTCGAGAGACGAGACGGAACGGGAAGGCTTCAACCCTCCCGAGTTGTCGGTCTAGTTAAAGTCTTTGAGCTCCCTGATCGCCACTCTGTGGTGCAGATCGATACCAACGGATCGGCCGACAGGGCAAATCCCGGAAAGCAAAGTCNNGAAGCCGCCCGAGGGCTGTTTGACATTCTTAGGCGCACTTACGATTTCACATGAAGCGAGGCATCACTGTCGGCCTAGAGTAGCAAACTAATGAAATTCACCCTCTCCTGGCTTAAGGACCACCTCGATACGTCGGCTTCGCTCGCCGAGATCGTCGACACGCTGACCCGCGTCGGTCTCGAAGTGGAGAGCGTCGACGACCCGAGCCGCAAGTATGACGGCTTCGTGGTTGCTTCCGTCATCGAGGCCAAACCGCATCCCAACGCCGACAGGCTCAAGGTCTGCATCGTCGAAGCGGGCGGCGGCCCGGTGCAGGTCGTCTGCGGCGCACCCAATGCGCGAACGGGCATGAAGAGCGTCTTCTCTCCGGTCGGCACGTATATTCCCGGCAAGAAGATTACGCTCGCCAAAGGCGTCATCCGCGGCGTCGAATCGAACGGCATGCTGTGCTCGGCGGCGGAGCTCGCGCTCAGCGACGATCACGAGGGGATCATCGAGCTGCCAGCAGACGCGCCGGTCGGCGTCGCCTACGCCCGCTTTGCCGGGCTCGACGATCCGGTCATCGACGTCGCCGTGACGCCGAACCGTCCCGACGCGACCGGCGTCGCCGGCATCGCGCGCGATCTCGCCGCGGCGGGTTTGGGCAGCCTGAAGACGCCGGCGCCGAAGCCGCTCGCCGGGGCGTTCGACTGCCCGACTCGCGTCCATCTCGATTTCTCCCCTGCCGATCGGCATCTTTGCCCGGCGTTCGCCTTGCGTCTCGTGCGCGGCGTCACCAACGGCCCTTCGCCGGAATGGATGCAAAAGCGGCTCCGCGCGATCGGCCTGAGGCCGATCAGCGCGCTTGTCGACATCACCAATTACATCACCTTCGACCGCGGCCGCCCGCTCCACGTATTCGACTTCGCCAAGGTCGAGGGCGATCTCACCGTGCGCCGCGCCCGCCCCGGCGAGAGCGTGCTCGCGCTTGACGGCAAGACATACACGCTCGAGGAGACCATGGTCGTCATCGCCGACGCCAACGGCGTCGAATCGATCGCCGGAATCATGGGCGGCGAGCATTCCGGCTGCGACGAGGCGACGCGCGACGTTCTGATCGAGAGCGCGCTCTGGGACCCGGCGAATATCGCCCAGACCGGCCGCAAGCTCGGGATCATGACCGACGCGCGCTATCGATTCGAGCGCGGCGTCGATCCCGAATTCTGCGTGCCCGGCTGCGATCTCGCGACCGGGCTGGTCCTTTCGATCTGCGGCGGAGAACCATCGCGCATTGTGGTGGCGGGCGATCCATCGCCGCCGCGGCGTTCGATTCCTTTCCCCTATGACGAGGTCAAGCGGCTGCTGGGCGTCTCAATCCCGCGCCAGGAGGGCGAGGCGATCCTGGCCCGCCTCGGCTTTGGCGTCGGGGATGGAACGGTCGTCGTCCCTTCGTGGCGGCCCGACGTCCAGGTGAAGGCCGACGTCGTCGAGCAGATTCTGCGCATCGCCGGCGTCGACCGCGCGCCGACCGCGCCCCTGCCCCGGCTCGACGACGGCGTGGCGAAACCGGTGCTGACGCTGCTGCAGAAGCGCACCCGGCTCGCCAAGCGCACGCTGGCCGCGCTCGCGCTGCGCGAGGCGGTCACCTGGTCGTTCGTCTCCAGGACGGCGGCGGAACTGTTCGGCGGCGGCGCGCGATCGCTCGCGCTCGCCAATCCGATCGCGGTCGATCTTTCCGACATGCGCCCGAGCCTCGTTCCGGGCCTCGTCGCCGCCGCCGAGCGCAACGCTCGCCGGGCCTTGAGCGACATTGCGCTGTTCGAAGTCGGGCAGGTATTTCTCGGACCGGGCGAAAATGACCAGCGGGTCGCGGCTGCGGCCGTGCGGCGCGGCAGGGCCAAGGCCGACGGCGAGGGCCGGCATTGGAGCGGCGGCGCGCTCGTCGACGTCTTCGACGCCAAGCGCGACGCGATGACGGTTCTCTCCGCGTTCGGCGTGAGCCCGAACGCGGTCCAGGTCGTCCCCGGCGGACCGGCGTTTCTGCATCCCGGCCGTGCGGCGACGCTGCAATTCGGGCCGAAGACCGTCATCGGCTGGTTCGGACAGTTGCATCCAAGCGCCTTGGAAGCGCTCGACGCCGAAGGGCCGATCGTCGCCTTCGAGATCATCCTCGACGCTGTTCCCGCGCCGAAGGCCAGGCCGACCAAGGCAAAGCCGAAGCTCGACCGCTCGGATTTCATGGCGGTCGAGCGCGATCTTGCATTCGTGGTCGACGCCGGGGTGCGCGCCGGCGACATTGTCAGGGCGGCGGAGAGCGCCGAACGCTCGCTCGTCGCCAAGATCGGCGTCTTCGACGTCTATCAGGGGGACGGTCTGCCAGAGGGCTCGAAATCGATCGCCATCCACGTGATCCTGCAACCGCGCGACCGGACCCTCACCGACGCCGAAATTGACGCTGCGATGTCGAAGATCGTGGCCGAGGTGTCGAGGCGGACCGGCGCCGCGCTGCGGAGCTGACGCCATGACCGCGCGCGCCGCAGCGATTGCGCTTTGCCTCGCCACTCTGGCGTCGGCTGGGCGCGCCCTGGCCGAAGACGATCCGTCCTGCGCCCAATACCAGGAGCCGATGGCCTACAATGCCTGTCTTGCTCGGCACGGGCCGAAGGCGAACGCCACGGGGGCGCATTCCGGCGCGGCCCAGCCCGAACGCGGTGGACACGATCGGCCGTATGAAGGCGAGGCCCACGCGCCGGCGACCGGGTTCGGCCGCTGGCCGCACGCCCAGCGCATCCATGGGCGGGTGCACATGGAGTTTCACGTCCGCTGAGCGATGTTTGAAGTTTGCGAGCGCGGCGCCCGGGCGTGCGGAAAGCGCAGGCGCCGCGCTCTATGCCCCGCGCGGTGGGAGATCAGCGCGGGGGCCGCGTTTAACGCCCGGCCCCTGGGCGCGGCGACGCGGATTTCAAACATGTTCTACCACTACAGCAGCGCCGAGCCTCCAGCTGTGATCCCCGTCACACTGCAGGCGTTGAGCGCCGAAGGGGTGGATTGCGGCAAAGCCGGCAAATCGGCCTGGGCGTCTCCACAATTATGTCTGCTCAAACCCGCGTAGCCGCCTCGAAGCCGCTTGACGTTGCGGCCAAGGTCCGCCACGGTCGCGCTCAATCATCTGCGAACGCGATGATGTCACCCAATACGCTTGCGGCCCATCCCTGTTTCAAGACCCTCGATCCCGAATCTTGCCGGATTCTGGACCGCCATTGCATATGGCTAAGGACGTCGGCGGGCGCCTGGGTGGTCGGTCAGACGGCCGATGACCGCGACGTCTATTTTGTTATGGCCGGCCGCCTGAGGGCGGTGCTGCACGGGGTGCGGCAGGATCTCATTTTCAACGACATGGAAGCGGGTTCGTTCTTTGGCGATTTGGCCGCTCTTGACGGCGGCCCCCGTTCGCTCAGCGTCTTCGCCGTCAACGATTCGCTGGTGGCGAAAATGCCATGCGCGGTCTTCGTCGAAACGGTGTTCACCCACCGCCCGCTCGGCGAAGCCGTCGTCGCGGCGCTGGTCGCGCGCAATCGCGCGATGACCCGCAGGGTCGGCGAACTCGGCGCGCTCGACGTTCGCAGCCGCGTCCACGCCGAACTCCTGCGGCTTGCGCGTCCCGATCGCGAAGATCCGAGGCGTGCGATCATCCACTCGCCGCCGAATCAGTCGGAGCTCGCATCGCGCATCAACACGCGGCGGGAGACCGTGTCGCGCGAGATCAACGCCATGGAGCGCGAAGGCCTCATCGAGCGCCGGCGGGGCGCCATTGTCATCACCGACGCGCTGAGGCTCAGCGCCAGGCTCGAAGCGGTGGTCACCGCCTAGCCGGGCGGCGACGCTCAGTCCCTCGCCTCATCCGCGAGCGTACGCCACCAGTGCTTGTGCCTGTCCCAGTTCCAGCCCGCGGTCGGCGAGGGCGACGGCAGGAGCCAGACGCGGGTTCCGCCAATGCGCTCGGGCTGTTCGCCGAAGCCGGCGGGACGGCCGAGATATCGGCGCCCCGCGGCAAGGCTGGTAAACGCCAGCAGCTTCGGCTCGGCGGCTTCGATCTTGGCCTTGAGCTCCGCGCAGGCCTGGCGGCCCAAGGCGCCCGGCGGCAATTCCCGGTCCATGCCGCTCACGTGCTTGGCGATGTCGGTGAGCCCCAAGCCCCATTGCGGCAATTGATCGAATTCCTCCGGCTGCAAAAGTCTTGGCGTCAATCCGGAGGCATGCAGCGCCGACCAGAACCGGTTCTGCGGATGGGCGTAATAGGCGCCGCGCGCCGCCGATACGGTTCCCGCCGCGGTGCCGCAGAAGACGATCCTGAGGTCCGGCCTGAGCAGGTCCGGCAGCACCGGATTCCGAACGCCCGCCTCGTCGCGCATCAGATCGTCTGGTTGTAGGCCCCGACCTCGGGGTTCTCGCGCAAGATCCGGTCGAGCGCCTCGAACATCGCCCGCATGCCCGCGTCCGACGTCGGGCTCTCGACGACAACGGTCAATTCCGGCTTGTTCGACGACGCGCGCACGAGCCCCCAGGCGCCGTCCTCGACCGTCACCCTGACGCCGTTGACGGTGACGAGGTCGCGAATCGGCTGGCCGGCAAGCTTTTCGCCTCGCGCCTGCATCGCCTTCAACCGCTCGACGACGCGGTCCGCGACCGCGTATTTGGCCTCATCGGCGCAGGCGGGCGACATCGTCGGCGAAGCCCAGGTCTTGGGCAGGTCGCGATAGAGATCGGCCATCGACTTTGGCGGGTTCCGGTCCAAGAGGTCGAGGATGGCGATCGCGGTGACGAAACCGTCGTCATAGCCACGCCCAATTGGCGCGTTGAAGAAAAAATGGCCTGACTTCTCGAACCCGGCGAGGGCGTTCAGGTCGCGGACCCGGCGTTTGATGTGCGAATGGCCGGTCTTCCAGAAGTCGACCTTGACGCCGTTGGCCCGCAGCGCCGGATCGGTCTTGAACAGCCCGGTCGACTTGACGTCGACGACGAAGGTGGCGTTTGGGCGCCCCTTCGAGAGGTCGCGCGCCAGCATGACCCCGATCTTGTCGGCGAAGATCTCGGCGCCCTCGTTGTCGACGACGCCGCAGCGGTCGCCGTCGCCGTCGAAGCCGAACGCGACGTCGGCGCCGGTCTCCTTCACCGCCGCCGCCATCGCATGCAGCATCTGCATATCTTCGGGATTCGGATTGTAGTGCGGGAAGGTGAAGTCGAGATCGCAGTCGAGCGGAACGACCTCGACGCCAAGCTCGGTCAAGAGCTTGGGCGCGAAGGCGCCGGCCGTGCCGTTGCCGCAGGCGGCGACGACCTTGAGCCTGCGGCTCACTTTCGGGCGAGCGGTCAGATCGGCGATGTAGCGGGCGGGAAAATCGGCCACGAATTCGTAAGCCCCGCCAGCCTCATAGCCGTAGTCTCCAGCAATGACGATGTCGCGCAGCCGCGCCATCTCCTCCGGCCCGAACGTCACCGGCCTCGAGGCGCCCATCTTGACGCCGGTCCAGCCGTTGTCGTTGTGCGAGGCGGTCACCATCGCCACCGCCGGCGTATCGAGCGCGAACTGGGCGAAATAGGCCATCGGCGTGATCGCGAGCCCGATGTCGCGCACCTTCAGCCCCCCGGCCATCAGCCCGGCGGTCATGGCGAGCTTGATCGAGGCCGAATAGCTGCGGAAGTCGTGGCCGACGACGATCTCGCGCTCGACCCCAAGCTCCGCAAGGAGGCGCGCGAGGCCGAGCCCCAGCGCTTGCGCCCCCATCAGGTTGATCTCCTGCTCGAAAATCCAGCGCGCATCATATTCGCGAAACCCGGTCGGCTTGACCATTGGCCGCGATTCATAGGCGTAGGTGTTGGGCAGAAGCTGCGGCGACGGCTTGGGAAACAAGGACGGCCTCGCGTTGGGAATCGGGAACCGAAGCATCGCGGCGGCGCGACGGACGCTGCGCCTTCATTCTTCACGTCGCCTTAGACGACGGGGCTGCGGCAGACAACCGGGAAAGGATTTCGGCCTCGAAGACTTGCGAGAGGCGATTGGCCGGCTAGCCCCTATAATTGTGCGGCTTTTGGCCGGCGCCACTTTCTGATCGTTCCCGGCGGCCGTATGCTGCGGCCAAGCGATGCGTGCAGTCCCCTCAGCCGGCGGAACCTTCACCATGGACGGCTCCGGCAACGGGGCGGCAATATCTGACCCCGCCCCGCGCCGGGCGGTTTGCGTCGACGGATTTCCAAGGATGAAGCGATGTCAACAATCCAGTCCTGGACCACATTCGTAGATCCCTTCGAACACGCCTTCACGATCACAATTCCCGCCGGCTGGCGCGTCACCGGCGGGCTGCTCCGCCACAGTCCGATCGACCCGAACACGTGCATGCGCCTCGTCTCGCCCGACATGCGCACGCTGATCATTCTCGGCGACCCGCAGATGGGGATTTATCTGACGCCGCAGCCCGCGCTCCTCGGTTGGCTGAGCCCGCCGCCGGGCCCGATTCCGCAGCGCCCCTATCTCTCGGGCGTCGACTATGCCCGCGCCTATGTGCTCGAGACGCTCGCCAAAACCCTCGACGCTGTGGCGCTCATCGGCCAAAAGCCGCGTCCCGACCTCGCCCAGGGGCGGCATACCCAGTTCAACCCGATGGCGCGTCATGACGGCGGCGAGGCGACCTTCACCTGTCAGCGTGGGGGCGAAGCGGCGGTCGGCTTCATCGGCGTAGACACTTACATTTATGGCTGGCCGATGCAGGGCGGCGTGCTGTGGGGCGTCGGCCTGCTCTTGGGCTTCGTCGCGCCGCTGGAGGGCGTTGCCGCGGCGACCGAGATCATGGTGCAAAGCGCGACGAGCGCGCGGATCGATACGACCTGGCACGCGCGTCAAAAGGAGCTTTCGGATGCTTACGCTCAGGGCGTTCTCGAATTGGGCGGCGCGATGCGCGCAGCCGCCCAGGAGAGCGTGGACCGCACGATGCGGATCATCGACGGGATCGGAAGCGCTCAGCGCGAGAGCTTCGCCAGGACACAAGTCGAACACGATGCGCAGCAACAACAAATGGACGAGATCGTCAGCAGCTACAGCGACTATCTCGATTCGGCCGGCAACAGTTACAAGCTCGACAACACCAAGGAGTATCACTACGCCGACGGCCTCGGTCGAACGTCGTCGACGAACAATCCCAGCGCGCCGGGCCTGAACTGGGAACCGCTCAAGAGGAGGTCGTCATAGAATCTTCCATAAGAGCGCGCACCAACGCTCCGGCTTGGGCCCGCTTGGCTGGATTTGGCTGGATTTNNGCGCGTCATAGGACAGAGGCAATCTGATAAACAATGTTCCGCTCCAACTGCGCTCTAATACACAACCACGCTGCGGATGCCCTCGCCCTTGTGCATCATGTCGAAGCCCTGGTTGATGTCCTCGAGCTTCAACTGGCTNNNNGCTCCAGGTGCACGGCGGGGGGTGGCAGAGGGGGGGTCGGCTCCTTTCGCTCTCACAGTCCGGCGCCGCCGCCGATCTGGTCGGCGCCGCGCTTGGTCATGTTGACGAGATGGGGCACGAGCTCCTTGCCGACCTCGGTCGGATTGACGAAATGGGTCATGCCGAAGCGCTCGCCCCACGCCCTCTTGCGATCGTTGGGGTCGACGCCGATGATCATGTCGGCGCCGGCCAGCCGCAAGCCCTGGATGACATTGAGGCCGATGCCGCCGAGTCCGAACACGACCGCCGTCGCCCCCGCCTCGACCTTCGCCGTGTTGAGAACGGCGCCGATCCCGGTGGTGACGCCGCAGCCGATGTAGCAGATCTTGTCGAATGGCGCGTCGGAATTGACCTTCGCCACCGCGATCTCGGGCAGGACGGTGAAGTTCGAGAACGTCGAGCAGCCCATGTAATGAAAGATCTTGTCCTTGCCGATCGAGAAGCGCGAGGTCCCGTCGGGCATAACGCCCTGCCCCTGCGTGGCGCGGATCGCGGTGCAGAGGTTGGTCTTGCGCGACAGGCACGACGGGCACTGACGGCACTCGGGGGTATAGAGGGGAATGACGTGGTCGCCCTTGCGCACGCTGGTCACACCCTGCCCGACGTCGACGACGACGCCGGCCCCCTCATGGCCGAGAATAGCGGGGAACAGACCCTCCGGGTCGGCGCCCGAGAGGGTGAAATCGTCGGTGTGGCAAATGCCCGTCGCCTTGATCTCGACCAAGACCTCGCCGTCGCGGGGGCCTTCGAGATCGACCTCGGTCACCTCGACCGGCTTTCCAGCGGCGACGGCGACGGCGGCGCGGGTCTTCATGGGCGTCCTCCTCGGCTTGGCCGATCGATTAAAGCCGAGAACCGGCGTTCCGCCAAGGCCGGTCCCAACGAGGCGCCCAATGGCGCGGATAAGACTTGCCACGAGGAATTCATACAACTAGCGTATGCACATGCCCCGGTCGGCGGCGGCGCCCGCTGGAACCGTCAGGGCGTTTCAATTCGACGCAACCTGGGGCGAGCCGGCGGAGCGATCTTGGTCGATCGAAGATTGACGCCAGCATTTATCGGCGGCGGAGACGGGGCGGCGCCTTGGATTTGGCCGCCAGAGCCGCCGGCCCGAGATTCGAACGGTCAAAAAGTGAAGGGATACAATCGCCTGATTGTGTGTCGCCGCTCATCAACTATGAATTCCATTGAGGCAGGGGAATTTATCTTGTCTCTATACATTTTGCCGGGAATGAGCTACGGCGTCGCCTATACGCAAAACATCAGTTTCTCCAGGAGTGATACGTCAAACGGGGCGGCCCAAGGAAGCGTGAGAGCGTTTCGGCGCGCATCGACTGACGGAGATCGACCATGAGGCTTTCCGACCTGCGCACGACCGGCTTCCTGGCGGTTGTGCGCCGCGAGCTTCGCCCGTTCTTCGGCGAATTGCGCCGCCTTTATTTCAATAAGCTGTGGGGAATGGATATCGCGCCGAACTGCCGGATCTCGTTCTCGGCCAAATTGGACAAAAGCTATCCGTCCGGCATTCATATCGGCGAAAGCACGGCAATAAACTTCGGCGCCTGCGTTCTGACCCACGACACCCCGCGCGGGCTTCACGTGGATACTTGGATTGGTAAAGAATGTAATATCGGCGCGCACAGTATTATCATGCCAGGGATCAAAATCGGCGATAATTGTGTGGTGGCGGCGGCAAGCGTAGTGATGAAGGACGTGCCGCCGAATTGCCTGGTCGCCGGAAACCCGGCGCGCATTATGGAAAAAGGCATTCAAACCGGGCCATTGGGCATCATCAATCGTATGGTCCAAGCCGACTTCGGGACGGATTCGTCCGCGCATGACGAAAGAGCGGCTTCGTGAACCCCGCTGGCGGCTCGATTTGACTCGCGCGCGCATCCAATGACCGTCATCGATTTGAGCGGCCGCGTGGCGGTCGTGACCGGCGCGTCGCGCGGCATTGGACGGGCCGCCGCGGAAGGCTTGCTCAAGGCCGGATGCAGCGTGGTGCTGAACGCGCGTCCCTCGAACGAGGCTTCGGCCAGTTTCGCCGAGCTGGAAGCGGCCTATCCCGATCGCGTCACCGTGGTCTATGGCTCGGTAGCGGAAAGCGCTACCGCCGCGGCGATCGCGCAGAGCGTTATGGCGCGGCATAAGCGCCTTGATATCCTGGTCAACAACGCCGGGATCCTTCGCGACAAGCTGATCGGCATGATCTCGGACGCGGAGATCGACGAGCTCTTCAACGTGAACGTCATCGGGCTGATCAAGATCACGCAATTGGCCGCGCGCATCATGGCGCGGCGCAAGAGCGGATCGATCGTCAATGTCTCGTCGATTGTCGGGCGAAAGGGAAACAGCGGCCAGACCGTCTATTCGGCGACCAAGTCCGCCGTCATTGGAGCGACTTTTTCCGCCGCCAAGGAACTCGCGCCAATGAACATTCGCGTCAATGCGGTGGCGCCGGGTCTGATCGACACATCGATGACCAAATCCATCCCCGAGGACAAACGCAAGAACCTGGAGTCGCACATCGCGATGGGTCGGGTCGGCAGCCCCGAGGACGTCGCCAATGTGATCGTGTTTCTCGCCTCCGACCTCTCGTCCTACGTGACTGGGCAGGTCATCGGGGTTGACGGCGGCCTCGTCATATGACCCGCCTTGCACGAGTTGAGCGCCATCCTTTCACGGTCCGCGGGACGGACTTGCGATGCTTCGAGATTCAATGCGTGAGCTGGACTTTTCATGCGGCGGAATTCTGCCGCTGATCGCGTCGCTTGAACCGGCGCCGGCCGCTCGCGACGATCGCGGCGACGTCTGGCTGACGCGCGACGAGCTCCGCGCCGCCAGCCTTGGGCTCGCCGAAAACATCGCCTCCGAGAGAAAGCGGCTTGTCTTTCTCTGCTGCGGCAACACTTGCGAAACGCTGATCGGCCTGCTTGCCGCGGCCGCGGCAGGTCACGCGGTCGCGCTCATTGATCCGTCGCTCGCCGAAGACAAGCTGAGCGCTCTGATTGAGGCGTATCGACCGGAACTCGTTCTGTCGGCGCCGGACATTGGCGAAACACTGCGCAATCTGGCGGGCGCCTCGGGCGGCTGGCGCTCCTATGAGTCGCGCGCGGGCGTTGTCGAATGGACCGCGACGGACGCCGGGGAGCCGCTGGTCGAGGTCAATCCCGCCTTGCAACTGCTTCTTTCCACCTCGGGGACCACCGGCAGTCAGAAATATGTGCGGCTGTCGCGCGACGCGATTGTCGCCAACGCCGGGCAAATCGCCGAAGCGCTGGCCATCGACGAGCACAGCATCGGCATCGCCCATCTGCCGTTGCACTATTCCTACGGGCTCTCAGTCGTCACGTCGCATCTGGCGGCCGGGGGCCGAGTCTACCTCGTGAACGATTCGATCACCTCGCCGAGCTTTTGGTCGAAGATCGCCAACGTCGGCGGATCGCATTTCCCCGGCGTCCCCTTTCACTATGCCGCGCTGGCGCGCCTTGGCGCGAGCCTTGTCCCGGATTCGGTCAGGGTGTTCACCCAGGCCGGCGGGGCGCTCGATCCTCGCATTCAGGCGAAGATCCATGACTGGGCGACCCTGCGCGACGGCCGGTTTTTCGTCATGTACGGGCAGACCGAGGCGTCGCCGCGCATGACGACCTTGCAGCATGCCGATTTTTCGCGAAAGGCGGGGTCGGTCGGGGTTGCGCTTGCCGGCGGCCGCTTGTCGATCGTTGACGTTAAGGGCGCGCCGCTGCCGGCCGACGGCATCGGCACGGTGGTTTATGAAGGCCCGAACGTCATGCTGGGCTATGCGATGTCGAGGGCCGACCTCGGCAAGGGCGATGAGATGAAGGGGCGCCTCGAAACCGGCGATCTCGGGCGCCTGGACGCGGAAGGGTTTCTCTACCTGACCGGCCGCACCAAGCGCTTCGCCAAGATCGCGGGCTATAGGCTCGGCCTCGACGAAATCGAACAGGAACTGTTCGCCGTCTGCTCCGTCGCGTGCATCGACCTTGGGGAAAAGATCGCCGTCGTGCATGAGCAAGAGTCGGAAACCGCGCTGAAAGCCCGCGTCAGAGAGCTGGCGGCCAATTATAAAGTCCCCTCGTCGAGCTTTTCGTTGTTGAAGACCGCGCAAATCCCTCGCGGCGCCAGCGGCAAGATCAACTACGCGCAACTGAAGGAGAGCCTGCGTGTTTGAGCGTCTCCTCAACGAGCCGCCTTATTCGCTGCGTCAGCCGGAGAAGGAGGCGATCCTTCTCGAAGGGCTGAACGAGCTCACCCGTCACCACTACGAGAGGAGCCTCGAATACGCGCGGATCCTCGACGCCGCATGGGGCGGGCTCAGAACCTATGGCGACGTCTCGGAGGTTCCCTATCTGCCGGTCAGCCTGTTCAAGGAGATGGAGCTTAAAAGCACGGCCACGCCTTCGTTCGTGATGCGATCGAGCGGTACGACGGGCCAGCGGACGAGTCGCATCGTCATCGACAATGAGACTGCGCGCCGCCAATCGGAAGCGCTTGTCGCTTCGTTTCGGCCAATTCTCGGAACCCGCCGCCTCCCGTTCCTGGCGATCGACACGAAAGACGTGATCAAGCCAACCGACCTCACCGCCCGCGGCGGCGGGGTTCTTGGAATGATGAAGTTCGGCGCCAAGACCACCTTCGCCCTCGACTCGCAATTGGAGATCGACAGGCAAGCGGTCGAGGCGTTCGTGCGCGCGCACGGCAAGGAGCCGTTTCTCATCTTCGGCTTTACGTTTCTCATTTGGGACAAGCTTTACCGGGCCTTTGCCGACGGCGAGCTCGATCTTTCGACCGCCATCCTCATTCATTCCGGCGGGTGGAAGAAGCTCGAGGCGCAGAAGGTCTCGAACCCGGAGTTCCGGGCCGCCCTGAAACGGCGGTTTGACCTCACGAACATCTTCAACTTCTATGGCTTCGTCGAGCAGATCGGCTCCGTCTTCATTGAGGGGCCTGACGGATTGCTCTACCCGCCGAATTTCACCGATGTCATCGTCAGGCGGCCGCACAGCTGGGAGCCGGCGGGGATCGGAGAGGAAGGGGTGATCCAGGTCGTTTCGCTGCTGCCCCGATCCTATCCCGGACACAGCGTGCTGACCGAGGATTTGGGTGTCGTGGCGACGATCGACGCTGGAAGCGGTGGACGCTACGGCAAAGCGATTCGCGTTTCCGGACGCGCCCCGAAGACGGAGCTCAGAGGCTGCAGCGACGTGATCGCCGCATGAGGCGGCCAAGGCAGGACGAATGCTGACTGAGGTCATCGCCTATGGCGCCGGCGCGCGCGAAGCCGCCCTCGACGACGAGACGCTCATGTCGNNTCGGGCTGCGCGACGCGCGGCGACGTGACCGTGCAGCGCTGCGTCCCCGGCCACCTCGAAGCGCTGCTGACCAAGCTTGGCGAGGCCCGCCACCACCTGGCGACGCCATTCGCCGCCGAGCGCCTCGATTTGGTCGCGGGGGTCGCAGAAACCCTTCTCGGCCCCAGGCGATCGACCGCTACCGGCCCCGCCGCCCATTTCGCCTTTTGGACGCGCCGCGCCGCGCTCACGAAGCTCGCCGCGAGCTTCGCGGCGCGCGTGCCCAACAACACCTTGGCGCGGCCGCGCGGCCTTGTCTTCCATCTGCCGCCGCAGAATGTCGAGACCGTCTTTCTCTACTCCTGGGTGCTTTCCTATCTGGCCGGAAACGCCAATATCGTGCGGCTGCCGCATGAGATCAGCGCCCGGATGCGGGCGATCGTCGATCTCTTTCTCGAGCGGCTTGAGGCGGCGGGAGACGGTTCGCAAGCATTCGTCCACTACCCGTCGCAGGGCGATCTCGGGGCGAAGATCTCCGGTCTGAGCGATGCGCGGGTCGTCTGGGGCGGCGACGCCAAGGTTGCGCTGTTCGCGCCCCTGCCGTTGCGCAATGGCGGAAAGTCGATCTGGTTCGGCGACCGGTTTTCGTTCTCGACGATCAAGGGCGCCGCTGTCGACAAGCTGGACGACGCGGCGCTCAAGGCGCTGGCCAAGAAACTGCACAACGACATCTTCGTCTTTGACCAGATGGCCTGCTCCTCCCCGCACGCGCTTTATGTCGTCGGCGAAGCCGCGGCCCATTCTGCGCCGGTCCGGCGCCTTCTCGACGCGTCGGCGCTCGAGTGGACGATGGACGATCCCGCAGGCCGGGTCGGACACGCGATCGGCAAGATGACGGCCGCATTTTACGCCGCAGCGAACGGGCGCGCCTCGTCGGTCCATTGGCGGAACACGCAACTGACCAGCATCGTAGCGAGCGCGCCCATGCGACAGGACATACGAGTCGGCGGGGGATTTCTCAGCGTCGTATTCGTCCAATCTCTGGCCGAGGTCGCAAGCTTCATCCGCGAGAGCGACCAGACGATTACTTACTTCGGTTGGGNNCGGCGAGATCGAATCGAGCGCGGCGTCACGCGCAGGTCCCGGCGTGTCGCGCTGGGCGCCGATCGGGACCGCGCTCGACTTCGACTTCATCTGGGACGGCTACGACATCCCCTTCGAGCTGACGCGCCTGGTGCGCATCTCCTGATCAAGGCCGCCTACTGGCGCAGGATCAGCATCCCGTCGCGCTGCTCGACGCTGACGAGACGCCTGAGGAAGCTTGCCCCGAGCAGATTCACTTCGCCCGCCNNGCCCGCTGGAGGGAGCGACCCCGAGCCGGGCGGCGGTCGAGGCGGAGATGACAATGTCGCTCGCGCCGGTATCGACAAGCATCCGCACAGGCATCCCGTTCACCAGCGTGTCGGCCGCGTATTGGCCGCGAGCATCAGCCCGAAGCGCGATCTCGCGATACGAGAACACCTGGCGAACGGCGTGCTGTTCGGGCGCCGCATTGTCGGAAGCCGACGCGACGGCGGCCGGAGCGGGCGCGGCGGCGACAGGCGCCGGCGCGGGCAGCCGCTCCAGCAGCGAGAATGAGCCGAGCAGCGCCGCCGCGACGCCCAGCGTCGCTACAAAAACCACGCGCCCAAACATTGCGCCTCCGCCCGGCGCCGACGCCGGCCCTCGAAGCATCCCGCCGAGACGCGAAGATCTGGTAAATCGATGAGCGCAATCTCAGAGCATCTCGCCGGAGCTCGCCCGGCCAATGAGCGAGAGCCGCCCTCGCCATGACGAGGGCCGGGCGTTCATCAGGGCGGGGCGACGATTGTCGCCCGGCTGCGGCCGATGAAGTGAATGTCCAAAACCTGCCCCGCGATCGCGGCGCCGAGCCGGGCAGAGAAAGGCAACGGCGTGCAGTCGCGTATCGCCGCCGTCATCGAAGCGGCAAGCGCGGAATCGTCGGCCCGGCCGCCGCTCGACCGCGCGAAGACGATCCTCGGCTCGCCTATGACGGCGCCTTCCCGCGTGAAGCTGATGCGAACCGTGACTTGATCGTCGTCGTGCGGCGGGCGCCAGCAGGCGGCGAGCCCGGTGGCGATGCCATGGACGCGGGTGACCGGCGACTGCGCCTCGGCCGCCTGCGCTCGCGCCCCGAGGGCCAGCGCGACGATCCCGATCGAGGCGAAGCGCCGAATCGTCTGACGTTCCTGCATAGCGCCTTTGCCGCCGAGCCTCACAGATAGCGGTTCAGCAGGTTCTCGTAGAACTCCTGCCGGCCCGACCTGGGCTTCGGGTCAATCTTTTCCTTGGCGACCCGCGCCGCGATTTCTTCGAGCGTCGCGCCCATCTTCAGCATCGCCTGCGCCGCGGGCTTGTCCCAGCCGGCGTAGCGCTCCGCGCGAGCTGCGTCGAACTTGCCGTCCTCGATCAGATGCGCGGCTGCGACCAGCGCTGCGGCGCAGACGTCGATGCCGCCGATATGGCCGAGCAGCAAATCGCCCGGGTCGATCGACTGGCGCCGCACCTTCGAATCGAAGTTGAAGCCGCCCGGCGCGAGGCCGCCCTGTTTGAGGATGAAATAGAGCGCCGGCACGAGCTCGGGCGCGTTATTGGGGAACTGGTCGGTGTCCCAGCCGGACTGGTAGTCGTTGCGGTTGGCGTCGATGGAACCCAGCATCCCGAGCGAGGACGCGAGCGCGATCTCATGCTCGAAGGAATGGTGAGCCAGCACCGCATGGCCGACCTCGAGATTGAGCTTGACCTCGCGCTCGAGCCCGAAACGCTGCAGGAAGCCGAACACGGTCGCGGCGTCGAAGTCGTATTGGTGCTTGGTCGGCTCCTGCGGCTTGGGCTCGACCAGGATGACGCCCTTGAAGCCGATCTTATGCTTGTAGTCGACGACCATCGAAAGAAAGCGTCCGGCCTGCTCCTGCTCGCGGCGCAGATCGGTGTTGAGCAGCGTCTCGTAGCCCTCGCGGCCGCCCCATAGAACGTAATTTGCGCCGCCGAGCTTGTGCGTGGCGTCGAGGACGTTCTTCACCTGCGCGGCGGCATAGGCGAAAACATTCGGATCGGGATTGGTCGCCGCGCCCGACATGTAGCGTGGATGGCTGAAGAGATTGGCGGTGCCCCAGAGCAGCTTGACTCCAGTCTCCTGCATTTTCTTGGCGAAAATATCGGTCATCTCGGCGAGATTCTTGCCGAACTCGGCGAGATTGGCGCCCTCCGGGACCACGTCGCGATCGTGGAAGGAAAAGAACGGAAAGCCGAGGGTTGAGAACATCTCAAACGCCGCGTCCGCCTTGGCCCGCGCGCCTTTCATCGTCTCGCCGTCCCAGGGCCGCTCGAAGGTCGGCGCGCCGAACATGTCGGTCCCGAGCCAGGCGAAATTGTGCCAGTAGCAGACGGCTGGACGCAGCCAGTCGTCCATCGTCTTGCCCATGACGACCTTCTCCGGGTCGTAGTGGCGGAAGGCGTATGGGTTGTCGCTCTTCGGCCCCTCGTATTTCACCGGCTTGATGTCGCCGAAGAACGGCTTGCTCATTTGGCTCCTCCCGAACAGCGGCCTGTTCGTAGCGTCCGGGCGGCCCGTTGTCACGCAGCGCGCAACGAACGCGCGTATCCTTGACTTGCGCTTTGTCGGCCTGACAGGGATGAGCTCTGTTCGCTCGCGGCCTCCCGGGGTAGGATCATCGCCAAGGAGGCCCGAAATCGAAGCCATCCTCACCTGACGCGCCTCTCGCGGCACATCTTGGAAGAAGCCGATGCCCAGCAAGCGACGTTTCGATCTCATCGCCCTTTGTGCAAGCATTTTGTGGGCAAGCATTCTCGCAGGCCCGGCGGCAGCGAACATAAGGTACGCGTTTACCAGCGACCGGGGAAGTTTTGTCTACGATTCTATCTCGTTTTTTGAAGGAGGAAGCCTCTCCGCCGGCGATCTTGTAAGATACTCTGGGGACTTCGAAGATGTATACTTTGGAAATTCCTATATTCTGCTTGACAACGCCGCCTGCAGAATCGCGGATGATTGTTTCGACGCCACCTTTGGTTTGAGCGGCATTTTCCAGACTCTCGGTACCTACTACGCCTCCGACGGCGGCGCGGAAATCGTTATCTCCCAAATCACCGCAGGCGAACCCGTTCCAGAGCTTTCCTCATGGGCCTTGCTGGCGGTCGGTTTCGCCGGCCTCGCCTTCGCGAGGAACCGAAGAATTTGGAGGCCGCGCCTGCGACTGAGCGACTCATCGGCGATTTAACGCTTATCCGCGGGCGTCGCCGCGCGCCCTTCGGCTCCGATTTCCTCGTGGACGGGCTTGACCCGTCCATCCTTGTCATCAAGCCTGGAAATCCCGCACGAACCGGGTCAGCGCCTTGAGGCCGAGCGCGCAGTCCTCGACCGTAATCGATTCCAGCGGATTGTGACTGACGCCGCCCTTGCAGCGGACGAACAGCATGCCGGCGGGACAGAGCTTGCCCATCACCATCGAGTCGTGCCCGGCCCCCGACGGCAACAGGCAAGGCGGGACGCCGATCGCTTCGACCGCCTTCTTCAAGTCGGCGATGATGCTCGGGTCGCAAGCGAAAGCGTTGGCGTCGTGCGGCTTGGCGATGCTGACCCGGACGCCGCGCGAAGCGGCGATGGCGGTGATGCGAGCTTCGAGATCGGCGAGAGCCGCAGCCCGGCGCTGATCGTCAGGCGAGCGAACGTCGATCGAAAACTGGACGTGACCCGGGATGACGTTGGTCGCGTCGGGCCAGACGTCGAAGCGGCCGACAGTGGCGACGAGATCGGCCTCGCCTCTTGCCCGCGCCTCGATCGCCAGCGCCATTTCGGCCGCGGCGGTCAGCGCGTCGCGGCGCAGGCGCATCGGCGTCGCGCCAGCGTGTCCGGCGACGCCATCGACCCCCACTTCGAGTCTCGTCGCGCCGTTGATCGCGGTCACGACCCCGAGCGGCAGCCCGTCGGCCTCCAGGATCGGTCCCTGCTCGATATGCGCCTCGACGAACGCGGCGACGCCGGTCCGCCGGATCGACCCTGCCCTCTCGGGATCGCCGCCGAAGGCCTTGAGCGCTTCGCGCATCGAGACGCCGCTCGAATCCCTCTGGTCGAGCGCGTCCTCCGGATAAGTCCCGGCGAGAGCGCGCGAGCCGGTGAGGGTGGTGCGAAAGCGGACACCCTCCTCTTCGCCGAAGGCGACGATTTCAACCGCGTGATCGAGGCGCTCGCCGCGCTCGGCCAGCGCCTCGATCACCGCGAGCGCGGCCAGCGCGCCATAATTTCCATCGTAGCGCCCGGCGTCGCGCACAGTGTCGATGTGCGAGCCCAGCATAACGGCCGGAGCGCCCGCGCGCTTGCCCTCGTAGCGCGCCACGACGTTGCCTGCGGCGTCGATCCTCGCCTCGAGCCCGGCCTCGCCGCACCAGCCGATGAAGGCCTCAGCGGCGCGCCGATGCGCGTCCGACAGGAAGAGCCGCGTCAGGCGTCGCGGCTCGTCGCTGAAGGCGGCGAACGCGTCGAGCCTCGCCATCAGCCGCCGGCCGGCGGCGAGATCGGCGTCCAAGGTCTGCCCATCCATCAGTTTTGCGCCGTCTCGAGCTTGAGCCAGCGCGCGAGCACGGCCCGCTCGTCGTCGGTCATGCCGCTGAAGTTGTTGGGCGGCATGGCGTGCGTCAGAACTGCCTGCTGGCGGATCGCCGCGGCGAAGCGGGCGATGTGCTCGGGCGTGTCCAGGATCACGCCCTTGGGAGCTTCGCCGATCCAGTCCATCGGCTCCGGCGAGTGACACATCATGCACCGCAGCTGCACGATGTCGACCACCTCCTGCGGCGCCTGCGGCTCGGCGACCTTGGACGCCGGGGTCGAAAGCTCCGCGAGCCCCATCAGCGAGCGCATGCCGGGCGAAGCGGTCGCGGCGAAGCCGAAGGCGCAAAGGATGGCGAACGCCGCCACCCCCCACGCCCACCACGGCGCGCGGTCGTGATCGAGATGCCAGACGTTGTAGAAATAGCGCACCAGCGCGCCGGCGACGATGATGCAGGTGACGATCGCCGGAATGACCCGCGCGTTGGAGAAGGTCGACGGGTAGTGGTTCGACAGCATCAGGAACAGCACCGGCAGGGTGATGTAGTTGTTGTGCGTCGAGCGCACTTTCGAGCTCTTGACCCATTTCGGATCGGGCTGTTGCCCGGCCATCAGCGCGGCGACGCTTTTGCGCTGGTTGGGCATGATGACGAAGAACACGTTGGCGGTCATGATCGTCGCCATCAGGGCGCCGGTGTGGATGAGCGCGCCGCGGCCGGAAAAGAACAGACTGAAGACCCAGCTCGTCGCCACGACATAGCCGAAGCCGACCAGCGCGAGCAGCGGCTCGTTGGCGGCGAGCGGTGAACGGCACAGGAGGTCGTAGACGATCCAGCCGAGCGCCAGCGCAACGATCCCGATCGCCGCCGCCTGCCAGGGCTCGAGCGCCATGACCGCCGGATCGATCAGATAGAGTGACGATTGGCCATAATAGACCCAGCAGAGCAGCGCAAAGCCGCTCATCCAGGTCCAATAGGACTGCCACTTGTGCCAGATGAGGTGCTCGGGCAGCGACGAGGGCGCGAGCAGGTATTTCCGCATCTCATAGAATCCGCCCCCATGCACCTGCCAGGAGGTTCCGGCCAGCGCTGCGTCGTCTTTCACCTGCTTGCGTAAGCTGGCGTCGAGATGCATGAAGAAGAACGATCCGCCGATCCACGCGATCGCCGCGGTCACGTGGAGCCAGCGTAACAGCGCCGACCCCCACTCCCAGCCGAAGGTCTCGAGAGCCCCCATCAACCTCATCTCCTCCGGGCGAGAGGATCGCGCCGGCCAGATCACGATAAAGGCGGCAGCACGGTTTGGGTAGGGAGTCGAGCGAGCGTTTTGCGTCGGGGCCGGCCGGGCGCGTCCGCGGCGACCCGATCAAGGATTTCGCCGCTCGCCAATGGCGGCTCGAACTGCTAACCCGCCTTTAACCCTATCAGAGTCTTAATCCGCGGCGAGAAATCCGGGCGCCTCCAAGTGTCCGGCAAAAGCCCAAGTTTCGGCCGATTTGCGGCGCAGACCCCGGCCCGATCCCGTTTTCCCGCCGTGGCCGCGCGGTTCCGCCTGCCCAAGAAAAGGTTGCCCACTCGATGAATCCTGCCGACGTAGCCGCCGCGGCCGCGACTCCGGAAACCAGCATCTTCGAGATGTTCTGGTCGGCCCATATCGTCGTCAAGGCGGTCATGCTGGGGCTGCTGCTTGCTTCGCTGTGGTGCTGGACGATCATTTTCGACAAGACNNCTGTCGGCTCAACCCAACAACAGCGGCGCGGCGGCGCTGTTCGTGGCCGCGATGCGCGAGTGGAAGCGCTCGTTCCAGCAGGCGGCCGGTTCGTTCCGCGGACTTCATGCCCGCATCGACAAGGTCCTCGACGTCTCGATCGCTCGCGAGGTGGAGCGGCTCGAATCCAATCTCCTGGTCCTGGCGACGATCGCCTCGGCCGGACCGTTCATTGGCCTGTTCGGCACGGTGTTCGGGATCATGAACTCGTTCCAGTCGATCGCGGCTTCCAAGAATACATCCCTCGCCGTCGTCGCGCCCGGCATTGCGGAGGCGCTGCTGGCGACGGCGATCGGCCTCTTCGCCGCCATTCCGGCCCTGATCGCCTACAACAAGCTTCAGGGCGACGTCGCCAAAGCCCAGGCGCGGCTCGAGAGCTTCGCCGACGAATTCTCGTCGATCCTTTCCCGGCAGATCGATCATCATCTGTCGGTCGAAAAGGTCTCGTGAGGCGAAAGGAGCGACGCGATGGCCACCACTCCTATCGTTGCTGGACGCAAGAGCGGTCGCGGTCGCCGCGGCGTGCCGCGCTACGGCGCGATGGCGGACATCAACATGACGCCGTTCATCGACGTGATGCTGGTGCTGTTGATCATCTTCATGGTGATCACGCNNTGCTGTTGATCATCTTCATGGTCGCCGCGCCGCTGCTGACGACCGGGGTCACGGTCGACCTGCCGCGGGCAAGCGCCACCGCGCTCAACGTCGATCGCAAGCCGATCGCGGTCTCGCTCAACGAGCAGGGTCAGCTTTACGTCATGGANNGAGCCGATCGCCGACGCCGACCTGGTCGCCAAGCTTCAGGCCGCGTCGCAGAGCGACGTCGATCAGCGGATCTATCTTCGCGCATCGAAGGCGGTGCCCTACGGACGGGTGGCTGAGATCATGGCGGCGGTCACGACCGCCGGGTACAAGAAGGTGGCCCTCGTCACCGAGCCGATCAAACAATAGCCCGGAGCGGCGTTGGACGAACGGCGGTCATATTCGAGTTTTGCGGGCTCCGCCGCGCTCCATGGCGCGCTGCTGGCGCTGCTGCTG
>PLUH01000321.1 GCA_003164825.1 Hyphomicrobiales bacterium
TCGACCCGAAGCGGCGGTTCTTACTGCGGCGCAAATGCGGCGCGCGGGCGAGAGGCGGAAATCGACTTCTGAGGATGCCGAACAAAGCTTTCGGTTCGCCGGAAATCAGTTCGCTCGCGCGCAGGCTCGGGTCCAGGGGTTCAATCTGGATCTGATCGTCACAGGAGCGGAGGACGGCACAGCAACTGGCAAACCTGTTCGGCCACTCCATGGGGCATCGAGCGCGTAGGCGGAGTTCGTCCAAACCTAAGACGCCGTCGGCGCGCGGCCTGAGTGGTTTCCGACGCTTGTTTCTTCGAGTTCGGCGGCGTCCAAGTGCCAAGCAGTCAGAATGCATAACACGGAATTTTGAATCGTGAGGCGCGACGTTGAAGGTCCGAGCTCGGCTACGGAAGCGGATAGACCAATGCAAAGAGGAAGCTCCATCCTACTGCGATTGATCTTTTCAGCGGCCATCGGCTGCGCTGTTCTCACGGCCGCCATTCTCAGCGGCGCTGATCGCACCGGACGTCGCCGTCTGGGTAAACGAGGGCGGCGCGGGTGGGGAGGTTATTCGATGAAGGCGCTGCACACCCTGATCGTGGAAGACGATGCAATGATCGGCGGATTGCTTGCTGAAACGCTCGAGGATATCGGTCACACGGTCTGCACCGTGGAGAGCAATGTCGCCGATGCCGTAGCCTCCGCTTCGTATTGGCTCCCAGACTTGATGATCGTCGACGTCGGACTTGGCGAAGCAAGCGGCATTGCCGCGGTCAAAGAAATCCTCGGAAGCGGTTTTGTCCCGCTTGTTTTCGTGATGGGCGATGCGTTGGGAAGTTCGTCGCCGGGGCCGGATACTATCCTCATTCGAAAGCCCTTTCGCGTGTCGGACCTGGATCAAGCGATTCAGAGGGCGCTCGCGGCGGCGCGGACCTCAGACGCTTTCCCTGGGTTGCCGACTGCTGGGCCGGACAGGATATGTGGGCTCTAATGGCGTTCGTATTCGGGACGGTCGATGGTAGGAATAACATTTCGCCTAAAGAAGGGAAATCGGTATTGCTACCCCACGCCACCCTCGCGCCTCTAGTTGAGCCGCTGTTCGATGGCTTCCTCTGCGCGTCAATCGGCGATGATCGAAATGGAACAGGGCTCATCGTGCCTTGCGCGCTTGCTCGGCTCAATGTCGGTCCGTGGCAACAAGACACGAGCCTTGCACGAATGCCCCGGGAAGCGGCTGCAGCGCGATTGAGCACGCTGACGTGGTCACGGCCGGCCGCTACAGATTACAATAAGCCTCTTTAGTTCAGTCGAGCGCGGCAAGGTCGGCGACGCCTGCGATGACGTCGCCGAACTCTCCTGTAAAGGGCGCCCTGATCGTGGGGGCCGGCATCTCCGAGCCCTTTATTAGACGCCCAATTGATGCGGGGGCCTATGCCTTCGGGAAGAGAGCGCAGCGCACCGATTAACAGCTAAGGTCAAAACTGCTGGTCTCAATCCGGTAGAAATTGGGGCCCGTCATCATCACATGCGCGCCACAGATAGCTGGCAAGACCGTACTGGCTACGCCAAGCTGAGCCAAATGCTCGCATTCGTAGGCTGGGTGTCATTGAGAAATATTAATGCTTCGGCCACCGCCAGGGGTGGTGAATAGGCGCAGGTCCCTTCAAGCGGACAGCAGTCCTTTCGCATGGTTTGACGCGTCGGCAGCAGGCAACGTTACCCCGTCCGCGTCGTGCCGCGCTTGACAGGTCGGAGGCGTGTCCGGAACGCATGCGCGAGATCGCTTGTCTCGGAAACGCGGATTTGGACCTTGCGAGCAGGTGGGAATGGCAAGAAAGAGACACGGTCCTGAGGATATTGTCGCCAAGCTTCGGCAGATCGAAGCCCTGCGGTCAAAGGGCCAAACATGCGCTGAAGCTGTGAGATCGGCCGGTATATCCGAAGACACCTATCGTCGATGGCGAGCCGAGTTCGGAGGGTTGGTCCGGACGCTTCGTTCACCGTCCGACTAAATCACGTCCAATCGGCGCTCGACGCGCGCGCCTCTCGAAAGTCGTTTGCTCAGGAAAGAAAAGACTTTTCCAGCGGCGGATTGCGCGATCTTTAACCCCGAGCCGGCTTGTTCTGCAGCATTCTGGCGAGCGCCCAGATCGAACTTAGAAGATAAATGAGAGACGCGGGAATGCACATCATCACGCCGGCCAGAGCCTGATCGTTCAGGGAGTTTCCGGCATAGGCGGCGTAGAGCGGATGCTGCGCGAACGAGATGATCGCTCCCATGAATGCGCCCTGGAGCCCGACCAGGGACGCCATCATCACGGCCATGCCGGGGCTGAGCCGACGACGTCCGCTGGTCACGATCATGCGCCAGAACGCGATCGCGGTGATGACCAGGGTAAGGTGTTCCAATGCGTGCCCCCAAGGGTGGCTAAGCGCCCAGTCATACGCCGCCGGAATATGCCAGAACCCCAGCACTACAACCAACGCGCCGCACGCGAGCCATGCCGCCACGGGCATGTGAGACGCCTGTTTCATGCCCGGGATGTGGCTGACCGCCAGGCCGAACCTCCGGCGCGACACGAGCGGGAGAAAGCGAAGGAAAATGAGGTGAGCGTCGGAGACGGCGAGCAGCGGCGCCGCGACCAGCATGAGTAACAAATGCTGTCCCATGTGGACGGCGAAGAAGACGTCGGCCAGCTCATCGATCGGCGAAAGTAGGGCAAGCGCCAAAACAGTGATCGCTCCGAAGAAACAGGCGACCCGCCACTTCGCCACCGGCCACCGTCCGGGCGAGCGCGCCAGAGCGCGGGCCAAGCCGACCGAATAGGCGAGAACCGAGACGATCAATATCGTCTCGACCAGACGATCGCTCCACTCGCCGGGCTCCTGCGGCGCAGCGCCTCCGGCGACCAGATGCGCGGAGGCCAGGCTTGTCCATGAGACGCCGCACCACACCGGGGCGAGCGCAGCTAGGCGCCGCATGCGCGCACCATCCATGGAACGAACAGCGAAAAGCCGACGGCGACGAGAAAGATGCAGCTGACGATGAGCCCCGCGAGCCCGAGAAAGCGCGTGCGGCCGTGGCCGCTGGTCAGGGCGGCGTGGTAGTCGCCGGGGCCTTCCGTGCGGGTCCGCGACCAGACCCGCGCCGCTGACGCCAGCGCCAGAACCGCCAGAACGGCCGCCGCGATTCCCGCCGCGACGATTGCCGTATGCGTGATCGCAGCGGCCGGTCCGGCAGGCGCACCCGGGCATCGCGCCGCGCCGAGCAGAAAAGACGCGTTCAGCTGCAGAAACCATGCCGACGGAGCGAGGACCAGACCCGCGGCGACGATCAACCAGGACGCCCGGTTGCGGTTCGGGGCGGGATGGGCGATCGCGGCGCCCGTGTGAAGCCGCTCGCTCATGACAGGCGCGGGACCAGGTAAATCGTGGTGAACACGACGATCCATACGGCGTCGACGAAATGCCAATAGAGGGCACCCAGCATCAGATGCTGGTGACGGCTCCCAAGCCGGCCCAGCAGCGACCAGACGAATAGCGCCGCGAGGATCACAAGCCCGACAGCGACATGGACCATATGGATGCCGGTCATAGTGAAATAGATCGCGCTGTAAGAGCTGGCGTCGAAACCGAACGGCTNNGCGGCTTATTGCGCCACTCGAGGCCCTGCACGGCGACGAAGACAACGCCCATAAAGAACGTGATGGCAAGCGCGATCCGCAACACGCCGCCGGCCCGCCGCCGGTCGAACGCACGCACGCCCCACAGCAGCACGAAGCTGCTCGCCAGCAGGACAATCGTGTCAGGCCCCGCAAGGAGCATGCTCGGCGGGCCGGTCGGGGGCCAGCGGCCGGGCGATTGGGCACCAAGATAGGCGTAAGAAAATATAAGGTAGACAAAGAGAAACGCTTCGGTGGCGATCAGGCAAAGCATGCCCCACCAGCTCGCGGAGCGCAGGCCCTTACCCTCGAGCGGCAGATTCGTCGCTGTTGCAGCAACGTCAGCCATTGATCGCCTGCCTTTCCGCGCCGCCCGACACGCGCGGCGTGAACCAGGCGAGTAGCGTTATCGCCACCCCTACGGCCCCGACGCTGACCGCCCACCAATTGACGACCAGCATCCCACCGAACACCACCGACATGCCGAGCGCGAGGATGACCGGCAGCAGGCTGTCGCCGGGCATGGTCATGATCGCGTCCGGCTCGGCGTCGAGGGCTGTCACAGCCAGCGTTTCCTTACCTTCGTCCAGCAGTACGTCGCTGCCGAGGATAGAGCGCTCGTCGGTTTCGTTGAGACGGTCCTCCCACAGGGGATGTCGGCTGGCGATGATCGGGATGCTGACGAAGTTATAGGGCGGCGGCGGCGAAGGGACCGACCATTCCAGCGTCGGCGCATCCCACGGGTTTGGTCCCGCCGCAGCCCCGCTTCGCAAGCTGCGGGCGACATTGACCAGCAACAGCAAGACGCCGGTGGCGAAGATGAAGGCGCCGATCGAGATGACCAGATTGTAGCCGCCGAAACCCAGGCCGCCTGGATAGGTGTAAACGCGTCTCGGCATCCCGATCAGGCCAAGGATATGCATGGGGAAGAAGGCGAGATTGAAGCCGACGAACATGACCCAGAACGTCCACTTGCCGAGCCGTTCGTCGAGCATCCGTCCGGTGAATTTCGGGAACCAGAAGTGGATTCCGCCGACCACCGGAAAGACGTTCATGCCGAGCAGCACGTAGTGAATATGGGCGACGATGAAATAGGTGTCGGTCAGCTGCCAATCGAGCGCCACCGACGCGGTCATGAAGCCGGAGACGCCGCCAATGACGAAGAGAAGCACGAAGCCGGCAAAAAAGAGAAACGGCGAGTCAAATCTCGGCCGGCCGGTCCAGATGGTTGCGATCCAGCAGAAGACGCCAATGGCGCTCGGGATGGCGATGACGAAGCTCGCGGCGCTGAAGAACGAGAGCGACAGCGCCGGCAGTCCGGTCGCGAACATGTGGTGGACCCATACGCCGAAACCAACAAGCATCGTCGATACCGTCGAGATGGCCACCAGCGTGTAGCCAACCAGCGGGCGGCGGCAGAACACCGGCAGGGCGTCGGAAACGATGCCCATGGCCGGCAGGACAAGCGCATAGACCCACGGATGGCCAAAGACCCAGAAAAGATGCTGCCACAGCAACGGTTGGCCGCCCCCCGAAACGGCAAAGAAGTTGGTTCCGAAATTCCTGTCCAGCCACAACATGAAGCACGCCAAGCTGACCGCCGGCACGGCGAAGAGATTGGCGGTCGAAGCGGTCAGCGTTCCCCATACGAGGATAGGCAGACGGTTGATCGACATTCCCGGAGCGCGGCAACGCAAAACCGTGACGATGAAGTTCGCCGAACCGACAACGGTGGATATGCCGAGAAAGATGATGCCGAGAGTGAAGACGTCGATGTTAAGGCCGGGGTCGTAGGGCTTGGCGGTCATGGGGACATAGTTGAACCAGCCTCCGTTCGGCGCCTGGCCGAGCGGAAAGCTGACGTAGAGGAAGATTCCCGCGCAAAGGTAGATCCAATAGCTGAGCGCGTTGAGGCGTGGAAACGCCATGTCCCGCGAGCCCAGCAACAGCGGCCACAAGAAGTTTGAAAATCCCGATAGCATCGGCAGCGCATAGAGAAAGATCATCGTTATGCCGTGCATCGAGAACAGTTGATTGTAGGCGTCCGGTGACAGGAGCCGGAGGTTCGGCTGCGCGAGCTGCAGACGCATCATCAGCGCCTCGCAACCGCCGAGCAGCAGGAAGAAGAAAGCCGTGCACAGATAGCGGACGCCGATTCGCTTGTGGTCGACCGTGGCAAACCAGCCATAGATCCCGGGCGCCGTTTCCCAAATCTCCTGAAGCTTGATGCGCTCGCGCGCCCGCAGGTCTTCGGCTAGCGGCATCGCCATTATTTCAGTCCTTCCAGGAAGGCTGTCACCGCGGCGACCTGGTCGGCGGGCAAGTCGAGCGAGGGCATGTTGGAGCCCGGTTTGACCGTCTGGGTATGGTCGATCCAATAGGCGAGGTTTTCGGAGTTGTTCGGAAGAGCTCCGGCGCCGATCGTCGTGCGGCTGCCGAAATGACTGAGGTTCGGGCCGAGAATCCCGCCGGCCGGGGTACCGCGTATCGCGTGACAGGCGGCGCACTTATCGAGAAAGACCTGCTCACCCCGATTGGCCGCGTCGACGGTCGTGGATTGCAGCTGATGATCCCACCAGGTGTTGAAATCGCCCGGGTTCTTCGCAACGACGAAGAAGGCCATATGGGCGTGCTCCAGACCGCAGAACTCGGTGCATTGCCCGCGATAGATTCCCTCGCGCTCGGCCTGGATGCGGGTTCTGTTGGTGACGCCCGGGATGGTGTCGGTCTTGCCGGCGAGCCGCGGCACCCAGAAGGAGTGAATGACATCGCTGGAATGCAAATTGACCTGTACCGGCACGCCCACCGGGATCACGAGGTCGTTGGCTGTGGTGAATTCGCGACTAGGGTCGTTTGAGCGATAATGCGCCTCCCACCACCATTGATGCCCAGTCACGTCGATGATCAGTCCGGGGGGCGTGGTCGCATTGGTGACGCTCCGCACCGCCCACAATGTCCAGATCGCCGCCCCGAGCAGAAATACCGTCGAGATTCCGGTGCCAACGGCGATCCACCGAATCGCCTTGCGGTCGCTGCCACCGCCGAGCGCTCCGGAGTCGGGCGGTCTTTCGCGCCCGATCGCGTAGCTCAGCAGCCCGAGAACGATGAGGCACACCGCGGCGGAAATAGCGATGAGACCCCATCCGAGGCCGGCAATCGCACGCGCAGCGGGCCCGGCAGGGTCAAGGTACCCCAGCGGCGTCCCGTCGCACCCGCCCAGCAGCAGAGAGACGCCAGCGACGGCGGAACGGCGCTTCATTGCTGATCCGACGCCCCCTTGTTCTGTCCTTTGTCGGGCAGATTGCCCTCGGCCGCCGCTTGCGCCATGCCGGAGGAAACGGTGCCGCCGAGGGATTGGATGAAGGCGACGAGTTGCCAGATATGTTGGGGCGGCAGCGCGAGCCCCCATGCCGGCATGCCTTTTGGCCGTCCGTTGAGGATTGACTCGTAGATGCGCTCCGGCGTCCCTCCGTAGCGCCAATAGGTGTCCGTCAGATTGGGGCCCATGCCGCCCTTCGCGTCATAGCCGTGGCAGCCGGCACAGTTCATCGACATGAACAACTTGTGGCCTTCGGCGACAGCGGCCGGGTCATTGGCGAGGGGATTCGGCGTTTCCGCCGCTGTTGGGGCCGGCGTGGCGCCAGCAACTCCACCGAGGGGAGCGATCGGAGAGTATGGCGAGGGATAATACGAATACGCTCGCCTGGCGCTGATCTGCCGCTGGTTGAGGACCCACCCCGTGAGCGCGGCCGCGATGCCCGCAGCCAGCAGGGCTACTATGACGAGGCGTAGGGCGCCCATAATCAGCCTCCGCTATTGCGGCGTTACCGCAGCGGGCGCGGCGGCGGTACTGGCTTGAGGCACGTCCTGGGCAGCGATCGTGTCGCCATTGACCGAGAAGACGTAGAGCGTATTGCCGCGCGGTGGAAATCCGTCGCGCGATTTCTGCACCAGCGCAGCGCCGCCGACGCCGGCTGCGACGGCCACATACTGCCGACCGTCGGGCCCGAGATAGGTGACCGGCTGGCCGATTACACCGGACCCCAGTTTCTGGGACCAGAGAACCTTGCCGGTCCACGCGTCGACCGCACGGAACCAGCCGTCCGTCGTGCCGTAAAACACGATGTCGCCGGCAGTGGCGATCGCGCCGCTCATCACCATGAACTTTTCCGGTAAGCTCCAGACCTTCGTTCCGGTCGCTGGATTCCAGGCGATGAATGCGCCCCAGTCGCCATCTTTCCCATCGACGGAGAATCTTGTCATTTCCATGCCGTCGTAGGGCGTGCCGGCGATGTAAGAAACCTCGTGGTCCGTGAGCTTCATGCAGATGTTGAAAACGCCGACATAGAGCAGACCCGTGTGTGGGCTGAACGCGGGCGGCTCCCAGTCCTTCTGCCCGAGGTCGGGCGGGCACACCCTATCCAGAGTAATGCCGGGCTTGGGTTCGGACGCCGGATCGACGATCGGCCGCCCCGTCTTCATGTCGAATCCGCTCGACCAATTCTGATAGGCGAAGTTCTTGGCCACCAGGACCTCGCCATTCGTGCGATCGAGCGTATAGGCATAGGTGTTGCGGTCGAAGTGAACGAGCGTCTTGCGCATCTTGCCGTTAATCGGCATGTCGAGCAGCACCGCCTCGTTGATGCCGTCATAGTCCCACTCGTCATGAGGCGTGAACTGATAGGCCCACTTCGCCATTCCGGTGTCCGGGTCGCGTGCGAACATCGTGCTCGTCCACAGATTGTCTCCGGGCCGCTGCGCTGGAACGCGCGGGCCAGGATTGGACGTGCCGTAGTAGATCAGCTTGAGATCGGGATCGTAGGAAATGAAGCCCCACGACGAGCCCGCGCCGGTGCGCCACATGTTCGCCGGCCAGCTCGAGACGCCGAGATCCTTGCCTTCGAGTTGCGGATAGAACGGCTTGAAGTCCGGGCCGAGCCGCACGTCGCTGTCCGGTCCGACGGCGTGGGCGCGCCACAACTCCTTCCCCGTCGTGACGTCGAGCGCGGCGAGCCAGCCGTTGATGCCCATCTCGCCGCCGGAATTCCCCACGAAAACCTTGCCGTCGACGGTAAAGGCGGACATGGTCATCGTCACCCCGCGCCCGGGATCGTCCATTCTGGTCCGCCAGACTTGCTTGCCGGTCTTGACGTCGACCGCGACCGTTTCGGCATCGAGCAGATTGTAGATCAGTTTGCCGTCGTCGAAGGCCCAGCCGCGAAGCACCGCGTCGCAACACGCCTTGCCGATCGCGATCGGCGACGGGTTGGGCTGAAAGGACCACTTCACTGAAGGAGAAGGCTTAGTGAGATCCAGCGCGAAAGCGATGTTGGGGAAGGGCGTGACGAGATACATCGTGTCGTCGACCACCAGGGGTCCGCCCTCGTGACCGTACTGCGTGCCGTCGGAAAACGACCAGGCGAGTCTCAGACTTGCGACATTGGTTGCGTTTATCTGCTCCAGCGGGCTGTAACGGGTATTGGCGTAGTCGCGCGCCTGGCTGGTCCATTCGCCGGGTTTTCCGGCCCCGGCGAAACTCGCGGTCGCCAGAGTGTAGGAAGTCCGCGCAGAGGAGGCGGGCGTCTGTTGCGCGGCCGCAGATATGGAGCCGCCCAATACACAGACGGCGACGACCAAGCACCGCATGATTCCTCCCCGATGCCGACGCTCCCTGACGAGTCTCCAGCCTGCGAATTCTCAGGCTTCAGACTGCGCTCCCATAAGCGCCGAGAGTACGCGATGGTTCCGCGTAAGTCGAGATAGCCGCGCCGATTCCGGGCAATCGACATTTGCGTTTGCGCAGACCAACCCCGCGCCAACTCCCACGACGAACGCCTTCCAGCGACAAAGAAATGGCATGCCGAGATGAACCCCAACGCCCAACGCGCACCAACTGAAAGCCGCCTGAATACAAATATCCCTAAGACGATCCGCCAGAGCGCGTTTGGCGACGCGCTCTGGCTAACGGCCCCCTCAATGGCGCGCGCTGCCGACATCTGTTCGAGCAGCCGGCTGGACGCGTCCGATGCGGATTGAGACATCGTGTCCCGCGAGTTATAAACCTCAACAATATCTACTCCGCGCTCTCCCTGCGGCGACGACCAATTCGCTGGTCTAGGGATTTTTGCCGGGGGCCGCGATGAACGCCAACGCGCGCTTGCAGGCATCGCTAAGTTCGCCCAGATGACCCTTCATGAAGGAGCCCAGGCCGTGATCGCCCGACGCCCCAAAGAACTATGAGAATTATCACACGATAAGGTCATGCGACTGCCAGGACTCTGACCAGAGACTGCATCATGAAACAAGCCGTGAGGCAGCGCCTCAACGCGACGCGGTTCCGGACGCAAGGTGGCTCGTGGCGCCCTGGCGCCGCTGTTACAGGGTTGCTTCGCCCCCGCCCATGGATGAATATACCGCGACTTCCCCATGTTGAAGAAGATCCGATGACCTTCGGGACGCAAGCGCCCGCAAGGGGGATGCGAGAATACGACCAATCCGGCCATCCCTCCACATGATTCTCGGGGAAGCGCCCGCGCGCCTGAGCAAGCCGGCCCATCGGTATCCGACTTTTCCACGAGCTGCCCAAGCTGCCAGGCAGCACTCACACGCTATGCGGATGCCGTCGCCATAGGAACTAACCTCGACAAGCGTGGGAGAGTTGTTGCGACGATGTTGCGATGACCACCGAGCAGCGGTTGCTGCCCGAGGTATGAAGCCATTGAAAAAATATGGAAATAATTAAATTCCTTGACAGGGCGCATCCAGCCCCTGAATCGGTTACAAGGCCGCCCGCGGCACAAGTTAGATTGGACAATTCAAGGTCAACTTTCGGTGGTTGCACGCCCCCGCAACCAACCTCAAACGCCCTATGCCGGCGTCGTGCAAACGGGGTCCGAATTGTCCGGGCCGACCGACAGGCGCGGACCCCAGTCGAACCCCGCTTTCCAGCCTAAATGTCATACATCAGCGCCAACTCGCCGCCGGGGGAGAGCGCGCGCATTTCGGCGAGGGTGCGACGATCGAGTACGCCCGCGATCGCGTCGCGCGCGGCGACCATGATCAGCCGGACCGGGCAGGATTTGAGGTCGCCGCAATCGTCGCAGGGTCGATACGCCGTGACCGAAGCGCAGGCGATCGGAGCTAGGGGGCCATCGAGGGCGCGCACGATCGCGCCAATTCGAATCTCATGCGCGGGACGGGCGAGCGCGTAGCCGCCGCCCTTGCCCTTCTTCGAATAAATGAGACCAGCGTGACGCAACTCGGTCAGGATGTGATCGAGGAACTTTTTTGAAATCGAATTGGTTTCGGCGATATCCGCGGCCTGGGCCAGCGCGTCGGGGGCAAGTCCGGCGAGATGCACCATGGCTTTGAGGCCGTATTTTCCCTTCTTGGTGAGCACGGGATGGGTCCTTGAGACATGGCGGCGGCGCGGAGCCCGCGGCGCGGGACGCATCCGGGCGCCCCGGCGCGCTAAGAAGCCGCCTTATGACCAAAAGTCTAGAGCATGACGCGTTCAGAGGGAATCATTGCAGCTGGGGTACGAACCGGAAGCCTGTGGAGCTTCCCGACCGACTCATCACAGATCGTGTGCTGCCTACCCTGACATATCGTGTGCTGCGAAAAAGAGTCTGCCGCCTCGCTGACTTGCCTCGAGCGGCGCGACGCGTCAAACTTGATTAAACACGGGCCGGCAAAAGGCCCACATGGAAACGCACCGCAAGGAGCACCGAATGGGCGCGGCGAAGAGGCCAAATCGACGACAAGTCCTGGTCGGAGGCGCGGCCCTGGCGCTGGCGCCGGGCGTCGCTCGCGCGCAGGCTGCCCGACCGCTCAAGATCGGCATCCTGAATGACATGTCGAGCGTCTATGCTGACTACCAGGGCGTCGGGTCGGTCGTCGCCACCCAGCTCGCAGTGGATGACTTCTCGAAGACGCTGGGCGTGCCGGTCGAAATCGTCTCGGCCGATCATCAGAACAAGCCCGACGTCGGGTCGGCGATCGCTCGCCGATGGTTCGATTCCGAGAATGTCGATGTTGTCATGGACTTGCCGAATTCGGCGGTCGCGCTCGCCGTGATCGCGGTGGCGCAGGAGAAAAACAAGACGGCCATCGGCTCAGGCGCCGGGTCCTCGGTCATGACCGGCCCGAAATGCTCGCGCAATTTTGTCCACTGGACCTACGATACCTACGCCTTGGGCACGGGCCTTGGTAAAGCGCTGACAGAGGCGGGCGGCAAGAGCTGGTTCTTCATCACCGCCGACTACGCGTTCGGCAAAGACCTCGAAGCCAATTGCGCCGCTGCGGTTCAGGCTGCGGGCGGCAAGATCGTGGGGTCAGTGCGCCATCCGCTCAATACCGCTGACTTTTCGTCGTTTGTCCTGCAGGCGCAGAACTCCGGCGCCGACACCGTCGGACTCGCCAATGCGGGCGGCGACCTCAACAATTGCATCAAACAGGCGCATGAATTCGGTCTGAGTGAGAAGCAGCGCCTTGCCGGCCTGATCCTCAATATCACCAACATTCCGTCTCTCGGTCTCGACGTCGTCGACGGGGCGACGATCTGCACCGGCTTCTACTGGGATGCGAACGAGGGAACGCGCGCCTTCGCCAAGCGCTTCCAGGCGGCTCACCCCAAGAAGATGATGCCAAATGACATGCACGCAGGCATGTACGCGGCGACCGAGCATCTGATGAAAGCGGTGGCGCAGATCAAAGGCGCCGACGACGGCGTCAAGGTGGTCGATACGATGAAGGCGATTCCGACCGATGACCCGCTGTTCGGAAAGGGCATCATCCGCGTCGACGGACGCAAGCTCCATCCGATGTATCTCTATAAGGCCAAGACGCCGGCCGACTCGAAGTACGATTGGGATTATTTCCAGCTCGTCGCCACGATCAAACCCGAAGACGCCTTTCGCTCCTTGGACAAAGGCGGGTGTCCGTTCGTCAAAGCATGAAGGCGTCGAGCCGCGCGAATGGGTTTCCCAGCTCCCGCTTGGCTGAAGGGCCGTTGGAGTCAGGTCTGCTTGGCGCTGAACACGGTCAGCCGGTCGGCCGCGCGTCGGAGCACGGCGCGAATGGGCATCGCTTCTTCGGGGCCGGGCTCGAGCGCGGCCGCGAAAGTGGCGAGCTTTGCTTCGCCCTCGATCTCGAGAGCAATCGCCCTCGCCCGCAGGATCACGCGGCCGGTGAGCGTGAGGCGGGGTTCGCCCGCGTCCGCCGCCGCGATCGGAGCGACGAGTTGCCGCGCTCCCAGATCCATCGCTTCGGCAAGGCCGTCGGCGCCCGGAAACCACGAGGCCGTATGTCCGTCGTCGCCCATTCCAAGCACGACGACGTCGGCCGGCAAGGGCAGATGGGCGACGCGCGCGCTTGCCGCGGCGAGTTCCTGATCCCCGGGCAGGCGGACGTCGGCGAGCGGCGTAAAGTTCGCCGCCGCCGCGCGATTGCGCAACAATTTTTCCCGCGCCAATCGAGCGTTCGATCGCGGGCTGTCGTCCGGCACCCGCCGTTCATCGGCCAGAGTTACCGCAACCCGGGTCCAGTCGAGCTCCATATCCGACAGCAGTTCAAAGAACCGCGCTGGAGATTTGCCGCCGGAGACGATCAGCAGCGCGACGCCTCGCGCTGCAATAGCGACGCGCAGGCGTTCCGCCGTCCAGTCGGCCAGGCCGTGCGCCAGCTCTTCGCCGTCGGCGAATTCGCGGCGATGGAAATCTGCCTGAATCATTCGTATTCCTCGTTCCAGGTCCGCCCGTCGCGCTCGATCAACGCGACGGACGCGTTGGGTCCCCATGTGCCGGCCGCATACGGGCGCGGCGACTCACCAGACTGCGCCCAGGCCTCGCGAATCGGATCGACAAATCTCCACGCCGCCTCGACTTCGTCGCGCCGCATGAACAGGGCGGCGTTGCCGCGCAGAGCATCCATCAGGAGCCGCTCATAGGCGTCCGCGGGCGCCGCGCCGAAGGCCTTGGCGAAGCTCATGTCGAGCGGCACGTGTTGCAACCGCATGTCTCCAGGGCCTGGCTCCTTGACCATCATCCATAGCTTGATCCCTTCGTCCGGTTGCACCCGCACCACGAGGCGATTGGCCGGTATGCCGTCGGGTTGCATCGGGAATATGACGTGCGGCACACGACGGAATCCGACGACGATTTCCGAGAAGCGCTGCGGCAGCCTCTTGCCGGTGCGGAGATAGAACGGTACGCCCGACCACCGCCAATTGCCGATACCGAGTTTGAGCGCCACGAACGTTTCCGTGTCGCTGTGATCCTTGCCGATATCCTGCAGATAGCCGGGAACCGGGCCGCCGTCGGCAAATCCGGCGCGATATTGGCCGCGCACGGTAAGACCCGAGGCGTTGGTTTGGTCGATCGGCTGCAACGCCTTCAGCACTTTGAGCTTCTCATCCCGCAGGGAGTCAGCCTCAAGCGAATTTGGCGGCTCCATGGCGACGAGACAGACGAGTTGCATCATATGGTTCTGGACCATGTCCCGCATCGCGCCCGCTTCTTCATAGTAGCCGCCGCGCCCTTCGACGCCGAGCGTCTCGGCGACGGCGATCTGGACGTGATCGATGTGCGCGCTGTTCCATAATGGCTCGAGCAAGATATTGGCGAAGCGCAGCGCCATGAGGTTCTGCACCGATTCCTTGCCGAGATAGTGGTCGATGCGGAAGATGTTGCGCTCAAGGAAAACCGAACCAATCACATCGTTAATCACCGCCGCGCTCTTGCCGTCCCTGCCGATCGGCTTCTCGACGATGATGCGCGAGCGCGGCGTCACGAGCCCTTCAGCGCCGAGGCGTTTCGCCAGTGGGCCGAACAGGTCGGGCCCCGTCGCGAGATAATAGGCGCGGATGCGTTCGTCGGCGCCAAGCAAAGCCTTCAGATCCGCCCATCCCCCGTCGTTCATCGCGTCGACCGCGATGTAGTCGAGTCGGGATAGAAACCGTTCCATCGCGGCGCCTTCCCCATCGTCAACGCCAGCGAATTTCATCAACGCGTCCTTGACTAACGCGCGGAACGCATCGCGTTCGAGGCGACGACGTGATGCCCCGATGATCCGGGTCGGCTCGGAGAACTGGTCGCTGCGCTCGCGATGAAAAAGCGCGGGATACAGCTTGCGATAAGCCAGATCGCCCGTGCCGCCAAAAACGACGAGATCGAATGGCTCGACCTTGACAATGCGTGTAGCCATGACGCCTCTCTTTGGTCGTCGAGAGAAGTGGCGGTCGCTTGGGGCGGTCCATCCGCCCCAAGCGGCCCAAAGCTTACCGATCCGCGCGGCTCGAGCCAAGGTCCGGCGCAGTAGGCAATCACATCGAGCCTCAGCTCGCCTGATTCATGGCATCCTTGAACAGAACTTCTCGATCGCGGGCGAAATTCTTGATCAGCGGCAAAGCCGCGCCTCCGATCGCGCGCGCGTCAGCCCCGATTCCGCCCGAGACGATCTCCGCCTCGCTTAAGCCGCGCCGATCGAGGCCGGCGAAAACTTGCGCAGTGCGCGCGGTCAGACGCTCGCGAACCACCGCCGGCATCTCCCCGTCAATCACGATCGCCTCGAAATCGATGATGGAGATCGCCGCGACCGACGCATAGGCGAGAGCCGACGCCGATTCTTCGATCCAGTTGTCGAGTTGCGACCCGAATTCGCCCCATGAATCAGGAGTCGCCCAGACCGACGAGGCGTCGATTCCCGCCGCCTCGAGTCGGCGCTCCAATTGATAAATGGAGGCGCACGCAATCAACTGCGGGGCGGCGCCGCCAATGCTTTTCGTCATGATCGGCATTGATCCGAGCGCGGCGGCGTTGCCGGTGCGTCCTGGGCGCAAAGCGCCGTCGAGCACCAATCCGCCGCCAAGAAACTCGCCAATGAAGAGATAAAGGAAGTCGCGATAGCGCCAGCAGCGACCGAAGAAGAACTCGGCCGCGCAAGCGGCGGTAGCGTCGTTGCACAACGTCGTCGGATAAGGGCAGACGGCGGCGATTTCGCTTTCCCCGTCGAAGTGCCGCCACGCATTCATTGCACCCGGCGGCGCGCCGATCTCGGCTTCCCAGTTCCACAGCTGGAACGGCGCCGCGACGCCAAGGCCGGCAATCCTTCGCTTCTGCGGCGCACTGAGCGAAGTGGAGAGCGACGGCAGCGAGCCCTGGACAAAATCGAGGATCATGGTTGGCGTCGGAAACGCGTAGGCGCGGTGGGCGCGCTGACGAATGGCGCCGCGGAAGTCAACCAGCACCAGTTCGCAACTGCGCCGCCCAATTTTGAGCCCGAACGAATAGGCGCCTTCTGGATCGAGCGACATCGGGATCGTCGGCTGTCCAACGCGGCCACGCAGCGGAGCCTCCCGTTTCAACAGCCCGTCCGCCTGCAGCCGGTTCATGATCGCCGAGGTCGATTGCACCGAAAGTCCCGTCAGTCTCGCGACTTCGATTTTCGACAACGGACCGAAACGGCGCACCAGCGAGAGCAGCAGCCGCTCGTTGTAGAGCCGCACGCCCGCCTGGTTCGCGCCGCCGACATTCGTCGCGGCGACCGCGACCAGAGGTGAAGCGAGCGCGACGTCGGCGCCCTCGGGCCCACCGCTCGCATGCGGGCGCGGGTCGCCATGCGCCTCCTTCATCCTCCGCCTCTACCTATTTGTAAGCATCGACCGGCGCATGATTGTGCCGGACCGGCTAGGTGTCAAGAATTATTCCATTGGATGTAGTTATCCTTGACTCTTGACCAAAAATTTGCCCTATGGAGATACGACGTCCCAAGTAGGGTCGTTGCGCGCAAGAGCGCGAAGCGTTGATACGACTTCGGCCACGACGCCGTCGCTCTTATATCCGAGGGAGGAAACCTGTGTCCAAGATATCTGGAATATTTACGTTTGCCGCCGCTTCCGCGCTCTCCATCGCGTTGATGGGAGCGACTGCGCATGCCGATTCGATTTTGGTTGGACTCGTAACCAAGACCAACACCAATCCCTTCTTCGTCAAGATGAGAGAAGGGTTTGAGGCAAAGGCCAAAGAACTCGGTGTCACAACGCAGGCCCTCGCAGGCAAGTTCGATGGTGACAATGACGGGGAGGTCGCCGCTATCGAGCAACTGATCGCAGCCGGCGCGAAGGGCATCCTTCTCGTCCCGAGCGATTCGACCGCCATTGTCCCGACCGTCGAGAAGGCCCGCAAGGCGGGCGTCCTCGTGATCACGCTCGACACGCCGCTCGATCCCGTCACCGCCGCTGACGCCAACTTCGCCACCGACAACTTCAAGGCGGGCGAGCTGATCGGCCAATGGGCGAAGGGGATCCTGGGCGACAAGGCCAAGACAGCCAAGATCGCGACTCTCGACCTCACCGCCAACCAGCCGACCGTCGACTACCTGCGCCACAACGGCTTCCTCACCGGCTTTGGCATTGCGGTCAAGGATCCCAAGCACTACGCGATGAGCGACAGCCCGCAGATCGTCGGTTCCGACCTATCTTCGGGATCGGATGAAGGCGGCCGCACGGCGATGGAGAAGATCCTCCAGAAGGCCGATCAGATCGACCTCGTCTATGCCATCAACGAGCCAGCGGCGGATGGCGGCTATGCGGCGCTCAAGGCTGCCGGCAAGGAAAAGGGCGTCCTGGTGGTCGCGGTCGACGGCGGCTGCAACGGCATCAAGAGCGTCAAGGCGGGCGTGATCGGCGCGACCTCGCAACAATACCCGCTGTTGATGGCCGCGGACGGCGTGCAGGCGGTCGTCGATTTCGTGAAGACTGGCAAGAAGCCTGTGAGCATCGATACCGGCGAGCAGCTCGTGACTGATCATCCGGTTCCCGGCGTTCCCTCGATCAATTCCGACGAAGGCATGAAGCTCTGCTGGGGTTGATTTCGGCCGAACTTCGGTCATTAATCGACTGAGGGATCGGGTCGGCGCTCGTCGGTTCATCGGCGAGCGCCGACTTTGCAAGAGGTCTGAACCGGGAAACAAACGAGGGGATGCCATGAGCGAAGCGTCGCG